>CAYWMR010000215.1:0-8150 GCA_964458965.1 uncultured Occallatibacter sp. | reverse complement strand
GAAAACTCCACACCACCTGAATGAAAAATGAGCAGAGATTGGCCGGTTAACAGGCAAATGCGCGTTTCGAGGCCCGTTCGCATCGATCAGTCTTAATAAACGTCGATCTCGCCAGGAGGGATTCTCTGTGAACTGCCAAATCGCCTTCACATGAATTTACCGTGATGTCTGATCTCCTCCAGCTAGGCACTGCCGGCTGAATCATGTCCCACCACGGAATTGCCGTGCGGCAACATTCGTGTACCTGTAGCGTACTCACGAACCGCGTTTCCTGCGTCTTGACCGTCTTGAGCGTCCAGAAGTTCCTATAACTTATTTAGAATCAATGCAAATCGGCAATTCGAATCCCTCCCCCTTCGCCATGCGCCTTTTTCAAAAGCAATCCTTAAGCGCACTAACCTCTCTTTGCCTGGTACCCCGGTCTGTGCCGGATCAGGCTGCATGAAAACGTCGCGCGTTCGTCCAGCCGAAACGGCTGAATCCGGCGGGCGATTATTGGGGCAACCGAACAGCCTGGCGCTGGCCGTTATACATAACTACCTTTTCCGGATTGCCCGTAACTTCCACACCCGTTCCATGGCCTGCTCGCACGATGACAACATCAAAATCTCGGGTCTTCAACATGCCGGGGAACTCGCCCTTCCTGTCGTCGATCGTAAGCTGGCGTTTGGCGTCGTCCCAGTAAAACGCAATGGTCGAATATACCCCCTTCTCGTAGTTGTAGTTGTCGTTCTCGTCCTCATACAGGGTGAAGCTGCCGTTGGCTCCGGGATAGATGCGCAGTTCGATTGGATCCGCGGGCTTCTGGGTAGAGTATTGAACCGGCGGCCCCATGGGCACGATGGATCCGGCCCGGATCATGAGCGGCATTTTCTCAATTGGAGCGTCGGTGGCGACGGTCCTGCCGCCGTCGAGCTTATCGCCCGTCCAGAAATCGATCCACGAAGTTCCGGCCGGCAGATAGACTTCTCTCGTTTTCTCGCGGTGCTCGACAACTTTCTCGTGCGCAGCAATCGACGGGGTCTTCCAGTAGACCTGAGCCCTGAAGGCGCCAAGCGAGCTATTCGCCGTCTCGAACTTGAAGTCGTATTCTTTGCCAGCAACCAGAGCTTTGGGCACGGTCCAGGACTCCATTGAATCGTAGTTGTGCGCCAGTTCCTTACCGTCGAGATAGACCCGCTTTGGGCCGAAGCTCTTCAGGTTGAAGCGATAGTCTCCGGTTTCGGTTGGAATCAGTTTGCCTTCCCAACGTATGGAGAACGTTGGATCGTGAACAAAACTCGCCCAGCCCGTGTACCAATCGAGATTCACATCGGGCTCCACCGCCTGGCGGCACAGGTTGCCGAAATGATTGTCACAATAGTAGCTGGCGCTCAGGCCCGGCTTGCCGTCCGCGGTTTTAAAGTTGCCAGCCGCGACAAGCGTTCCAAGCTCCGGCGGTCGATGGTACATATAGCCCGTGACCGGCGCAACCATGATCGCCGGGCCGAACATGTACTGATCGTCAATCGAGTAGGTCTTATGGTCCGCTGTGAAATCCATAGGAAGGCCGCGCATGATGGTGTAGCCCGAATGCGTAACCTGCCAGCCCAGCGAGTAAATGTAGGGCAGCAAGCGGTAGCGCAAAGCATCGAACTTTTCCAATACTGGGGTGTATTCGCCAAACTCCCATATCTCGCGCGGAGTTTCAGAACCGTGAGACCGGAAGATGGGACTGAATGCGCCGAACTGGAACATGCGCGTATAAAACTCCTGGTACGCAGGATCCTTGCCGCCGTTCATGAAAACGCCGCCCTGGCATCCCAGCGAATAAGCGCCAATGTCGAATGTCCAATAGGGAATGCCCGACATGCTGTGGTTGACCCCGGCTGCTATTTGCTGCCGGTAGACCTCCCAACTAGCCCCGATGTCGCCCGACCAGGTGGTTGCCGCGGCTCTCTGCTGGCCTGCGAAAGTTGAGCGGGTGAGAATGTAAACGCGCTTCTGATCTGTTTCTTTGCGCTGATTCTTGTAGACGGCGTCGGTGTCCAACAGAGAGTAAGTGTTGAGATAGCGGGCGAAGGTGCCGAGATGATTATCCTTCACACGCTTCATCTCGTACTCCTCGGCCTCCTGTGTGAGCGCATTCACCATGTCCGGCTCGGTGGAATCCATCCACCAGCCGTCGACGCCCTTGGAAAACAGCCCTTCGCTCGCATACTTCCAATAGAGATCGGTGGCGGCGGAATTATACACATCGAAGTACTTGAATCCGGCCCAGCCTACCGTTGGAAACAGATAGCCGCGCTGGTCCATATCATGGTTGATTTTGGACGATGGCCCAAGGCCGGCCCAGATGGAAATCATCAGGTGGAAGTTCTCGCTGTGCAGCTCGTCGATCATCTCTTTGGGGCGAGGATACTTTGTCTCGTCAAAAATCATGCCTCCCCAGTTATCGTTGTTGCCCCAGTAATTCCAGTCCTGCACAATGTTGTCGAAGGGGATCTGGCGCTTGCGATACTCTTGTGCAATCCCCAGCAGCTCGTCGCGAGTGGCGTAATGCTCTTTGCTTTGCCAGTAGCCGTAAGCCCACTTGCCGTACATGGGCGCCTGGCCCGTCAGCTTCCTGTATCCCGCTATCTCCCGATCTATCGTGGGGCCGTACAAGAAGTAGTAGTCGATGTTATCAGCCACTTCAGACCAGAATGAAGTCCGAGTTGGGCTGTCGTCAAAGATCGTCTTTGAATAGTTGTCCCAGAAGATTCCGTATCCCGCGGTGGAGACCAGGACAGGCGTAACTGCCCACTTGTTGGCTTGGACAATCTTGACGGTGTGCCCGCGATAATTCATAACCCCCAACTGCTGCTGGCCCAAACCGTAGACGCCTTCATCGGCGCTCAACTTGAAATTCTGCTCGACCGTGAAGGCTGACGTTTCGCGTTCGATTTGCGCGGGCTTGAAGACGGCGGGGCCCTGCTCCTTCAGAACCGCTTGGCCGTCCTTGTCGAAGTATTGAATCGATCCGTCGCCCTTGCTCAACCGAAGCCTGACCTTCGCGGAAGTCAGCGTGACTTCTGTTGCATTTTCCTCGAAATGCACATCCAGATTCGGTAAATCGGTTTGGAGAACCGTCAGGCTGAGCTTCTGGCTTGTTCCGCCGGCCGGCCACTTCAAGACGCGGACGATGTCGTCGCCATAAAACTGCACTTTCACGTTCATATCGCCGGCCGCGACTTGAGCACCGTTCTGAACGCGTTGAACCGCCGGCGTCACCGGAGCTGTTTGCGCGACGGCTTCAAGCCGGCAGAGCGCGGGCAAAACGCCGAGGCCAAGCAAGGAAATCATGGCGGGAAAACGCAAAGCAGCAGGAAGGGATTTCATCGTTCGGGTCCTTTTCGCATCGAGACCTTTGGCTTTCGGTCCAATGCCGGCGGCAAAAGTTGAGCCCAAACATTATTTCACGCATGCCCCTTGGACTGGAATGAATGCGCACCACAAGCGACCAAGCCATCCGCGCATAAATGACGTATCATGAATCGACAGGTTTTGAGCCCATGCCCAACGCTACGAAAAAGCACTTCAGTAAAGGGGAAGTTCTCCTTCGCGAGGGTGAACGCGGGGAGTGCGCCTACATCATTGAAAGCGGCAACGTCGAGATCGTTGTTCAGCGCGACGGGGTGCCGATACAGATTGGAACTCGCGGCGCCGGTTCGCTGATCGGCGAGATGGCGATTATCGACGACAAGCCGCGCACCGCCACTGTGCGGGCTATCGATGACTGCACTGTGCTGGAGATCACTCGCGAGGATTTTGCGCACCGAGTGGAGAGCGCCGACCCGGTTGTCAAGATGGTGATGCGGATTGTCACCGGGCGCTATCGGGACATGATCGGCAGGACCATTGCAGTTCACTTCGGACCTTCCACGCCGGCGGCCGAAGCTGCCGAGAAGGGCGACGCGAGCCGCGAAACGGCGCTTTCTGCGATCCGGCTGCACAGTGATTTGAAGCGCGCGTTGGAGCGCGGGGAACTGATTAATTATTACCAGCCGATTATTGACGTTCAGAGAATGAAGATCGGTGGTTTCGAGTCTCTGATGCGCTGGGCGCATCCTGAAAACGGACTGATCTCACCAGGCGTGTTTATTCCCGTCGCAGAAGAGAGCGGGCTGATCACCGAGCTTTCGCGCATGTCGCTGGACGAGGCGTGCGACGCCGCGGTGAAGCTGCAGGCCGCAGCCTCACCGGATCTGCTCGGCGCTGCCCCCATCTTCATCAGTGTCAATTTTTCGGTGAAGGATTTTGCGGGGGCGGATCTTTTTAAAAACCTAAGTGCGGTCATCGACGACAAGAAAATCGATCCGAGGCAAATTCATCTGGAGATCACGGAGACTCTGCTCATGGAAGCTCCGGAGGTCGCGCGGACAGAGTTGGAGAAGTGCCGGGGAATTGGTCTCAATGTTTCGATCGACGATTTTGGCTCCGGCTATTCCTCGCTGAGTTACCTGCACTACTTTCCCATCGATACACTGAAGATCGATCAGAGCTTTATTCGCTCCATGGCGACGCAGCCGGGAAGCCTGGTGCTGGTTAAAACCATTGTCGGGCTGGCAAAAAGCCTCGGCATGACAATCATTGCGGAGGGCGTTGAGAGGGCCCAGGACGCGGAACTATTGCGGGATCTGGGCTGCGAGTACATTCAGGGCTACTTCTTCTCAAGACCTCTACCCTTCGACGCAGCGATGAAGTTCGTGCAGTCGTGGCAAGCGCCAAAGCTTGGAGTTGCGGCGCAGAATGAACTCGTGCAACCAGGCAGCGCCAATTGATGCGGTAGATTGAGCTGTACAATTCTCCTGGTCAACAGGGCGCCTGGGCAACAGGGTGGGACGGAGTGGCTCCGCGCAACGCTCCTTGGTCAGAAGCGGAAATGGATTCCTGGTGTGGCCGAGGGTGCGCCAACGGTCCCGGTGCCGGTGGTGATCTTCGTGCCGCTGCTGCTATTCAGGTCCGCAACCACGTAGTAGATGACCGCGCCGGCCACTATCAGGCCTCCCGCGATTGTGAATGTGACCGGCTTAGACAACGGCCAGTGCATGGATGGCTTGGACTGCGGTGCATTCTTTACCTGGCTCTGCGCAGAAGGTGGAACGTTCGACTCGTGGATCACCGTGGTTGTGGTCAGATTCCCCATGGAAGCGCTGACCTGAATCTCCCAGGATCCCTGCAGGTTGTTTGCCAGCAGCCCGGCAGCGTGCGCCACACCATTGGCATCGGTAAGTACCGAGAGCGTGCTTGCTCCACCCTCAAAGGCTGCTCCAGCGCCGCCAGCGCCACCGTGAATCGCGAAGAGAACCAGAGCGCCGGCCAGCGGCCTGTGTTTCTCGTCCTGCACCTGGACGATGGGCTCGCGAGCCGTGCGTTGCTGAATATTGTTCAGCGCGCCTTCGCCATCGAGAATCACGATTTGGAGGCTGCTGGGCGGCGCATTGTCGGGTGTGGACTGAGCCTGGAGAGGCGCAGCCGGCTCCAGCAGCAGCAGCGAAACTACCAGCAGAGCGACCAGCCGTGCGCCGGTTCCAAACTGATTCGTCTTGGCCATAGGGCTTGTCATCCTACTTTGTGGTCACAGAATTCGATGTGCCGACGGAGTTGGTCAGCGTCACGCTGACGCTTGCGACGGTGGAGGCATTGCCGCCACTGAGGTTGAAGGTTTGTGTATATGCGAAGGCGCCGCCGTATTGGTCCGAGCCTTCCTGAGAGAACCAACTCGAGAAGTCCGTCGATACATCGACTGTGACCGGCGAGTTGTCGATGGTAGCGCCCGCAATCGGTGTGAAGGTGAAGATGGCACTGGAGACCTCTCGCGTACTCGAGTAACCCTGGATGGTCACGGTAAGAGTGTCAGGGTCGGTGTCCGTTGTAAAGGCGGCGCTTGCGATGACCGGGGCCACCGCGGGCACAACGATTACCACTGGTTGCAACCCGGTCGGCGTCACATCCAGACCGCCGGACTCTAGCGTGAGAGTCACTGTGATCGTCGCTGCCAGAGTGCCGGTCTGGAGCTGGATTGCCGGGATCGTGACGGAGTTCGCCGGGAGCGCAAAGGTTTGCGTTGTGCCGCCCGTGGAGAACTGTACGGCCGGATCGACCGGACCGCCGGTGGCTGGCGGCTGCACAGTGAGCGTCAGCGTTACATCGACCGGCAGCGGATACCCCTGCAGGAATTCCAGATTGAGTGTGGGCTGTTGACCCGGCGATGCAGAATCTGGACCGCTGAATGTGACCTGAACATTCGGCAGCGTGACCGTGAACTGAATCGAGGGCGTGGTCGTTCCGGCAGTCGGATTGGTTACTGTGATAGCGCCCGGTTGTGTCTGCGCAAAGAAGCTGGCGGGAATAACCGCGGTCATCGATGTGGGGCTGAGGAACGAACTTGTAATCGCAGTTCCATTTAGCTGGACTATGGTGTTCGAGGCAAATCCTGTGCCTGTGAGGGTAATGGCGGTGGCTGCGCTTCCGAAACCGCCGCTGGTTGGCTCAATTGTCGAGAGAACAAGGCCGGGATTTACCTGGATCGTGACCGTCGACGATGCAGTGGCGTAGTCGGTGGTATCGGTCGGCACGTACTTCACATTCAACGTTTGCGTTCCCACGGGCAAAGTGGTGCCCGTCGGGGGCGTGTAGGTGAAGGCGCCGCCAGGAGGCGTAGCTGTGGCATTCAACTGGGTTGTGCCGAGCGGAGTTCCGTAAGTGATTGCGGCTGGAGTCGCCCACGTGATCACCGGCGTGGCCTGATTGACCTGGATCGAGACAGACCCGGTTGCAGTGGCATAGTCGGTGGTGTCGGTCGGAGCGAAGCTTACGTTCAGAGTATGCGATCCGGCCGTGAGCACCGTTCCTGATGCCGGAGTATAGGTCAGCGTGCCGGCAGTCGAGGCGGAGGCGTTGAGTTGAGTTGCAGACAGCGCGGTGCCATAGGGAATCGCCCCAGGCGTGGTCCAGGTTATGGTCGGGGTCGCCTGGTTCACGGTGATCGAGACGTTGGCGGTGGCTGTAGAGTAATCCGTGGCGTCCGTTGGAGTGAAGGTGACGGCCAGAGTGTGCGCTCCGGCAGCCAGGACTGCTCCGCCGGCGGGCGAGTACAGGAAGGTTCCAGGCACTGAGGCCGTCGCATTCAACTGCGTATTGCTCAGCGCGGCGCCATACGTGATTGCGGCAGGGTTCGACCAGGTGATAGCGGGTGCGCCCTGGCTCACGGTAATCGAAACGGATGACGTCGAAGTCTGGTAGTCAACGCTGTCGGCCGGCGTGAACGTAACAGACAGAGTGTGCGAGCCGGCGGGCAGTATTGTACCGAGTGCAGGCGAGTACGCAAACGTTCCGGGCACGGAGGCTGTGGCATTCAACTGCGTGCTGCTGAGGGCAGTCCCATACGGAATTGCGGCCGGGCTCGACCAGCCGACGGTGGTTGCAACCTTGTTGACCGTTAGCGAAACTGTAGCCGATGCGCTCACGTAGTCGAGCTGGTCGTTCGGCGTAAAGTCCACAGTCAACGAGCGTGTGCCTGCGTTCAGCACAGTTCCGGCGGGAGGCGTGTATTGGTAAGTTCCAGCCACCGGGGTGGTCGCATTCAACTGCGTGCTGCTGAGCGCAGTGCCATACGTTATCGCGGCGGGGGTCGGCCAACTGATCGCGGGAGCACCCTGGCTGACGCTGATCGACACAGAAGCGGTGGCGCCCAGATAGTCGAGAGTGTCGGTCGGCGTGAAACTCACAAACAGTGTATGCGGGCCCGCCGTCAGAACTGTACCGGAAGCGGGCGTGTACGTCAGAGTCCCGGCCACCGATGCGGTCGCATTCAATTGCGTGCCGCTCAGCGCAGTGCCATACGTGATGGCGGCGGGTCCCGTCCATGCGATTGTTGATGCGACCTGGTTGACGGTGATCGACACTGTGGCTGTTAAGCCCAGGTAGCTGGGGTCATTCGGCGTGAAGGTAACCGACAACTGATGGGTGCCAGCGGAGAGCAACGTTCCGGTTGCAGGCGTGTAAACGTAGGTTCCCGGCACCGAGGCGGCGGCATTCAACTGCGTGCTGCTCAGTTGGGTTCCAAAGGGGATGGATGAAGGGTTGGACCATGCGATCGTGGGCGTGGTCTGGCTCACAACCTCGCT
>CAYWMR010000214.1:0-8196 GCA_964458965.1 uncultured Occallatibacter sp. | reverse complement strand
GAAGCACAAAAATCAGCCGGTAGCCTGCAGGCAAGTCGCCGATGGCGTGTTCCAGGGCCAGCCTGTCAATGGTGCCGGCCAGGGTCAGGTCGGCGGAGCCAAAGCTGCGTCCGGGACCTTCATCCTGGGTGGGCTCCATGGCCTCATCCAGCGAAATCACTGAAAGTCCTTTCTTGCGCAGATGCATGAGCACCACATTGATGACCAGGCGGTGAAGCCAGGTGGAGAACGCCGAATCGCCGCGAAAGGTGCCAATCTTGCGATGCAATTGGAGAAAAGCTTCCTGCGTGAGGTCTTCGGCTTCCGCGATATTGCCCACCATCCGCAGGCATAAAGAGTAGATGCGCCGTTTGTGCTGCGAGTATAGTTCGGCGAAAGCCTGATGGTCGCCGCCCTGGGCGCGGGAGAGCGCATCCAACTCAGGAGGATTGGGGGAAGGGGCAGGCAAAGACACGGTTGCCGCAGAGGTGTCGGCGCGCTCAGGATCAATCGCGGCGCGCGGGGCGTAATCCGTATCCGGCAGTTGTCTTGGAAACCTGGACTGGGCCATCTGCTTCCTTCGAGTCGTTCTGCAATTCGCGTGTTAATGCGCCGGGGGCGCATTCCTCGTTAGTATAAGGGCAGCGCTTGATTCGGCAGAGTTTCAGCGCAGTCTGGCCAGAGCGCTGGAGTTCTGGGGTTCTCAATTTAAGATGTTCATTTCGCGCAACCGGTTGGCGTTTCCCGTGTTTTTTGGAAGAAAGATGATCTTGAGGATAATCTCGGCAGGGACTCTGGGCAAACCGATGTGGCTCCGCCGATGCCTATATCGGAGAGTTCCCCGCCCTGGATTCGCCGCGGCGATGGGGGGAAAGGAGCTCTCTGCCGAAGGCACCGGACGCGCCATTCTGCTTTCATGCATGGTTCTGTTTCTCATCCCGCAAGCCAGCGTGGGACGGCCACAAACTCCGGCGCGGAACGCAAGTTCCGATGCAGCCATCAACGGCGCAATCGTCCCGGCTGACGGTTCGGGTTCGAATGCATCGGAGGCGCTGGACCCGTCCGGCCCCGATTCCATTGAGCCGTGGCTCGGACTCCCGGTGCGGAGTATCTCCTTTGAGGGGGTAGATGCGGCGCGTCTTGCCCCGTTGCCAAGCAATCTTGCCCAGGCCGAAGGAGCGCCGCTCACCGAGCAGAACCTGACCAGGAGCCTGAGGCAGTTGTATGCAACCGGCCTGTTTGAAACCATCGATGTGGAGGGAACCCGCCTGACGGACGGTGTGGCCCTGGTCTTTGTTGGAACGCCGCGAAGTTTCATTGGCACCATCAACGTGTATGGGGCGAAGGGCGCCACCATGAATACCCAGCTTGAGCGAGCCAGCCAGCTGACTCCGGGCGCCCGCTTCTCTCAAGCCAAGCTCGATCAGGCTATCGAGCAGATGCGCAAGGCGCTTGCCGTGAACGGTTTTAACGAACCGACCATTACACACACCCTTGCGCCGCACGCCGAGCAGCAACTGGTAGACATCGCTTTCCACGTGGTCTCGGGACCGCAGGCGCGTGTGGGGACAGTTGACTTGACCGGCGATCCGGGTATGACCGCGGAGCAATTCCGGCATCACGCGCGCTTGAGAACCGGGGCGCTTGTGGACCACGACACCGCCAACCGCGCGCTTGCCGGAGTGCTGAAGGTGTATCGAGCCGAGGAGCGGCTGGAGGCCGAGATCAAGCTTGAGTCGGAGAAGTATGAGGCACGCGCCAACAGGACCAGTTTCCGCTTTTCAGCAAACCGGGGACCTCAGGTGAAGGTTCTGGTGGAGGGCGCGAAGATGAGCGAAGAGCGCGTCAAGCATGTGATTCCCATTTTTGAAGAGGGCACGGTGGACGACGACCTGCTGAACGAAGGCAATCGCCGGCTGCGCGACTTTTACCAGCGCCTGGGCTATTTCGATGTCAAGGTCGATCACGAGCAGCAAACCGCGAGCGCCGATCGGGTTGTAATTCTTTATCACGTGCATTTGGGCCCTCGGCGTCGCCTGGAGAGGGTGTCGGTAACGGGAAACCGCTACTTCGATTCCGCCACTTTGAAAGAGTTGCTGAGCGTGCATGCCGCCGACACGCTTGATCGGCACGGAAGCTACAGCCAGGCGCTGGTGTCCTCGGATATCAGCACGTTGCAGGCGGTGTATCAGAACAACGGTTTCTCCAAGGTAAAGATCGCAGCGGAGACCCCGGTTGCCGCGAAGCCGGGGGGTGCACCGAAGGCCGGAACCGCTGCCGGAACAGCTCCAATGATCGTGGTATACCGGATCGAGGAAGGACAGCAACAACGCTCAGGCACCGTGCGCATCGAAGGCAACGAGCACGTGGACGCGGCAAAACTCATGCCGATGCTGAATACATCGCCGAGTCAATTGCTATCCCCGCAGAATCTGGCCGCCGACCGGGATACACTGCTCACCGAATACTTGCGCCGCGGGTTCGATCATGTGCAGGTTGAAGTGACACAGCAGGTTGAACCCACTGACGCAACCAGGGTTGATGTCGTCTTCCACATTACGGAAGGGCCACAGATCTTTGTGCGCAACGTGCTGCTGACGGGATTGCATTACACTCGCCCGAAGACAGTGGAAAAGGCCATCACGCTGCATCAGGGCGATCCGCTAAACGAGACCGCGCTGGCGGAAACACAGCGCAACCTCTACGATCTGGCTCTGTTCAACGAGGTCGATACGGCGGTCGAAAACCCGGCAGGCGAGGAGACGTCGAAGACGATTCTGCTGCAGGCAACCGAGGCGCGCCGCTATTCTCTCACCTACGGTTTCGGATTCGAGACGCAGACCGGGACGCCTCAGAACAATTGCGCGGGCGCCATCGCAGGCGGGGTTGCCTGCAATCCAAACGGCAAGACTGGGGTAAGTCCCCGGGTGCTGGCCGATCTCACCCGCAACAATCTTTTTGGCCGGGACCAGTCGGCATCGATACAAGGCAACTACGGGCTTCTGGAACAGAAGATCGACCTGCTCTACCAGATTCCTCACTTTGAAGGCAACCGGGATTTCGGGCTCGCCATCTCCGGCGGCTACGCCAACAGCCTTGACGTAACCACCTACGTGGCTTCAAAGCTGGATATCGGTGCGCGCGTGACCGAACACTTCAGTTCGGGAGGCTCAATCATGTCCAAAGCAAATACCTTTGTGTATGAATTCGACCTCCGCCGGGTGAAGGTGGCGGCCAGCAGCCTTCAGGTAGGACCCACCGAGATTGCGCCGCTGTCCACGGCAACGCGAGTTGCGGGTCCGGCGGTAACCTGGATTCGCGACACCCGCGACTCCCCGCTGGACGCCCATCGGGGCACCTACACCAGCTTTCAGGAGTTTATTTCCATTTCGCAATTCGGCGCACAGGCAAACTTCAACCGGCTCGACCTGTCAAACTCCAGTTATTACAGCTTCGACAAGGATCGATTTGTGCTGGCGCGCAATACCCGCTACGGCCAGGAGCGCGCCTTTGGCGTTTCCGAGAACGAGTTGATTCCCCTTCCTGAGCGGCTATACGCCGGAGGAGCCGCTTCCCTTCGCGGCTTCTCGATCAACGCGGCAGGGCCCCGCGATCCGGAAACAGGTTACCCTATCGGCGGCGCCGGGGCGCTGATCGACTCGACCGAAGTGCGGCTTCCGCCGCCCATGCTTCCCTTGCTCGGCACCACGCTGAGTTTTGTTCTTTTTCACGATATGGGCAACGTATTCACAAACGCTTCCGATGCGTGGCCCAGCGCGCTGCGTACGCGCCAGCAGGACCGCGAATCGTGCGAAAAGCCGCTTGCCCCCAAGACGCCTCCTGGCGGTCCAACCACTTCGACCGGACCGGAAGGGACGTGCAGCTTCAACTATTTCAGCCATACGCCCGGGGCTGGGTTGCGCTACCATACGCCCGTTGGGCCAATTCGATTCGACTTCAGCTACAACCTGAATCCGCCCGTCTTTCCTGTGACCTACGACTATGCGAATCCGTCAACGCCGCCGCACGTGGGCGAGGCCAGCCACTTCAACTTTTTCTTCAGCCTGGGACAGACTTTCTGATGCGCAACTGGCTCCCAATTCGGATTTCAACTACGCTCGGCTCCCCGGTTGGCCAAGTCTCCCATTGGGGACTGGCACTGAGCCTCGCCGCGGTGTGTTCAATCGCGGGGTCTGCTCAAACAAAGCCGCCTGCGCCCACTCCAACACGCGTGGTTCTCGACCGCATCGTCGCCGTGGTCAACAACCACGCCGTCCTCTCCAGCGACATTGATGATGAAATCCGGCTCTCGGTTCTGGACCCCGGCCGCGGCGGCCTTGGCGTTCTCACCCGCAAACTCGCCCTTGAGCAGTTGATCAGCCGCTCGCTCATCCAACAGCAAATCCGACAGGAAGACGCGCAGGCCGACGAGCCCTCGCAGACTGAGGTTGATTCCCGCCTGAAGGAAATTCGCACCGAGATCCCCGCCTGCGTCCGCCAGAACTGCGCCTCCGATGCGGGATGGAAAACGTTCCTGAGCGCTCACGGGCTGACACCGGAGCGCGTGGACAGTTATCTCCGTTACCGGCTTGAAATTCTTTCCTTCATTGAAAGACGATTCCGGCTCGGCATCAACATCCAGCCGCAGGAAATTCAAACGTATTACCACGACACGCTGCTGCCTCAATACGCGAATGGCGAAGCCGTTCCGCCGCTGGAAACAGTCTCCCCGCGGATTCAGGAGATCCTGCTCCAGCAAAAGGTCAACGTTCTGTTCGACGATTGGCTCAGAAACCTGCGCAAGCAAGGCGAGGTGGAGGTGCTTGATCCATCGCTGGAAACTGCTCCGCCGCTGGAAACCGCGCCATCGCCGGAAACCGCCCCGCCGGCGGCCAGTGCAGGATCGGGAGGAGCGAGCCGATGACCGAGCCCGAGTCCGCACTTCCGGTCACTCCCGACCCGCACCGAGCGCGACGTCGCAGCCGCCTGCGGCGGTTCTTCCTGCGCCATCTCCCGCTTTCTCTGGCCGGCCTGGCGGCTCTGGCTGCAATCTCCGTCGTGATTCTCTACGTCTGGGCCAGTTCCCCCCGCTTCGAGAGTTTTGTACGCAGGTGGATGATCACCCAAATCGAGCAGTCTACCGGCGGGCGGGTCGAAATCAACTCCTTCCACTGGGATCTGCTCCATCTCGAAGCCGACGCGGATGGGTTGGTCATCCACGGACTCGAAGCACCTACGGAGGCGCCCTACGCACGCATCCAACACTTGCGCGTCGCGTTCAGCCTGCTTGGCTTCTGGAGCCCTCGATTGCTGATTAGCATCCTCGACGTTTCGCAGCCCGGCTTTCACCTGATTCTCTACGAAGACGGATCCACAAACCAGCCGCAGCCGCGCCGACCATCGAGGCAAGGCAAGCCCGTGCTCGATACCCTCTTCGACCTCCAAGCCGGCCATGTTTCCGTCGAGCAGGGAGTGCTGGACATTGAGAATCGCGCCGCCTCCTTCGATTTCCAGAACCGGTATGCGCTGCTCGATTTTGAAGCCAGCGATGTTTCGCTGCTCATCCGCTACGTTTCCGCAAGCGGCGGGTTTCCTGAGAGCTATCGCATCCAGGCCGGCGCCACCGACCTGAACCTGTCGCGCGGCACGAAGCAATCTGCGCATGGGTTTATGCAGGCCACGATTGATTTGACTCGCTCGGCCGTCTGGCTGCGTTCGCTGCGAATTACATCCAAAGGGCGAGCCTCAAAGGATCACGTGGCAAGGGAGCAGGCCCTGGAGATATCAGGTTCCCTGCAGGACTTTGCCCACCCCGTTTGGCAAGCCCGGGTTGCGGGCAACCTGGACATGGAGTTGCTGGACCCGCTCTTCGGCTATCCCTTCGCCCCGGAAGGCATTGCCCACCTTGACCTCGACAGTGAAGGCCATGCCGGGGAATTCCGCGCCGATGGAACCATTCATATCGACAACGGCTCGTACATTGGTACCGGGGTGATCGCCACCGGCGTCCGCCTCGACGCGCATGTACACGCAGACGCCAATCGGTTGCTGTTGACGTCGGTCGCCGCGCACATGCGCCAGGGCGGCGAAATGGAAGGCGAGGTTTCGCTCGCCCCCTGGCTCCCCGTCATTCCGGGAACCGCGGAGCTTCAGCCGTCGGGACTCAGCGAGGTGCGCGCCGCACCCGGCAGCAAGCCCGCAACAATCGTCCATCCACCCCCTTACGTCATCCCGGTCAACGGCAAGGTGACGGCTCATTTCAAGGACGTATCCCTGGACACGCTCCTGGATATGGTGGGCGAGGCTCCGTTTCAGCGACTGGGCCTGAATGCGCTGGTCAATGGCCCTGCCAATGCAACCTGGACCCATGGTGACCAGAACACGGTTGTCGTCGACACAAGTTTCAACTTGAGTCCATCCAGCCAGCCCGTGGCAAATGAAGTTCCCACCAGCGGGGCGGTGGATGCCACCTATACCCAGCGCGACGGCGCAGTGGAAATGCGCAAACTCGAGATTCACACCCCTGCCAGCGAATTGGAAGCGCATGGCCATTTGGGCGCATACCCGCTCACCAGCCCCTCAAGTTTCGCGGTCGATTTTCATTCCAGAGACCTGAATGAATTCGACACGGTGTTGCGCGATCTGGGGTTGAATCGCTACGGCAAAACCGGCGCAGCCGCCATGCCCATAAGTCTGGCAGGCCAGCTCGATTTTCTTCACGGTGCGTGGACCGGCTCACTCGCTGTGCCGCGCATTGCGGGCAGTCTCAAAGCTACACAACTGTCGATTGAGATGCTGCCCATCCAACCTACACCGAATGCGAAGGAGGCTCATCCACAGACCGAGCAGCCAAAACTGGTGCGGTGGGATACCGTTGACGTCACCGGCAGCTACGCGCCTGAACGAATCACGATTGAGCAAGGAGCGCTGCACCGCGGCAAAGCGGAAATCGCGTTAAACGGGACCCTGGACGCCGCACCCGGCCATGGTTCCGTGCCGGAAGCATTCGACACGAACTCCACGCTGCACCTCCGTCTAACCGCTGGAAAGGTCGGCCTCGAAGACCTGCTCCCGCTGACCGGCCAGGACTTGCCACTTACCGGCCTGCTCAACACGCAGTTCCAGCTTGACGGGCCTGTCCATGCGCTGGGCGGCGCAGGGTGGTTGGAGGTGGACGGCGCAACCATCTATGGGGAGCCGGTGGCGCGCTTCCGGGCGCAGGGAACCATGGCCAACCAGGTGTTCAAACTGGATTCGATCTCGGTAACCGATGCGGCCGGAGGTCTTGCCGCCTCGGGAAGCTTCGACATGAAGTCGCGCAGCTTTCAATTGAACTCTCACGCCTCAGGCATCGATATAGCCAAAATCGACTGGCAACGGCGCATGAATCTGGAAGCCACAGGCAAGCTTGCATTCACCCTGAGCGGCTCCGGCACACTTGACGATCCCCGGCTCGAGGCACACGCCACCTTCAGCGACCTCGCGCTGGGCGGGCAGCCTGTGGGCGACCTTGCGTTTGCCGCCCACACCGCCAACCGCAGTGTTCTCTACGACGCAACCACCCGGTTCGAGGGCACTGAGGTCGACCTGAACGGGCAAACAGCGCTCAGCGGCGAGAATTTCACCCAGGCCAAGGTCGAGTTTTCGCAATTCAACATCGGCACGCTGCTCAAAATGGCCCACGTCGAGAGCATCAGCGGCGAGTCCGCGCTGGCGGGCACAATCACGGTGGAAGGCCCACTGGCGCGCCCGGAACAGCTTCATGGCGATGTTAGCCTTGGCGAAATGGCCGTGACCCTTGCCGGCGTTCACTTGAAAAGCGAGGGCCGAGTCCACGCCGCCCTGGCAAACGGCCTGCTGAGCTTCGACCCCCTGCATGTTACCGGCGAAGACACCGACCTGCGCGCCCAGGGCAGCCTGATGCTGAAAGGAAAACAGCAGCTCGATCTGGCCGCCAGCGGCTCCGTCAACTTGAAGCTGGCCGAGACGCTCGATCCCGATCTCACCGCAAGCGGGACTACTACTTTTCAGATGGAAGCGCACGGCCCTCTGAAGAGTCCCGAACTTGAGGGCCGCGTCGACTTCCAGAATGGCTCACTCTCACTGGAAGACGTTCCCAACGGCCTGAGCCAGTTGCACGGCACCCTGGTGTTCAACCAGAACCAGTTGGAGGTGAAATCGCTTACGGCCATGAGCGGCGGCGGCCTGCTGAGCGTA
>CAYWMR010000213.1:0-8231 GCA_964458965.1 uncultured Occallatibacter sp. | reverse complement strand
TACTCGGGGTCGGGGGAGCCGACGCTGTCATGTAATCAGCCTCCCGGCCGGCTGTGGCGTGGACGTCCTCGTCCACGTCCGGCCTAGTTTTTCGACCGCGCCAGAGTCGGCTTGAAATGGACGGAGCTTTAGCCTATGAGCGATTCTCTTTCAAACCACTCCCAAGCCGTCCTTGACCCTGCGGCACGGACTTCCGTATGCTGCCCATGGTTCCCGCGCGGTGGAGAATCATCCGCTCCAACCCGCCAGAGGGAGAGCCCGCATGAGCGCCACGTCTTCGGCCACACCTCCCGTCCAGCATGTCCCCGCACAGGCGTTTCCTGCTGCTCCTTTGCCGTTTCTGGTTCGCCATGCCGCCGTGCTCGGCGCAGGCACCATGGGCTCCCGCATCGCCGCGCACCTGGCCAATGCCGGCATCCCCACCCTCCTGCTCGACATGATTCCAGCCGGCGAAGGCGCACGCAACCGCCTCGCGCTCGCAGCCCTCGATGCTCTTGCCAAGTCCAAACCTGCCGCCTTTTACGACGCATCGCTAGCCGCCCTGATCACCCCCGGCAACTTCGACGACGACCTTCCCAAACTCGCCCAATGCGACTGGGTCGTAGAAGCCGTCGCCGAGAATCTCGCCATCAAGACCGCCCTGCTCTCGCGCGTTGTTCCCCACCTGGCACCCCATGCGGTGCTCACCACCAACACCTCAGGCCTGCCCGTAAACCACATCGCCGCAGGCCTTCCCGCACATCGCCACCGCTTCTTCGGAACCCACTTCTTCAATCCGCCGCGCTACATGCGCCTGCTTGAAGTCATTCCCAACACCGAAACCGATCCCGCCCTGGTAGCCGCTTTTTCCGCCTTTGCCGACCGCAGTCTTGGCAAGCAGGTGGTGCTGGCCAACGATACCCCCAACTTCATTGCCAACCGCATCGGCGTTGCCGTCATGTTCTCGGCGGCAACGCTCATGCTTCAGCAGCGCCTGACCATTGAAGAAGTGGACCTGTTGACCGGCGCCGCCATCGGCTGGCCCCGTACCGGAACCTTTCGCCTGGCAGACATGGTGGGCATCGACATTCTCTCCCATGTTGCTGCCAACTTCCCGCAGGGCGTGACTCAGAGCGATTTTTCATCCGTCCTCGCCGAGATCGTCCGCCGCGGCTGGCTGGGCGACAAATCCGGTCAGGGCTTCTACAAAAAGACCCGCGGCGCAGACGGCAAAGAGATCCGCGAAGTCCTCGATCTGGCCACCTACGAATACCGTCCAGCAGCCAAGCCAAACCTGCCCGCGCTCGAAATGGCCAAGAACGCCGCCACAGTGGGCGAGCGCCTTCGCCTTCTGCTGGCCAACGACCCGGCAAAGGACAAAGCCGCAGCCTTCCTATGGCCGTTTCTGTCTTCACTCTGGAACTTTGCTGCCGACCGCATCGGCGAAGTAACCAGCGACGCACCCTCTATCGATCAAGCCATGCGCGCCGGCTTTAATTGGGAATTGGGACCATTCGAAATGTGGGATGCGGCCGGCGTTGCCTCAACCGTCGCCCGCATGAAGACCCTCGGCTTCGCCCTCAGTCCGCGCGTCGAAGCGCTGCTGGCCGCCGGCCAGCCGCACTGGTATGCCCCCGATGGCCGCGCATGTTTCCAGCCGGATACCAGCGAACTCGAGGCCGTTCCCGCCGTCCCCGGCCATGCCCGCATCGCAGATTTCCGCCGCAGCAACGGCGTGGTCCGCTTCAATCCCGGCGCATCGCTCATCGACCTGGGCGACGGCGTCGCCTGCATCGAGCTGCACTCGCTCAAGAACGCCATCGGCGGCGACGTGTTGTCCCTCATCTCCACCGTCCTCAAGCCGGACTCGGATGCCGTGCGCAACTTTGCCGCCTTTGTCATCGCCAGCGACCGCGAGAACTTCAGCGTGGGCGCGAACCTGATGCAACTGCTGCTGGCAGCGCAGGAGGGCGAGTGGGACGAACTCGCCGGCGTCATTCACAACTTCCAGCAGATGACTGCGGCCATCAAGTTCTGCCCGCGCCCGGTGGTGGTTGCCCCATTCGGCCTTACCCTCGGCGGCGGTGCGGAGATTTGCCTGCACGCCGCGCGCCGCCAGCCACACGCTGAGACATATATCGGCCTCGTTGAAGCCGGCGTAGGCTTGATTCCGGCTGGCGGAGGCACCAAGGAGATGCTGCTGCGGGCCATCGATTCGGCTGCGGCGCTGGCACCGCCCGACCCGCGCGATCCGCCTTCCAGATTCGCCCAATCGGCCGAACTGGCCACAGCCGTCAGGCGCGTTTTTGAGACCATAGCGCTCGCAAAAACCTCCACCTCCGCCGTCGAGGCCCGCTCCCTCGGCATGCTTGCTCCGTCTGACCGCATCACCATGAATCGCGAGCGCCTGCTTTTAGACGCTAAAGCCCAGGCCGCGGCTCTGGCCGGCTCGGGCTATACAGCACCCCAGCCGCGCACCCAGATTCCCGCTCCCGGCGCAGGCGTCCTGGCCGCGCTTGAGACTGGTGCATTCCTCATGGGCGAAGCCGGTTACGCATCCGAACACGACCAGAAGGTCGCACGCTGGGCCGCATACATCCTGGCCGGCGGCCGTGTGACTGCAGGCACACCGCTCACCGAGCAATACCTGCTTGACTTGGAGCGCGAAGCATTCCTCTCGCTCTGCGGCGAACGCAAAACACAGGAGCGCGTCGCCTTCACATTGAAGACCGGCAAACCGCTGCGGAATTAGCCATGAAAGCGATACTCATCCCGATAGTGGTTGCGTCCTTGGCGCTCGGAACCCTCCCGGCGATAAGCCAAAGCGTGATGCTTTTCCAGTCGCCACGCCCACCCCAGCTCGATGAATCCGGCCAAGTCCTCGTAGCTGGCCGCTCAACCCCCTACCTAATCCGCCATCTGCCGATCAGCTCCTTTCCCGAACTTCCCGCCGCGGTAGTCGATCTCCTCAATCGCCGCGGATGCCTAATCCCGCAAACCTACCAGGCTCACCGTCCGGAGAACGTAGTTCATGCCAGTTTCGAGCGGCCCGGCTCTTCAGACTGGGCCGTCCTCTGCTCCGTTCAGGGAACCGTGTCTCTACTGGTTTTCTTCAGCGGCAACCCGGCACAGCCAGCGCAACTGGCCTCCATGCAAGAAACAAAGCGCCTGCAGTCTCACGGCTCAAGCGACGCTCTAGGCTTCAACTGGGGCATTGACCCTGCGTCGCCGCAACAGATTCACGATGCTCAAATCGGCCTTGCGCCGCGCCCAGCCAAACTGGACCACGACGCCCTGGCCGACTCGGTCGTCGATCACAAAACCGTGTACCACTTTTACGCAAAGACCACCTGGACCCTGCTGGAGATGCCGGAATAAAAATCTGCGTCTAGGTTTCTCGATGGCCATCGGCAGAACTGTTCACTGTCCACTATTCACTGTCCACTGTCCTTTTCACTGGAGCCACCATGCCCGAAGCCGTCCTGGTAAGCGCCGTTCGCACCCCCGTCGGCCGCGCCCCCAAAGGCGCCTTATCCACCACTCGCCCCGATGACTTGGCCGCATTAGCCGTTTCTGCGGCCCTGGACAGGATCCCAGCCCTCGACCGCGCCGAAGTAGACGACGTCATCCTGGGTTGCGCCCAGCCTGAAGGCGAGCAGGGCTGGGACATCGCACGGTGGGCCGTCCTTCGCGCCGGGCTCTCAGTTGATATTCCCGGCGTCACCGTCAACCGGCTTTGCTCTTCGGGTCTCGAAGCCATCGCGTTGGCAGACCTCCGCATCCGCGCCGGCGGCGACCGCGTCGTCATTGCCGGTGGCGCCGAAACCATGAGCATGCTCCCCTTCGGCGGCCTCAAGCCCAGCCCCAATCCCTATATGGCCGAGCACTACCCAGCGTCGCTGCTAACCATGGGACTTACCGCCGAGCGCGTCGCCCGCCGCTACTCCGTCTCTCGCGAAGATCAGGATGCCTTCGCCTTGACCAGCCACCAGAGAGCCCTGGCAGCGCAGGCCGCCGGGCGATTCGCCGACGAGCTGATCCCAGTGACGGTAACCACCGCCGTTCCAGGCACGAGGGCAGGCAAGCCGTCAGTCACCGAATCCATCTTCTCCACCGACGAAGGCCCGCGCGCCGACACTTCCCTGGAAGCCCTCGCCAAACTCAAGCCCGCCTTCGCCGCACAGGGAACCGTAACCGCCGGCAACTCCTCGCAAACCTCCGATGGAGCAGCCGCCGTTGTCCTCATGGAAGCCGCCCGCGCGCACGAGTTGGGCATCCAGCCGCTCGCCCGCCTGGTTGCCTACGCCGTCACCGGCTGCCTGCCGGAGGAGATGGGCATCGGCCCCATCACCGCCATCCCCAAAGCCCTCAAACGCGCCGGCCTCTCGCTCAACCAGATCGAACTCATCGAGTTGAATGAGGCTTTCGCGTCGCAGGTGCTGGCCATCATCCGCGAGCTGGGCCTCGATCCGGAGCGGATCAACGTCAACGGCGGCGCAATCGCTCTCGGCCATCCGCTGGGCTGCACCGGCGCCAAGCTCACCGCAACGCTGCTCAGCGAGATGCGGCGGCGGCAACTGCGCTATGGAATGGTGACCATGTGCGTAGGCGGCGGTATGGGCGCAGCGGGGATCTTCGAGCTGCTCGATTGAGGGTGCGGCGTTGCGGCTTTTATATGCAGCAAAACAGAAACAGCCGGGAGCAATCCCGGCTGTCCTCTAGTCCCTAAGTCCCTTAGTCCCTGGTCCCTAAGTCCCTGTCTTTACCCCTTCGCGGTAGCCAGCGTCTTCAGCCGCGCGTTCAGCCGGCTCTTGTAGCGGGAAACGGTGTTCTTATGCAGAACGCCCTTCTGCACGCCCTTGTCCAAGGTGGAGACGGTCTCGCGATATTGTGTCTGTGCGGCCGCCACGTCGCCCTTGGTCAGGGCCTCGCGCAGTGCCCGCAAGCTGGTCCGCACGCGGCTGCGGTTGGCGCGGTTCACTTCGGTGCGGGTTACGGTCTGCCGGGCGCGCTTCAGCGACGATACATGGTTTGCCATCGAACTTCCTTAGTCAAAGAGATGATGCGGTGTCAGAATGCAACTCAAGCCGCATCCCTCGCAATTTCTTAGTCTACGGGAAATCGGGTTGCGGGTCAATCACAACTCTCTTCCAACACAAGATGAGCCTGAAGGGGCGGTCGTGCTCGCCTCACTGTGCCACAGTAATTGTCCCCACCGTCGTCAAACTGGCCGCATTTTCCGAATCGCCCAGATAAACGGTGTAGACCCCAGGCGCAACCGTCCACGCGTCCGTCGTGGTATCCCAATACGACATCGGGTGCGACGAGTCGTTCTGATCCACCTCAATCGTCACCGCCTGAGACGCTCCCGGCTGCAGCAGCACCTTTTGCCAGCCCACCAGCCGCCTCGGCGGCTCGTTCAAGCCCGCCGGCAGTCCCAGATAGACCTGTGCCACCTCCGCTCCCGCCACCGCGCCCGTATTCGCCAAATTGAACGTCACCTGGAAATTTGGCTTGCTGGCCGAGGCAAGATTGTTCACCACCGCCCCATTGGTGATTTGGAACGTGGTGTACGAAAGTCCATAGCCGAAATAGAACAGCGGGGTGAACCCCTTCACGTCGTACCACTTGTAGCCCACGTTGTACCCTTCAATGGTGTAATCCACCGCAAAGGGAGAGCCATCCGCCGGCGGCTGGGGAATCGAAGGCCGTGGCAGTTGCGACACGCTGGCCGGGAAGGTAAGCGGCAGCTTGCCCGACGGATTCGTGACGCCAAACAGCAGGTCCGCAATCGCCGGCCCGCCGCTCTGTCCTGGATACCACGCCTCAAGCACCGCCCCCACCTGGCTCAACCACGGCATCACAATCGGTCCGCCGCTCTCCACCACCACAATGGTGTGCGGATTGGCAGCCGCCACCGCTGCAACCAGCGCGTCCTGGTCAATCGGCGTAGCGCTGGTCAGGTCGGTAAGGTTCAGGCTCGTCTCGTCCATACCCTCGCTGGCCCACTGGCTCACAAACACAATTGCCACCTGCGACGATGCGGCCAGCGCGGCGGCAGCGGTTGCGTCCGACCCATCGGCGTATTGAACTTTGGCGTTGGGCGCCTTGGCCTGAATCGCACTCATCGGCGACGACAGATCCCAGGTCACGGTCGCCCAGCAAGGGGGACAAGGCTGCGGCCCGGTCATGGAGCCGCCAACCGGCTGCACCTGCGCCGAACCTCCGCCGGAAAGCACCGCTGTGTTCGCATTCGAGCCGATCACCGCGATCGATTGCACTGTAGCCGCATTCAACGGCAGTTGATTGGCTGCGTTCTTCAGCAGCACCGCGCCCTGTTCCTCTATGTCCTGTGCCACCGCCGCATCGGCCGCGGCCGGAATCGGCTGAATCTTCTGCGGATAATCGAAGACTCCAACCTCGTACATGGCGCGCAAAATCCGGTGCACCATGTCGTCGAGCCGCGATTGCGAAACCTGCCCGTCGGTGATGGCCGTGCCCAGCGTGGAGAAGTACTGCTCGTTCGGTTGCTCCTGATCCAGCCCGTTGTTGGCCGCGTTTACCGTGCTTTGGGTTGCCCACCAGTCGGACATCACAAAGCCCGCGTAGTTCCAATCGTGTTTGAGAACCTGGTTGAGCAGATAGCTGTTTTCGCAGTCGTATTGACCGTTGGTCAGGTTGTAGGAGCACATCACCGACTGCACATTCGCGTCTTTCACGCCGATCTCGAAAGCCAGCAGATCGCTTTCGCGGCCGCTGCGATCGTCAATGATGGCGTTGGCTGTGCTGCGCCCCGTCTCCTGATCGTTGAAGGCGAAGTGCTTGATGTCGCCAATTACATGCAGCGCCTGAATCGCATTCAAATGCGCCGCGGCGATTTTGCCGGCCAGAATAGGATCCTCGCCCTTGGTCTCGAAGGTGCGGCCGTCGCGCGGCTCGCGACCTGTCAGGTTGATGTTGCCGCCCAGGTTCACATTGATTCCGTAGTCGCTCAACTCTGTTCCAATGACGGTGCCGTACTTGGTGGCTTCGGTGGTGTCCCAGCTGGCCGCGCTGGCAATCGACGAAGGCAGCGCGGTAGCCGGTCCAACACCGTTGCCCACTCCAACGCTGCCGTCGGCCAGATACAACTCCGGAATTCCCAACGCCGAGATTCCAGGCACATATCCCGCCGCCCCCAGTGGCACGCTGTAGCCATATGTCAGGTCGGTGGTCACGCCGCCCTGCACCATTTGCAACTCCTGCGCTTGCGTCATTTTCGCTATCATGGCGTCTGCCCGCGCATCGGGAGTGGTTGGGGTGGGCGTTGGCGAGGGCGTGGGCGTTGACGATGCGTTGCCGCCACACCCGCTCAATCCCAAAGCAAGAACCAGAGTCAGCAGCGAACCTGCCGCGATTTTCACCGAAGAGCGCCAATTGCACTCGAATGCCGGGTGACCTTCTAAAGGAGGGCTAAGAATCTCGTCGAACATACTAGCCTCATTGGTCAAAATTGAGTACCAAACATCATAGTCCCAATGGATAGGTGCGCGCCGGACGACTCGCTCGAGGTAGAAAACCGCCGGCAAGAATGGCAATCCTCTGCGCCACAGGTAACCGCGAAGGCACGGCATTCATCAAATAACCATGAGCGGAGGATTGACTCTTTCAGCCGCTGGCGCTAATCTCTAGCGCAGATACCCGATTTGGTAGCCAACGCCATCCCGCGGTTTCCTCAGCCAGCCCAGAGCTTCGGCTCGGTCGCGCTTCACGCCCGCAGGTCCCCGTCCTCACCCGTCTCCAATGCAACTCCTGCCGATATCCAGCCAAGTCGCGCGCAGGTTTCGCCCGTCACGAGCCGCAAACGCTTCACCTCAACCCCGCAACGCCGCACAGGAGGCCGACTATTCCTTTGAAGATCGCTCTGGAGATCACCCCCAACCTCGAGCCCTTGTTTGGGACTCGCGACGAGAACCTCAGGCTAATGGAAGACAAGCTAGGCGTCCGCATCGATCTGCGCTCCGATGCCGTGCATGTCGAGGGACCGGGAGAGGGCGTGGCGCGTGTCCAGCGCATCTTCCAGGACTTCGAGGCATTGCGGCGACTGGGCGTAAACCCGCACAACGGAGAACTGAACGGGATGCTGCGCCTGGTCGTCGCCGATCCGGCAACCACGCTGCGCTCGCTGGCCGACAGCGGCAAGCAGCGCTCCGCAGGCGTCAAGCGCACCGTCCAGCCGCGCTCCATCAATCAGCGCAAATACGTCGAGGCCA
>CAYWMR010000212.1:0-8267 GCA_964458965.1 uncultured Occallatibacter sp. | reverse complement strand
GCTGATGGGATGGATATAGCCGAAGGCGTTCAGATCGGTGTTGCGAATGAACTCGTAGAGCGTGGAGTGGAAACTGTTGGTCCCGCTTCGGGTGGCGACGTTGATGGTGGCGCCGGAGGAGCGCCCATATTCCGCGCTCTCGTTGTTGGTGACTACCTGAAACTGCGAGATGGAATCGGGCGGGGGCTGAATGATCTGGTTGTCGAATCCCTGATTGCTTTCGCCGTAGGCGTTGTTGTCCAGGCCGTCGAGCAGGTAGTTGTTGAACATGCTGCGCTCGCCGTTGACGTTGTAAGAGCCGGCGCGGACGAGGCTGGTTACGGCGGTGGTGGTGGCGGCGGTTGGCGCCTGGCGCGAACCTGTGACCAGGGCCAGCAGATCGGAATAGTTACGGCTGACCAGGGGGAGGGATTCGGTTTGATACTCGGAGATGGTTTCACCGCGCTCGCTGGTTTCGGTCTCCAACTGCAGCGCCACATCGCTGACCTCGACCGTGGTTGCGCTTGCCTGGCCAACGCTAAGGACCAGGTCGATTTTCTGACGTCCGGCAACAGAGACGGTGATGTTTTTGGCCGCAGCGGGCGCAAAGTTTGGCGCGGTGGCCTCAATGTTGTAAACGCCGACGCGGAGTGAGGGTACCTCATAGTCGCCCGATCCGTTGGTGTTGACCTTTACTTGAATGCCTGTATTCACGTTGGTTACGGTCACGGAAGCGTTTATAACTGCCGCGCCGGTGGCGTCATGGATGGAGCCGACAAGGCTGCCGTCCTCATACTGGGCTCTTGCGGATATGCCACAAATTGAGATCAAGAGGCCTGCCAGAAGGATGGATCTGAATGCGATTTGTATGTTCTTCATGGGTGCGAGGGTACAGACGCGGCTTGACGGTTCGGTGAAAGCGCGTTGAATGGAGTGTGAATCGGTTGTTGAAAACGCATGGATGCGGCAATGCGTGGCCTGCTAGTGTTTCGACCGCATGAATTGGTTCTTTATCATGCACAAGCGCGGACGAGGACGTCCGCGCTACAGCCGGCCAGGAGGCCAGGGCTACATTCCGGCCATTACCAAATCATGCGGTCACGGTACTATGAGCCCTGGCGCAACCTCTCCGCAGCGCGCAGGGCGAGGCCGTGCGCGACCGATGTGAATTCGTTGCCGCTGCGAATGCGTTCTTTGCCGAAGCGCGTCTCGAAGATGCGGCGCACCGCTGGAACAAAGGAGCTTCCGCCGGTGAGGAAGACGCGGTCGACGGAGCGCGGGTGAATGCCAGAGGCCGAGAGCAGGCCGTCAACCGAAGTCTCTATCGCCTGCAAGTCACGCTCAATCCAGGATTCGAAATCGCGGCGAGTGACAGGGATGCGAAGGTCGATTGCGGGATGAATTGGACTTGCATCGCGAAAACGGAACTCGGCGCGGTCGGTGCGCGACAGCTCAAACTTTACCTGCTGCACGGCCTGGTGAAGCTGATAGCCGAGGTCTTCTTCGATGAGCGCAATCAGGGCTTGAATCTTTTCGGGTTCGACGGCTCGGATGCGGGCGCTCTTCAGGATTTCGCGAACGTTGTTGGTGCGCAGAAATGAGAGGTAGTGCCAGCGCTCGAGGTTGGCGTAGATCCAGGCAGGCACGGCGGGCAGTAGCCTGTTGAGCGAGCGGGCCTCGGAGTCCGAGCCCAGCGCGGGGGATACGAGCTTGCGAATGATGCGTGCGTCGAAGGCGTCTCCGGCAAGGCCCACGCCGCTCGAGCCGAGCAGGTCCTGCGGGGTGCGTCCGCGGCGGCGCAGATCTGGGCCTACGCGGAGCAAAGAGAAGTCGCTGGTGCCGCCGCCAAAGTCGCCGATGAGGATTAGCTCGTCGTGGTCTAGCGTGGACTCGTATGCGCAGGCGGCGGCGACGGGTTCGAGCTCGAAGTCAACCTGCTCAAAGCCCGCTGCTGTGAATGCATCGCGGAGACGCGAGACGGCGAAGTCGTCGTCTTCGGCGGTCTCGGCACCTACGAAGCGGACGGGACGGCCAACCATGGCATAGCGGATGTTTTTTTCGAACTGACTAGAGGCATGTTTGCGCAGGTCGGTCAACATGCGGGAGATCAGGTCTTCAAGCTTGTAGCGGCGGCCAAAGACTTCAGTGCCGGTGAGGGTACGGCTGGAAAGGTGCGACTTGAGCGACTGGATGAGGCGGCCTTTTTCTTCGGCCTGGAGATAGCGCTCAATGGCGGCGGGGCCTGTGAATGCGTGTGTGCGCCTGAGGCCGGCGCTGGTTTTGGCCTGCTCAAGATAGAGGACGGAGCGGAAGGATTGCGTGTCGCCGGCAAGTGAGGGGAACGAGGCTAGGCGGACTTGCGAGTCTGGCTGGACTAGGGCGACTGAGCTGTTGGTTGTGCCGAAGTCGAAGCCGATGGCATCGAAGGGGAGGTTCGCTGATTGCATCTGTTTGATTATTTCGTAGTTTTGCGGTCAGCGGCCCGGACAACGGTTTGCCTTAGACTAAGAATGTGCTTGCGGCGGCAAAGCCTGCATGCACGGCAATTTGTGTTTAGGCCGCATGAGTTGGTGAATCATCCTGGGCAAGCGCGGACGGGGACGTCCGCGCTACAGCCGGCCGGGAGGCCGGCGTTACATTCTGGCCATTGCCAAACCATGTGGGTACATTTCTTGTTTCCAGGAGGCGAAGGGCGCAATGAAGAAAATCGGCGTTCTGTTTGGCATGGAGAACAGCTTTCCCGGCGCGCTGGTGGAGCACATCAATGCGCGGAATCTGGACGGGATTCAGGCGGAGTTTGTGGAGACCGGCGCTGTGCATATGGATAAGGCGCCGCGCTACTCGGTGATTGTGGATCGCATCTCGCACGACATTCCGTTCTATCGCGCCTTTGTGAAGCATGCGGCCATCAATGGAACGGTGATCATCAACAACCCGTTCTGGTGGAGCGCCGACGACAAGTTTTTCAATTACACGCTGGCTGAGAAACTGGGCGTGGCAGTGCCGCCGACGGTGATTCTGCCGCACAAGGTGCATCCTGAGGGAACCACGGACCAGTCGATGCGGAATCTGGAGTATCCACTGGATTGGGATGGGGTGTTTGCTTATGTTGGCGAGCACGGATTTATGAAGCCGGTGGACGGGGGAGGCTGGCGCGACGTGTATCACATACACAATCGCGAGGAGTTTTTCAGGGCTTACGACCAGTCGCGCGACCTGTGCATGCTTTACCAGAAGGCGGTCGAGTTTACCGAGTATTTTCGCTGCTACGTGGTGGGGCAGAAGAAGGTGCATATTATGCCTTACGATCCGCGCAAGCCGCACGCTGAGCGGTATGTGCTGAATCCGCCGGCATATAGCCCGGAGCTGCTGGAGCGGGTGGAGCAGGATGCGCTGAAGCTTTGCCAGGCGCTGGGATACGACCTGAATACGGTGGAGTTTGCGGTGGAGGATGGGGTTCCGTATGCGATCGACTTTATGAATCCTGCGCCGGATGCGGGGCTGGAGTCGGTGGGGCCGGCTAACTTTGAGTGGATTGTGCGGGAAGTGGCGGATTTGGCGATTGCGAAGGCTGAGCTGGCGCCGCATGTGGTGGAGTTGAGGTGGGCGGCGTTTCTGGGGGCGGATGCGGCGAAAGGGAAGAAGAAAGCGAAGGGTGTCATTGCGAAGACGGAGGCTTGATCGGACGGCTTTTCGAATTGATGCTTCACGTACCGTTGACCCAGTGTAGCTTGTAGGATACGATTATGAAAGCAGAGATTCGTCGCACTGCGGAGTTCTTGAAGTGGATGGGCAGCGTTCGCGACGTGCGGGCAAAGTTGGCAATAGCGGCTCGAATCGATCGTCTTGCGACGGGGAACGCTGGGGACTTAAAGCCGGTCGGCCATGGAGTGAGCGAATTGCGGATTCGTTCGGGGCCGGGCTATCGCGTTTACTACGTCCAGCGCGGGTCTGTGCTGATTGTCCTGCTTTGCGGCGGCGATAAGAGCAGTCAGGACGCGGATATTGCAAAGGCGCACGCGATAGCTAGAGGATTGGAGGAGTAACGAATGGCGGCGAAGACCTTCCCTTACGATTCGGCAGAGTACCTTGAAGACGACTTGGCGATTGTGGCTTATCTGGAAGAGGCCATGAAGATCGCGACGGAAGACTCCGATCCATCGTTTTTGACCGTGGCTCTTGGCACGGTGGCGCGGGCGCGCGGAATGTCGCAGATTGCCAAGGATGCGGGGCTTTCGCGCGAGAGCCTTTATAAGGCCCTAGGATCGGAAGGAAATCCGGAGTTTGGAACGGTTCTGAAGGTGTTGCAGGCCCTGGGGCTGAAGCTTTCGATTCAATCGAAGGACGCGGCGGCCTGAGGGGTGTGAGTCTTTATGGAATCCCAGGTCTCAAGGTCGAGACCTGGGGCGTCCGGCAATTGAATCAAGAGGTTAGGGATCTGGCTTAGGTGGAGAGCTGGCTTCGCTCCACTCCATCATGTGGTACCTTGCTTCCATGAGTTGGTTCTTCAAGGTGCCGAGTCGGGTTGGGTGCTGGATGTTCGTGGCCGTTGGCTGCTGTCTCCTTGCCTTGGCCCTCGTCTCCGCAGGTCAGACAGAGATGTTTCTTCGCAGAAGCGTGACCGCTGCCGGAACGGTAGTTAGCATGCGCGCAAAGGAGGATGACGATTCGAATTCATCCGCGCCTACGTTTTCGTTCAAGTCAGGCGACGGGCATGGTTACACGGTGGCCTCCAATAACTTCTCCAGCCCTGCGGAGTTCACGGTCGGCCAACATGTCACGGTAATCTATGAGAGGGATCGTCCGGAGGAGGCGAGGATCGACTCCTTTTATCAGGTTTGGGGGATGGCGGAGGTACTTGGGATCATTGGCGGTGTCTTCATTGCGCTGGGGATCGGCTTTCTGAAGTATCTCGACTGGCGGAATAGGCGAAAACTGGAAGCGAAAAATGCCTAAAAGGCCTTTGGCTTTTCTGTTCCCTAATCCCTGTTTCCTACCTTCCCGTACAATTGGCCCAAGCAGTCTTCAGGAGTCACCATGCGGCCATCGTTTTCGCTTGGCATTGAAGAGGAATATCAGAGTGTCGATCCGGTGACGCGGGATCTGCGCTCGCATATCCAGACGGAGATGCTGGCGCAGGGAAAACTGCGTTTGCAGGAGCGGGTGAAGGCGGAGATGCATACCTCCGTGGTGGAGGTGGGCACGCGGGTTTGCCGCAACATCGACGAGGCGCGCGAGGACATCTACGAGCTGCGGCGGGAGATGATCAAGCTGGCCACGGAACACGGGCTGGTGCTGGTGGCGGGCGCGACGCATCCCTTTGCCGACTGGCGCACGCAGGAGATTTATCCCGATCCGCGCTACCACCAGGTGGTGAAGGATCTGCAACTGGTGGCGCGCGCGAATCTGATCTTCGGCCTGCACGTGCATGTGGGGATTGAGGACCGCGAGGCGGCTATTCGCATTATGAATTCGATGCGTTATTTTTTGCCGCACATTATGGCGCTGGCGACTAACTCGCCGTTCTGGCTGGGGCTGAATACGGGGTACAAAGGCTACCGGGCCAAGGTATTCGAAAATTTTCCGCGGACGGGGATTCCGGACGCCTTTCAGAGTTATAGCGAGTTTGAGAATTATGTAAGTCTGCTGGTGCGGACTAACTGCATCGACAACGCGAAAAAGATATGGTGGGATATCAGGCCACATCCGTTCTTCGACACGGTGGAGGTGCGTGCCTGCGATATTCCGCTGCGCGCCGAGGAGACGGTGGCTATTGCCGCGCTGATACAGGCGACGGCGGTGTATCTCTATAACTTGCACGAGGCCAACCAGGACTTCCGCCAGTACGCGCGGCCGCTGCTGATGGAGAACAAGTTTCGCGCGGTGCGCTACGGGTTGGACGGAAGGCTGATCGACTTTGGGCGGCAGCAGGAACTGCCCCTGCGCGATTTGCTGGAAGAGTATCTTGCGCTCATCGATCCGGTAGTGGACGAGTTAGGCAGCAGGGAAGCGATTGACGGCGTGCGCACGATTTTGAAGACGGGCACGGGCGCCGACCGGCAGTTGAAGGTGTTTGAGGAGAGCGGGCACGACCTGAAGGCCGTGGTGGACTATATGGCGCGGGAGACGGCGGCGGGGCTGTAGGCGGAAACCTGTTTTGCCACAAGGGCAAAGGAAAAAGCGAAGGCCCCCCTCCGGGACAAAGCCGGCGAATGGGCTGTTGTGCTGGTCGAGGGCCAAGACCACCCTGCGCCGCGTGCAATTACGCGCCACTGAGGCTTGGAGGCTTGACCCTCGTGCCTGCCTGACTACCCAGGAAATGCTTTAGAGGATAGCGCTCAGGGTCGCCGGCGTGTCGATGATGACATTCGAGCCCCGGACGCCGAACCACACCGCCACCACCGTCTGCTCGCCGCTGTCGCTTAGCGCCGCCAATGCGGTCAAGGTGGTTGGAATGCGCCCGGTCGATGGCGGCACTTGCTCGTTATATGTGAACGTGGCAGTGGGAGCGAGCACATTTCCGTTAACCTGGATTCCGAAAGTGCCGCCGGGGAAGTTGTTGCCCGTGGCGTACGGGTTGGGAACATTCAGGACGAGCAGAACATTGTCATGGATGCCGCGTGGCAGTTGAAGGGTCAGCCCTGGAATCGGCGTCCAGGAACCACTGTTGGTGCTTTGCTTACCGGAGCTTTGCGCAGAGATGATCATGAGTCCTCCTTGGGGATTTGATGAGATGGGATTTCGACGGCAGGCCATTATAGGATGAGGCTTTGTGGAAACACAATCCCTGTTTGAATTTCCTGGGGAGAAATTTGGCAGGTCAGCGCTCGCTGTGCGGACATAGGCGAGTGAGCAAGTAAGCGGGTGGATTGTTACTCCAGTTTATTGCGATGGCGCAAAGGCAGCAGGGACTGGTCGCTTGAATTGCTTGCTTAGTGCGAGGGCCTGACGCTGGTAGTTGGAGCCAATGCCGATGCCGTAGATCTTGTCGGGGCGGGCGAGCATGTGGGTATAGAGCAGCCGGCAGACGATTTGTCCGTCCTCGATGAGAAACGGGACCTCGTGGGCGCGGACTTCAAGCACGGCGCGGGTGCCCAGAATATCTCCTGCGCCGTATCCGAAGCCGGGATCGAAGAAGCCGGCATAATGAATGCGGAATTCGCCCATGGAGGGATCGAAGGCTACCATTTCGGCGGCAAAATCGGCGGGAACGCGGACTCGCTCCTTGGACGCAAGGATGTAGAAATCGCCGGGATCGAGGATGATGGATTTGTTTTTTGGTTCGCGAACAGTCTCCCAGAATTCGTCGATGGGGTAGTGATCGAGCATGCTCAGGTCGACAGCGGGGGAGTTTTTGCGGGCTTTGTAGGCTACGGTATCGGAGGTTGCGTCGCCGAGCAGGCTCATGGAGATGCGTACGCCTTCGTCGATGAGCGCGCGGGTGGGGCTGTCGTCGCCAGAGTAGACGAGGACCTCGTCTTTGTCCAGGCCGGCGGTCATGCGATCGGAGAGGGAGGGATTGCCGCGGATGAAACGCAACTGATTCAGGCGGGTTCCCACGCTGGCGATGATGGTGAAGGTGCGCGAGACAACCTCGACGTACAGGGGGCCTGAATATCCGGGGCGTACCTGCTCGAACTCGATGCCGTGATCGGTAATGAGACGGGTGAAGACGTCGAGCCTGCCGGTGGTGCTCTTGGGATTTGCGCCAGCGGAGATGCTTTTGGGCAGATGAATGCTTTCAAGCACCGGAATGATGTAGATGCAACCGCGTTCCAGAACGGCGGGACGGGTCAGGTCGATGGTGGCCATTTGCAGGGTCTTGATTCGGTCCATGACCGTGGAGGACTTGCCGGGGAGAAAACTGGCCTGGACGCGATAGGCGACGGGACCGAGGCGGAGATCGAGACTGGCGGGTTGAACCTGACCATCTTCGATGGGGGAATCGGATGTAATGATGCCTTTTTCGATGAGCTCGCGAATGTGCTGGGCGGGAAGGATGCCTGCCTTGAGGTGAGAAGATTCCAGCGGCTCATCGGCCTGGGGCGCGGGGGCGGGAAGTGGGCCGGATTTTGGATTTGGGACGTTCAGGGTTGCCATTCTTTCTTGCGACTCCGCAGGGATTGGATCAGAGGGATTATTTCCTTGTGGGGGATAACGCGTCCCGCAGCCAGGTCTGCCAGTCCTTCGCGAATGGCATCGAGGTTCCGCTGTTCGATGGCTCGCAAGTCTTCGACCGTCTGCGCGAGTTGGGGTTGCGGTGCCATGAGTCTTATCTTCCTATTCTC
>CAYWMR010000211.1:0-8274 GCA_964458965.1 uncultured Occallatibacter sp. | reverse complement strand
CGGGGTCGGGGGAGCCGACGCTGTCATGTAATCAGCCTCCTGGCCGGCTGTAGCGCGGACGTCCTCGTCCGCGCTTGTCCATCATGAATTACCAATTCATCCGGTCTAACCGCTATTCGCGACCCTATTCGCGAATCGACCGCCCCGTCAGCTTCAAAAAAACATCCTCCAGATTGGGCAGAATCGTGCGGAAATCCGTAACCCGAATCCGATTCTCCCCCAGGCACCGAATTACCTCGGTCACCAGGTCGCCCTGTCCACGAATCGTAAATTCCTCGCCCGCACACTCAACCGACTCAACTCCGGGAATCCTGTTGAAGTGCTCCGCGGCCCCAACGTCGCCGGTAGACAGAACCACAGTCCGCTCCGGGCAGTGCCGCGCCACCAGCCTGTCCGGCTTATCGATATCGATAATCCGTCCGTGTTCCATAATCGCTACCCGGTCGCAAAGCCGTTCCGCCTCTTCCATCAAATGAGTGGTCAGGAAAACAGTCTTGCCCCGATCGCGAATGCCGCGCACCAACTCCCAGATCGCACGCCGCGACTGCGGATCGAGTCCCGTGGTCAGCTCGTCCAGAAACACCAGCTCCGGGTCGTTGATCAGCGCAAGCGCGATGAAAAGCCGCTGCTTCTGGCCTCCGGAAAGGTTCATGAACCATGCGTTTCGCTTAGGGGTCAGGCCCAGTTGTTCCAGCAATCGCGTCCCATCCACGGATTTCTTCTGGTAAAGCGACGCCCACAAATCCACCGCTTCCCACACCTTGATTCGCTTTTGCAACTGCGCCTGCTGTAGCTGCACTCCGATTCGGTTCTGCAGCTTGTAGACCTGGCGAAACGGATCGAGTCCGAGAACGGAGATGGCGCCCCGGTCAGGCTTCCGCAGCCCTTCGATGCACTCCATTGTGGTGGTTTTTCCCGCCCCGTTCGGCCCGATCAATCCAAAGATCTCGCCCTCCATTACTTCAAAGGACGCCTCATCCACAGCCACCGTGCGGCCGTAGGTCTTGCGAACTCTGGATACCGTGATTACTGGCCGCATGACTGGTTCTGTTCAGAGTCTATCCCGGATGCTAACCCGGATACGAGCCAGAGATGTATTCCTCAAGCGCCTGAATCGTATGCGCCTGGCCGGTGATTACCCATTTCACCAGATCGCCGATCGAGACCACGCCCATAACCTTGTCACCTTCAAGCACCGGCAGATGACGAAAATGATGGTCGGTCATAATCGTCATGCACTCATCCACCGTGTGCTTCGGGCTTACAAAAAACACCGGGCTGGTCATGATCTGGTGCACCGAAGTGTCTTTCGAGGGATGCCCCATCAGCACGCATTTGCGCGCATAGTCGCGCTCCGACAGAATCCCCACCAGGCGACCCTCCGATAGCACCACCAGGGCGCCGATGTTGTACCTGGCCATCTTCTCCAGCGCTTCGTAGACTGTATCCTCGGGTGCAATCGACAGCACCGTGCCCTGCGCTTTGCCCTTCAACAGCAATCCAATCGTGTCGGATGTATTCATCGAACCCTCCTTGCCCTCGGCGGCCACAAGCCGGTGTGCGCTTGTCGCTGGGCAGACTTAGTGGTTGCGGAACAGCAGCGTTTTTCGTTTCGCTTTGAACGGTGGTATCAGGATCCAGGGGAAACCGGCAGGCTCGCTTCCAATTACCGGCCAACCGTCCAGGTGGAATGAAACTCCCCCCATTCGGCAGGTAATCAATATAGCCCATCTGGATTGCGCCAGAACAGTGCAGAAATGCACGCGCCATTCCCGCCAACTGCCAGAAGCTCGAAGCAACCCCTTTCAATCCCCCGCAAAAACCCGTGAAGCGCCTGAATCCCAAACCAGCTACCATGAATGAAACGCCGACCAGAACCAAATCGTCTCCATGACCATCTCGACCACCCAGACAGCCCATCCGGAAAAGAAAGCAGCCACCACTTCCACCATCGTGCTGGCCTTCGCAAGCGTCTACTTTTTCTGGGGATCCACCTACACCGCCATTCGAATCGGCGCGGCTGACATGCCACCCCTCCTTCTGGCCGGGACGCGGTTTCTTATTGCAGGCGCAATTCTGCTGGCCTGGTGCCGGTGGCGCGGCCTGCGCCTGGTGTGGCCCGCAAAATCCATGCTGCTGCTGGCCCTGGTCGGCTTGTTGCTGCTCGGCGGCGGCAACGTGGGACTCATCTACGCTGAGAAGTCCCTGCCCAGCGGCCTCGCCTCGCTGGTCCTGGCCGTCACTCCCCTCTATGTGGCGCTGATTGAGATGTTTCTCCCTCGCGGCGAGCCTCTCCCCATCCGCGGTTGGCTGGGTATGGGGCTTGGCTTTGCCGGTCTGGCCGTTTTGCTCCTGCCCTCGCTTCGATCCGGACTCGGGGGAGATCGCACCCGCCTCCTGGCCATTGCTGCGCTGCTCGCCGGAGCGCTGTGCTGGGCCGCTGGCAGCATACTCTCCCGGCGCGCGCGCCTCAATGTAAACAGCTTTGTGGCCGCCGCATGGCAAATGCTCGCGGCTGGCGGAGTCAGCTTCGTCCTCGGCACTGCCCTGGGCCAATGGCCGCAATTTCATCTCACCGCAAGCGCGGCCGGATCGCTGGCATATCTCATCACCGGCGGGTCGCTGCTCGGCTACACAGGCTACATCTATCTCCTCGAGCATGTGCCCGTCGGAAAGGTGGCTTCTTATGCCTATGTCAACCCGGTAGTCGCGGTCCTGCTGGGTATCTTCCTGCTTCACGAGCGCCCCGAGTCGGCCGAGTTCCTGGGCATGGCCGGCATTGTCGTAGCCGTATTCCTGCTAACCACCGCTCAGATCAAAGCCAGAACCAAGCAAAACAAAAATGGAAAGCCGACTTGACATCCAAATCATTCCGCGCTATTCTGATTTGGAAAGTCAGCTTTACACCATGCCAACCATCGTGAATCGAATCAAAGAGCTTCGTGCCGCCAGCGGTTGGACGCAGGAGCAACTCGCGCAGGCTGCTGGTGTTTCCCGCCAAAGCATCAACTCCATCGAGCGCAACCGATATGTGCCAAGCCTCGAACTCGCACTCATCTTCGCGCGCGTCTTCGCCTGCCCCACCGACCATATCTTCCACCTGGAGAAATCAAAATGATCGAGAACATCCTCACCAAAGTTCCCATCCTCGGCAAATCAGTCGACGAACGCTTTCTGGAACATCGCCGCCGCTCCATGACCATGGCAGGAATCGTCAGCATCATCGTGGCCGGCTGCCTTTTCGAATACCGCTATTTCTTCAAGCACATCGTGAGCTGGGACCTGCTCGCTGTGATCGTCTCCTTTGCGGTGGTCAAGCTCTCAACCATGGCCTGGTACAAGTTCAGGGACTAACCCTGAAAGGAGAACAGTAATGCACTTTCCAAATCGAAATTTGAGTCCCAGAGGCAGGGTCATAGTCCAGATCGGCAACTTCTCGTTGGTCGCCGGCCTGCTGCTGTGGATGTTCGTCCACCCCACCGGCCAATTCGAGAAAAACTGGCTCCATGCAGCATGCGGATTCCTGCTCGGCCTTTCCATCACCATCAACCTCTTCGGGCTACGGTTCGCCCGCCGCTGCACCAATGTCGAGCCGCCTACAGGAACCGCGCCCGCTCCTCAACCGTAGGGATGGGACAGCTCTCCAGCCGTCCCCAGACCCGGTACCGCCACCGCGCCACAAGCCGGTAAGCCGGGTCGCTCAGGAATCCCGGAACCCAGCCCAGCACCGCGGCTACGGCTGGCCACGGACGCGGCAGTTCTCGCAGCATGGCCCTGACCGCCCCTACCCGAACCAGCATTTGCTCGCCGCCTCCCGGGGGAAAGCGAAACGCCAGCACCGTCCCCGGAGCCTCGCCGGCCCCAACCGTCAGGCCGTGCCGCTCAAGCAGCCCCCCAACGGCCGGCGTGCTGAACGCCGCAAACCGAAACCGGTCGCCCCGGTCGCGCCGCATCAGCCACCTCACCCAGCCGTTGCAAAGCACACAGTTGCCGTCAAAAACCACCAGCAGCCGGTCGCCGATCTCAAGTGACTCTGCCATCCGCCTTTAAGATGACACACCTGCCCGCGACGGCGCGCCTTTATGCGCACGGCTTTCGAAATCGGCCAACATAGCTTTCCTCATCCGCTGGACAAATCCCCCCAACAGGCGCACAATCCCGTCACAGATGAGCGATTCCTCCGCTTCCCGCATCTATTCAGACAGAGCGTGGATCGAGTAACGCTGGAGCACAAGATCGATGAGCCGTGATGAGTGTCGCAAATCACATACAGTCATCCAATTGCGTACTGTAATCCAATCGGCAGTTTGGAAAACTACTGCCGCACCGTAAGGAGGTTCCCATGGCAGCCATCATCAAGCCAGGTTGGAGCAAACCCTCCACCATCCTCTTCGCCACCGAAGTTCCCGCCAACGAAAAGGCCTTTGCCTTTGCGCTCGCCCAAGCCGCCGAGTATGGCGCCGAACTCATTTTGTTTCACGCCTATGACACCCTGATCGTCTCCGCATCTGAGACCTCGGGCATCCGATATTACGACTACGCCGCAGCCGCCCGAGCCGAATTGAAGCAACTCGAACCCCTGGCCCAGCGCGTGCGCGATGCCGGCGTCCGCTGCGAAGCCATCGTTCGTCCCGGCCTGCCAGCCGACCAGGTTCTCAGCTTCCTGCGCGAGCGCGAGATCGATCGCGTCGTCATGGGCACTCACTCGCCCGGCCCCATCGGCAAGCTGCTTGTGGGCTCCGTCGCCGAGGCCGTACTTCGCACCGCCAGGGTTCCTGTCTACGTTGTGGGACCCGAAGCGGTCGACGGCGCCTACCGCAACTTTGCCACCCGCACCGTCCTCTGCGCCGTCAGCCTTCAGGAGGCCAGCTATACCGTCGCCGCTTTTGCCGCCGAAGTTGCTGCACAGGAAAATGCCCGCCTGATCCTGCAGCATGTAATCCGGCCGCAGGAGCGCACTGAAGTCATGGCCGGCCGAACCATCGACCAGGTTGAGGCTGACCTGCTCTCGCTCGTTCCTGTCGAGCTGCATGGCAAACTCGACGTGCAGGCTATTGTCGTTCCAGGCGATCCCACCGAGGAACTGCTCTATCAGGCCAGAGTTCAGCATGCCGATCTCATTGTGCTCGGAGCGCAGGGCGCTTCCGCCTTTGCCGCCATCACTCGTCACGGCGTGGTCTACAAGGTGCTGGCCCATGCGCACTGCCCGGTCATCACCATGTCTCCTGCGGTACTCGCCGAGTGCGGCGTCATCGCCGGCAAACATGTTCCGGGTGAGGCCTATTTGGCCGGCGTTTTCTAGCGTCCTGGGACCGAAACAAGCAACACAAAACTGGCCGTCATTCTGAGCGAACGGGGCCCCGAACGTCTCTCAGTTCGGGGGTGGTGAGTCGAAGAATCTGCGGTTGCTCTTCGATGAACTTCAGACTCACCGCACCAGGCCGGGTGCCACATCCATTCGCCTTACCGGTGCCCCGCGGGCAGTTCTTCGTTCGCGAGCCGGAGATCCGCATAAGCGCTGAGATAGTCTGACCGGACAGACGACCGATATTCATCGATCGGCAACGAAGTTCTGCCCAACGATAGCTTCCGAGTTGGCGACCATCCACGAACTACCCCATCGCTGGACCCTGCGGCGTTTATCGGGATTGATTAGTTCTGGGAACGGCGACGCGAAACTGAGCTCTTGGATATGCAGGACCCTGCATTTATCATCCTGTCATGCGAGATGAGAAGAAATGGCGATTGTCAGTCGTCGAATTTGAGGCGATGCACACGAATATGCCATTACGCATGTCGGAAAGATTTGTAAGTGATTACCATGGCGTGCTGGATAAAATGGCCGACGCTTCGGAGGAAGACCTGGATTCCTTTCGGATACCAGCGAGCGAGTTGAAGCCGAGGGTAGAGAGCGTACAGCTCGAAGTTTTAAACAGTCCAAGAAAGACAAATTACAGCAAGGATAAATACTGTGACGAGAATTTGTTTCGACGCAAGATCGACGCACTGGCAAGGTACCTTCCGAGTATTGAAGAACGAATTCGCCAGCCGAAAAAATCCGACGACTCGATGGACTACTGGTCAATGAGCGCGCCTGAACTCGAGAGGCTTGCAGCAAAGTTCGGCATCGATGGCTACGGGGATCAGCATGGCCATGTTGACCGCGACATCATAATCAAAGGCCTCCTCCAGAGAGATGCAGTGCTGCAATCTCCGCCTCTGCAAGCGAACTGGTCGGCCGATTACGGCACCGTCCCTAAAACAAATTTGCGGCAGACATTATGTCGAACACCTCCGAATTTGAGCAAAGAAGCCGCCGTGGATACCCAACTGCCAGTTTCGTTCGAAGAGAAGCCAGATCCGCCGAAAGTGTTTATTAGCTACAGCCACGATTCTGAAACTCACCGCCAGCGAGTGCTTGATCTTTCGGACCGCCTTCGCTCTGATGGCGTAGATTGCCATATCGACCGGTACGAGGAGTCGCCCCCTGAGGGCTGGCCGCGCTGGTGCGATAAACAGGTCCGGAAAGCTGATTTCGTTCTTGTGGCATGTACCGAAATCTACCTTCGAAGATTTCTGGGCGAAGAGGAAACTGGCAAAGGGCTCGGGGTGACCTGGGAGGGGTACATTATCACGCAGGAACTCTACAATGCGCAGGGGAGGAACAGTAAGTTCGTCCCGATCATGTTCGCTTCGGAAGATGAGGGGTTTATTCCTACCCCATTGCAGGGCGCAAGCCATTACCAAATTTCTGAGAGCTACGATGACCTATACAGGAGACTGACGGGTCAGCCGCTGATCTCCAAACCACCACTTGGCACTATAAAGCCGATGTCTTCTCTTCGAATGCCAGCCTTGCAAGCCCTAAAGCCAAGGGAAAGCTTTTTCGCGCATCCTGCCGAGAGATTCAGTCATGAAGAAACAATCCGCAGCGGCGGGGAACAAATATACAACGACCTCATAGCGAGTAACTTCATATCGCACTCGGTTGGCGCGTCTCGTACGACTCGTGAACTGATCGAAGAGCTTGCGGCCCACAGTAATAAGCCCATCCCGATCGACTCCATTCGCGCCACCTTCGGCGAACAGCGCTATCCTCGTGGCCGTGGCTTCTTTGGCAATCCCGGGAATCACCTTGAGGAAATACTCTCAGCTTATCCCAAGGTTCGTTGGTGGATTTCAAGCCGAGGTTTGAATATTGAAGAGGTGACGCCAAATAGTGAAGTCTCCGAGAGATTAGGGGAGCCAAGTGAGCACAAGACTCAGGAGGGTGGCACCGACAAACCTACTGCGCCGGGCGACCTGTACCGCCGCGTTGAAAAAGTTGCTAGTGGAAAAAACGAATACATAACATCATCCAACCTAATATTTGCTGCATCACGCGTGGTCCCTATTTCAGAAAAGGGCGAGACATGGAGCACCGAAATGGGACGCTTTGAGCGGAATTTAGCACTAACTAACGGGCGACTCGCTCTTGTCGCCGCCTTCACTAATGAGGCAAAAGAAGGCGTTCGAAATCGAGGCTGGCTGGTGAGAGCCCAGCTGGTTTTCCAAGATCAAGGCCAAGAGGTTCGGAGGATTGGAGGGTGCTGGATCGATCAACCCACAGACATTGTCGAGTTTCGCGTGGATGAATCCCAGGAACTGCTTCTCATCGCATTGGTCGGTCAGCGTCCTCACACGATTGGAAAACGGCGAATTAGAGTTGATTTGAATTCTGATCAAGTGAGGTCCGACGTTGAACCTATTCCCAAGCTGAAGAGAGGTACTGTCATAGTGCGTTTGACAGACGCTGATGCAGGGACATTCCTCATGCAGCGCGAATTTCGAATAAGTATGGATCCTTTGAGCCTAGAACCGGTCTGATGCCTATCGATCATTGCATTGCAAAGGAATCAGTCCTCAAAAGTCGGCTTCTCGCAAGTTTTCCGAACTCGATGCTGTTTCGGGCGGGTCGCCGCCAAACCGGAAGCAATTTCCATTACCTTAGCGCCCCTGCAGGAGACCCGCTGCCCCAGCAGGCTGCGGAGAAACGCATCCGGGCGGTAGGCCGGGGATTTATCCCCGGCATAAATCCAGCAGAATCAAAGCCGGGCTTTAGCCCCTGAGGTATGCATCTCGCCCATCTTGACAGAATTCCGCCTTTTTCCGCAGCCTGCGAGTGGACAGGTGGGCACCGGGGCACCCTCTGGGTCGGGGTAGGGGCCGGCGTGGTCCGGCGTCGGAGATCCCGCATTTGGGCCCCGAGTCACGGGTGTATCTCTATTCCCTATT
>CAYWMR010000210.1:0-8300 GCA_964458965.1 uncultured Occallatibacter sp. | reverse complement strand
GTCCGACCTCCTGTTGAGCATCTTCCTTCTGCCTACTTTGTATGTCTGGATTGCGAGAGAAGGGGACAAGCTCCCGAAACCGGAGGTGGCAAGTGAAGCAGTCTAAGCTGAAATGTGTTTTCACGCGAAGCATCGGCGGTTGTGTCCTGGGCACTGCTTTGCTTGCGAACTCCGCCTGCGCGCAACAGGCACTCACCTGGGATCAGGTTAAAGCAAAGTTCGAAGCAGCGAGTCCGGTCTTGAAAGCGGATGCGGCCAATGTGGACGAGATGAAGGCCGAGGAAATAACAGCATATCTCCGCCCCAATCCGCAGTTCACTTTTTCTGTTGATGGCAACCAGGTCGCACCACACAATGGGGCATGGACCCCCTTCAAGGGCACTACTGAGCAACCCAACTTCAGTTACCTGCACGAACGCGAACACAAGCGTGAGCTAAGATTGGAAAGCGCCAAGGAAGGCACGGAGATTACCCAGTCTCAGCATGTTGACTTGGAACGTAATCTGATCTTCGGTCTACGCTCTGCCTTTGTGCAAACGCTCCAGGCCAAGGCGGTGCTAACGCTGGCCAAGGCTGACCTGGAGTATTACGACAAGATCATCGACATTAGCCGCGCTCGCTTCAAAGCCGGCGACCTCGCCCAGATCGATCTGGCGCGAATAGAGCTTCAGCGGGTGCAATATGAGTCGGAAATCGAGACCGCGGTCGTCAACCTGCGCCAGCAGAAGATTCAGCTTCTGTTGCTGCTCGACGATCGCACGCCGGTCGACCAATTCGACATCACCGGGGCCTTCGACCTGGGCCCCGACTTGCAGCCTCTCGACGGCTATCACCAGATCGCGCTGGATAACAGGCCGGATCTGCGAGCGGCGATTCAGACCATCCAGCAGTCTCAGACGAACCACAAGCTGGCCGTGGCAAACGGCTCTACCGATCCGACCTTCGGAGGCTGGTTCACAAATAACTCCTCGACGAATAACCCAAATGGTCCTGAGACAATCGGCGCCAGCGTGAGCATTCCACTGCGCATCTTCGACAAGAATCAAGGCGAGAAGAAGCGCACGCTGATTGATATCGATAGAAGCCAACAGGCTGCCGAAGCGGCCAAGGCGCAGGTCTTCAGCGATGTTGACAATTCGTACGAGTTGGTGCGCAGCAATATTGCACTCATCAAGCCGTACAAGGACCACTACCTGGATCAGTCAGTCTATGTGCGCGATACCGTTACCTATGCGTATCAACACGGAGGCGCATCGCTGATGGACTTTCTCAATGCGCAGAGTGACTATCGCGTCGTTCAGTTGGCGTATCTACAGTTGATTGGGGCGTATTTGACGGCCGCTGGCCAAATGAATCTTGCCGTTGGACACGAGGTTTTCAATGACAACTAGCTCTCTTCCGGAAGTGCAAGCGGTCCCGTTCCAACAAATATAGTTTAGTAAAGGTGCGATCAATGAAAAGAGAAGAAGTTAACGCTCTGATCAAGAACATTGGCATTCTGCCTTCTGTGCGCGTGAATTCGCAGGAGATGGCTAGGTTTGCGGCAGAGACAGTGTACTCGGCAGGAATCCCGGTGGTGGAGATTACCATGACCACGCCAGGGGCGCTGGATGTAATCGACTCTCTGGCAAAGCGCTACCCCGACCTCGCCGTCGGCGCCGGCACTGTACTGGACGATAATTTGGCTCGACAGGCCATTGACGCGGGCGCTAGATTTCTCACCAGTCCGGGGCTTGTTCCGGAAGTGGTGGCATATGCAAAGAAAATGATGGTGACAGTATTTCCTGGTGCTTTGACGCCGACTGAAATCATCGCAGCCTGGAAGGCCGGTTCCGATTTCGTCAAGATCTTTCCTACCGGTCAAGTGGGTGGAATTCACTACGTTCGCGCGCTCAAGGTACCGCTACCGCAGATCCCGTTGATTGCTTCAGGCGGCGTGAATCAGCTAACGGCGTCCGACTTTATTCTTGCAGGTGCTACAGCAATTGGACTAGGCGGAGAGCTGTTGCCTAAGGAGGCATTGCACCTTCGCCAGGTAGATCGTATCCATGAGTTGGCTAGCAGGTTTCTCGCAATGGTAAGAGATGCAAGAGCTTTGCGAGATGTCTACTATTAGCGCAAAGAGACGGCTGCCATAGCCGGAAAGACCGTTCAACGAAGGTGCGGGAAAGATGGGCGCTCCAGTTGTCTCGAGATGGATCGAACCGCGCCGGAGGTATCAAGTTCTGTTGCAGAACCTGATTGCCTGGGCTGTAATCGCGCTGCTAACCTATTGCGGATTCGAAATGCAGGTCAATCTGGCGACGATTAGCAGCCTTTATTTGCTGCTTGTGGTAGCAACGGCGTCGTTTTGCGGTTTCTGGCAGGCGTCCTTGGCCTCCCTTGTGGCAGTGGCCTGCCTGGACTTTTTCTTCCTGCCACCCTTTTTCCGCTTCAATGTTACGGATCCACAAGATTGGGTGGCGCTCGTGACCTTTGAGGCAACCGCACTTGCGATCGGAAGGCTGTCCGCAAAGGAGCTGCGGAGTGCAAGGGACGCGGCATTCCATCGACTAGGCATGGAGCGGTTGTATGAGTTGAGCCGGTGTTCGCTTTTGATGGATCCGCATCAGCCGCCGGGACCGCAGCTGGTGGTTCTGATTCACCGGATATTTGGCGCTCGTGCGGTTGCATTATTCGACAGCAATCTGAATGGTCAAGATAGGATGGGCGACTGGGGGGCGAACGAGCAGGATTTGGCCCAAGAATGCTGCTCTCGCGGCCAGGGCCAGGATCATCGCGAGACGGAGACCTCGGAACGCGTTCTGCAATCTGCATCGGGACCCATGGGCGGGTTGGTGGTACGTGGAAAACTCAGCCCTTTAGTAGTCGATGCACTTGCTTCGCTTGCGGCCATTGCGATCGAGCGCCACCAGTCGTTTGAGAAAGAGGAAAAGGCCGACTCGGCAAGGAGGGGTGAACAGTTGCGCGCAACGGTGATGGATGCGTTGGGGCATGAGTTGAAGACGCCGCTCACAACGGTTCAGACCGCCAGTTCTGGTTTGCTTGAATTGGGCGGCTTGACCGAATCGCAACGCGATCTGGCCCAGCTGATCGACGACGAGGCGGTTCGTTTGAGCGAACTATGTACAAGGTTGCTGCTGACCGCAAAGCTCGAAGCCGGGCAGGTTGGACTACAAGTAGATGAGGTGACTCTTCGTGAATTGGTTTCCGAGGTGCTGGCGAGCCGCCTGGCAAAAGAGGTAAGAGGTCGAATCGAAGTCGAAGTGGACAATCCTGCCCTGATTTTGTGGGTGGACCGAGAACTGGTGGCGACGATCCTGACACAGTATATCGACAATGCGCGAAAGTACTCAGCGCCCGATACTCCGATCGAACTCGCAGTGCAGGTCAGTCAGGAAGAGTTGATTATCTCAGTCCATAACTTTGGCTCCACAATCCGAAACGAAGACAAGGAGCGAATCTTCGACCGCTTTTACAGGGCGCACGGTTTCAAAAAGTCTGTCCCCGGTACAGGTATCGGACTCTCGGTGGCAAAAAAAGCAGCGGAAGCACATCATGGGCATGTGTGGGTAATTTGCAACGGAAAGGAAGAAACGACATTTTACCTTTCCCTTCCCATTGACTCCAGGAGGAAACATTGAAAACAGAACAGGCGGAAGAAGGACACGGCACCATTCTTGTGGTAGACGATGACAGCTCCTTGCTGCGCGCTTTGCATGTAACCTTGTCCGGTATGGGTTTCAAGGTAATAGATGCAACCAGAGGCGAAGAGGCATTGTCGCTTCTCAACGTGATCGAATTTGACGCGGTGCTGTTGGATATAGATATTCCGGGAATCGGCGGAGTGGAAGCCTGCCGGAGTATACGGCGGGCTACTCCGCGCCTGCCAATCTTGATGTTGACAGCGATGGACAATGAGGATGTCAAGGTCCTCGCCCTGGACGCCGGAGCTGACGACTACATTACGAAGCCGTTTCGACTGCGCGAGTTGGCAGCGCGATTGCGCTCGGCAGTTCGCAGGAGAAACACGCATGAAACAACCGCAGACTCGTCGATTCGCTATGGCCAGCTTGAGCTTGATCCGGTGAAATACCACGTGCTCAAGAGCGGTAGTTCAATTCATCTGACGCCGAAGGAATTCGATATGCTGCATTATCTAATGATTCACGCAGGGAGGGCCATTTCCCAGGAGGAACTGTTGAAATCGGTGTGGGGGCCGCAGTATGGAAGCGAGTTCGAGTACCTGCGTACCTACATGAATCAGTTGCGCAAGAAGGTCGAAGACGATCCGCATCATCCCCGCTATCTTCTAACTGTGCCGAAAATCGGATTCAGGTTCAACGTTCAGGAGCCGGGATCTTGAGGCAAATGCACATTCTGCTTTCAGACGCAGAGGCTATGTGCTGTCCCTCCATTTTCTGAGGGATAGTCTTTTGCAAATCATGGCATAGTACGCTTCATTCCCTTCTTTCCGGAACGCCACCCGGTGATAATCACGGAATGGCACTGCTCGGAATCTCCGCCGGAGTTTAAGCAATCACAAGCAGTTCGGCGACGTAGCGCACGAACAATCGGCTGGAGTTGTACACCTGCCGCGACACCGAAATGTTTAGGGCGTTTGCGACCAAAGCAGAGACGAGTTCCCGCAAAGAGAGCCGAGGATCACGAACTCCCCGGGCACGATCAGGTGGTTTCCCTCCCCGCGGCAACCTGCTGGCATCTCAGAGCCTCGCGTACCTCTACCGGTTCCCGGACCCTCGTCTTTGTCAACGCCAGGAAGGTTCTGAGTCCCACCGGGGGAACGTTTCCAGTTATAAACGTAAAATAAAGATTTTCTCAGCATCTTTAGGGAATCCTCACTCGCAGGCCTATAATCTCTGCTCAGACGAATCATCCCCGCACTTCTGTTGATACAGTGATCCTGTGGGGTGGAACGAGAATCGCGAATGGAGCTAATCCTAAATCTCGCATGGGCGCTGTCAGCAGTGGCTATCCTCTCTTACTGGCTGCGCTACGCGCGCCTGGTCGGCGCCAGCCGCAGAACCCAGATGGTCGCCCTGGCGATGCTGATCCTGATTCTATTTCCGGTCATCTCTGTCACCGACGATCTGCAGGCGATGCAGAATCCGGCAGAGACGGACAGTTGTCTCCGCCGTGTTCATGCAGTTTCGTCCCCGCACTCCATTCTTGCCGCACCAGGCACCCTTCCACCGCCGGTCCTCGCCGAGCTTTCATTCGGCGTTCTGCAAGTGGCGACGTCTGGCAGCCTGGCCACCCCGGCCATAAACCACCCCGCCATGGCGCCCATACAAAATCGACCACCTCCGCTGGCCTGATATCGCGTCTGTTCCCCTTACATTGCTGGCCTCTTTCCTTCCTGTGTCCGCCGTGCAACTCACGGCTCAAGGGTTGTGTATGAAGCAACGTATTCTCTCTCTGACTGCCCCCGCTTTGGCTGCGTTGCTATTGCTGACGCCAGCTTTTGCCCGGGCGCAACAGGCCCTTACCTGGGATCAGGTAAAGGGAAAATTTGAATCGGTCAGTCCGGTATTGAAGGCGGACGCGGCCAATGTGGACGAGATGAAGGCCGAGGAGATCACGGCATTCCTTCGCCCCAATCCACAGTTCAGCCTGCTGGCGGATGGCACCCAGATCGCGCCGCACGATGGTTCCTTTACGCCCTTCAAGGGCACCTACGAGGAGCCCCAATTCAGTTATCTGCACGAGCGCGACCACAAACGCGAACTGCGCCTGAAAAGCGCGCAGGAAGGAACCGGGATTACCCAGTCTCAGCACATCGACCTCGAGCGCAATCTGATCTTCGGTTTGCGCTCGGCCTTTGTGCAGACTCTGCAGGCCAAGGCGGTGCTGCAACTGGCCAAGGCCGATCTCGAGTACTACGACAAGATCATCGACATAAGCCGAACGCGCTTCAAGGCCGGCGACCTTGCCAAAATCGACCTCGCCCGGATTGAGCTTCAGCGTGTGCAATACGAGTCTGAATGGGAGACCGCGATCGTAAACCTGCGCACCCAGAAGATTCAGCTTCTGCTGCTGCTTGACGACCGCACGCCGGTGGACCAGTTCGACATAACCGGGGCCTTCGACCTGGGACCGGACTTGCAGCCGCTCGATCAATATCACCAGGTTGCTCTGGACAACAGGCCCGACCTGCGGGCAGCGGTTCAGACCATCGAGCAATCTGAAACCAATCACAAGCTTGCCAACGCCAACGGCTCCACCGATCCCACCTACAGCGCCTGGTACACGCATAACTCGTCGAACAACAACCCGAACGGCATAAACACTCTCGGCGTCAGCGTGCAAATCCCGCTTCGCATCTTCGACAAGAACCAGGGCGAGAAGAAGCGCACCCTGATCGATATTGACAGGAGCACGCAGGCTGCCGAGGCTGCCAAGGCGCAGGTTTTCAGCGATGTCGATTCGGCCTACGAATTGGTGCGCAGCAACATTGCGCTCATCAAGCCATACAAGGTGCAATATCTCGATCAATCGATTTACGTTCGTGACACCGTAACGTTTGCCTATGAGCACGGAGGGGCATCGCTGATGGACTTTCTCAATGCACAGAGCGACTATCGCGTCGTTCAACTGGCTTACCTGCAGTTGATCGGCTCTTATATGACGGCAGCCGGCCAAATGAATCTAGCCGTAGGGCACGAGGTGTTCAATGACAACTAAGTCCTTTTTCATAACTATTGTTTGTCTTGCCGCACTTGTCTCCATCGCGGCATGCAAGAAAGAAGCGTCCGGCGGCGATGGCGCCCCGCCCTCGGCTCAGGTGGTGCCAACCGGAGATGTGAGCCTGGTGACGGTGGATAAGCCAGAACAGTTTCCGCTGGTGACAGTGGAGCAACTGGAGACAACTACGGAGTTGAAGGCCACGGGCTCGGTCTTTCCCGACGTCAACCGCGAGGTTCCGGTCATCTCGATGGCCAACGGACGAGTGGTGGATATCAAGACCCGCCTCGACGAGAACGTGAAGAAGGGCCAATTGCTGATGAAAGTCCAGAGCCCTGACGTTACAAATGCCTTCAACGCTTATCTGAAGGCCGCAAACGATGAGCAGTTGGCCAATAAGGCATACATGCGCGCCCGCGAACTCTTCGATCATGGCGCCATCTCGCAGGCTATGCTTGAGCAGGCTGAAGACTCTGAGAAAGACGCAAAGGCCGACCTCACCTCCGCTGACGAGCAGTTGCAGACCCTGGGCGTAGACAAGAGTCATCCCAGCAGCGTGATCGACGTATACGCGCCTATCTCCGGCGTTGTAGTTGCGCAAAACGTAACCAATGCGTCCGCCGCAGGGGTCAATCTATCCGGCTCGGCCAACGCCTTCACCATCGCGGATCTCTCGGTGGTGTGGATCGTCTGCGACGTATATGAAAACGATATTCCCAAGGTACAGCTTGGACAGGAAGCCAGGATCAGCGTGAATGCGTGGCCCGATCGCACCATCACCGGACGCGTCAGCGATATCGGCCCCATTCTTGACCCCAGCATTCGCACGGCCAAAGTGCGCATTGAAGTTCCTAATCCCGGATACCTGAAGCTCGGCATGTTCGGCACCGCGACTTTCACCAGCAGTCAGAAGGAGAAGCACGCGGCAGTGCCCGCGGATGCTGTTCTTCACCTCCATGACCGCAATTGGGTTTTTGTGCCCGCGGGAGACAAACAGTTCAAGCGAGTCGAAGTGCATGCCGGCAAAATGCTGCCCGGCAACAAGCAAGAGCTGCTTCCCAGCAATGGCGGCATCAGTCCTGGCCAGCAGGTCGTATCAAACGCACTATTACTTGAAACCGCGGGGAACCAGTAGATGATTCGAGCACTCGTCGATTTCGCGCTCAAGAACCGCTGGCTCATCCTCAGCGGAGCGGTCGTCCTGTTCCTATGGGGCGTGATGGCCTTCCGGTCCCTGCCGATCGAAGCATATCCCGATGTAGCCAACAACTACGTGCAGGTCATCACACAATGGCCGGGGCGCAGCGCCGAGGAGATCGAGCGCCAGGTAACGGTCCCCGTCGAGATCCAGATGGCCGGCATCCCTCACCTTACCCATCTCCGTTCAACAACGCTGGCCGGCCTTTCCAGCTTGATGCTCGTCTTCGATGACGATTCCACAAGCGACATGAATAGAGAGCACGTACTCGAGCGGCTAAGCATGGTCAGCCTTCCTGCCAATCTCGTTCCCCAGATGGGTTCTGACTGGAGCCCCGTCGGTCAGATCTACTGGTACACCCTGGAAAGCACAAATCCCTCGTACGACGTGATGGAAA
>CAYWMR010000209.1:0-8329 GCA_964458965.1 uncultured Occallatibacter sp. | reverse complement strand
TGAAGGAGGACATGGAGGTGCTTGGTCCGGTCAGGTCGCGCGAAGTGGCGCAGGCGCAGCAAGAGATCCTGAACCTGGCCCGGCGGTTGGAGGCCGAAGGCAAGGTGATTCTGAAGCTGGAGACCGGGGACGAAATGCTGGCGTGAAAACAGGGGTCAGGGATCAGGGATCAGTAAGAACCATGGCGGCTGGAAAGCTGAGTAACGGGGAAAAGGAAGATGCGAAAAGGGAGCTGGGCTGTTGTGGCTCTGGAGCCGGTAACTGACCCCTGAGCCCTGATCCCTGACCCCTTAAGAAAGGGAAGCTTGCAACAGACGGGAGCGCCAATTCGATCGGGAAGGCCTGTGCGCATCGAGGTCTTTGAGTACCCGGCGGGCACCGAGGAGCCCTCGCTGGCGCTATGGGGTGAATGGGAAGCTACAGAATCGGAGTTACGCGGGGAGGAACCTCTCGCCGAAGCATCCGTAAAAGCACAAACCAGTGCCAAGCCGGGGGTAGAGGAAGCCCGGATGCGCGCGGAGTTTGAACGGCGGCTGGGGGAAGAGACGAAGCGAGGGTTTGACGCAGGCCGCGAAAAGGGCCGCGCGGAGGGTCGCCAGGCAGAGAAAGACGCGCAGGCGCCCGAACAGGCAGCCGGCGAAGAACTGCGCAGGCGCCAGGGAGCCGAACTGATTGAGAGTTTCGCCGAGGAGCGGGACAGGTATTTGCGCGCGGTCGAACATGAGGTAGTGGAACTGGCGCTGGCAGTGGCGGCGCGCATCCTTCGCCGCGAGGCGCAGATGGATCCTTTGTTGCTGACCGGGGCGGTGCGGGTGGCGCTCGGCCAGCTCTCGGGATCGACCCAGGTGCGGCTGAGGGTGCCGCCGGGGGAGCTGGATCTTTGGACAGAAACCATTGCGCTTCTTCCCAACCTGGGGATAAAACCTGCGGTGCTGGCAGGGGATGGGATGCGGGTCGGCGACTGCGTAATCGAAACCGACCTGGGTTCGGTGGATCTGGGGATTCGCTCGCAACTGGGAGAGATCGAACGCGGATTCTTCGACCGCGCCGGAGAATCGAGAGCTGCAACCCACGAGCCGAATGAGAAGGTGAACCAACCCGGCGGGACCTCGAGATGACCCAACTCCCGACCGTGCATTTGAATCGATACTTTGAAAGTCTGAGCCGCGCACAGCCCTGGCGCTGGCGCGGGCAAGTTCTGGAGTCTGTCGGGCAGACCATTGAGTCGGCCGGTCCGCTGGCCTCGGTGGGCGAGTGCTGCGAGATTCTTGACCAGCACGGGCTGCCTCACCTTGCCGAGGTGATTGGGTTCAAGGGCTCGAATGTATTGTCGATGCCGGTTGAGACGACGGAGGGGATACGCTTCGGCGACTCCGTGGCAGCCATGGGCGTGCATCCGCAGATAGAAGTGGGAACCGGGCTGATGGGGCGGGTGCTGAATGCGATGGGCGCGCCGATCGATGGGGGCCGATGGCCCGAGGGCTGCCACAGCCTGCAACTCGATGGAGCGGTTCGTTCTCCCTTTGACCGCGTGCCCATCCGCACCCCGCTGGGCACTGGAATTCGAGTATTGGACGGCCTTTTGACGGTGGGCCGGGGTCAGAGGGTGGGTATTTTCGGCGGGTCGGGAGTAGGCAAGAGCACGCTGATCGGCATGATGACCAGGAACACCGAGGCGGATGTGACGGTGGTTGGGCTGGTGGGAGAACGCGGGCGCGAGGTGGGCGAGTTTCTTGAGGACTCGTTGGGCGTGGAAGGCCGCGCCCGCTCCGTGGTGGTGGTTTCGACATCCGACCAGTCGCCGCTGATGCGCATGAGAGCGGCGTTGGCGGCCACAACGGTGGCTGAGTTCTTCGCCGCCGAGGGCAAGCACGTGCTGCTGGTGCTGGATTCGCTGACCCGCTTTGCCATGGCGGCGCGGGAGATCGGTCTGGCGGCCGGGGAACCGCCGACGGCCAAGGGCTATACGCCCTCGGTCTTTACGCGGCTGGCCCGGCTGGTGGAGAGGACGGGGCAGTTCCGCACCGGCTCCATCACGGCGTTTTACACCGTGCTGATGGAAGGCGACGATCAGCAGGACCCGCTGGTGGATGCGGTGCGCTCTCTGCTCGACGGCCATGTGGTGTTATCGCGCAACCTGGCTGCCGAGGGCTGGTATCCACCGGTCGAGGTACTGGACTCGATCAGCCGTCTCATGCCGGCCGTGACTCAGCCTGAGCATCGCGAACACGCGGCGCTGCTGCGCCGGCTGATGGCGGTGTATGCCCGCTCGGAGGATTTAGTTCGCATCGGAGCGTACAAACCGGGATCGGACCTCGATCTGGATCGTGCTCTCGGCTGCCGCAATGCGATGCGGGCGTTCGTGACCCAGGGAGCGACCGAGCGTGTTCGCTTCGCGGATTGCGTCCGCCGCCTCGCCGCGCTGGCCGAGGAGGTATAAATTCATGGCTGCTTCACGGGCGCTGCGCCGTTTGCTCCGAATCCGGGAGATCGAGGAAGAACAGTGCCATCTTGCGGTGGAGTCGGCGGTTGGAGAGCTCAAACGCCTGGAACTCGCTCAGGATGCGACCGTGGAGCGGGATCGTCAAGGGCGCAGGTTGCTGACCTCAAGCGCTCATTCGGGGGAGTTGGCTGACCGGCTGGCGGCCTTCGCAGAGAGCCGCGCGGCTGAGCGCCAATCCGCAAATCTTGCTCCAAGAATCGAATCGGCCAAACGCGAGGTGGATAATTTCCGCCATCAATTCCTATTGAAGCGGGTCGAGCGGCGGCAGGCCGAGACGCTTATTCGGGAGGAGGAGGAACGAGTGAAGATAGAGGAGGGCCGGCGCAGCCAGCAGGCGCTCGACGACTGGCACCGGTTCCGACTGCATCGCTCGCTGGCTGAGTCCGTGAGAAGCTCAGCGGCCGAGCCTGGATTGCGGGTTGGGGAAGATGAGCGCGGATCTCAATAACCTTGAGAAAAAGTCCACAATTCTTTTGCCCGGGCATATCAAATCGGGATTGCGTCTCATTTTCGTGACATTCCTTTAACCCGCGACGCTTTTCTTTGGCATGGCGACTGCTCCAATTTGCGGCATGACTGTTGCCGCATTAATCGAAGTTCGACCGGGGGGGCGCTCCGAAACAGGTTTGGGACAGGTGCAGGCGGGCGCGCCGGCAAAGATTCAAAGCACAGCCGGGACCGGCTCAATTGGGTCGTCGTCCCCGGCTGTGAGGGCTGAGAGCTTCCGATCCAGTTGGCAGTCTGTTCTGGCCACCATGGATGCCGGAGTGAGCGGCGCAATCGAAGAAGAAGCCGGGAAAGCCGGCACAGGAGCAGAAAATCCGCCTCAGTTGGAGGCTCAGCCGTGGAGGGCCCCGGGGACTGGTTCGACATTGGGCAGTGGAGGAACTCCCGCCTCTCCAGCAGCGCGGACGCAGTGGACTCATTCGACCATCAGCCAACAGGGCTCTACGTCCGCCGGCGCTCCGGCCAGAATCTCCGGCTCGAAGCCGGCAACAAGCCTGGTTTCGGCTGACGGTGTTGAGCATGACGTCACAATCGCATCGAAAGCACGACGCGAGGAAACTGTCCATCCTGCGCGCAACGACCGAACCGAAGCCGGCCGACAGGCAGAACATGCCGCCGCAGCATTGGCGCCGGAGCCGATGGCTGTACTTCCCGGCATCGCTTCCTTATCGCTTCCAATGCCAATCATCGTCAGGCCGGAGGCCTCGGCCCAACCGCCGGACGAATCTGGTTCTGCTTCTGCGGTAAACCCGGTTTCTGCTTTCGCCGAATCCGATGTGCCGGCTCGACAAACGGGCACATCGGGGATTGCCTCCGCTTCGACACCTGTTCCGACAGCCACTGCATCGGATGCTCCTCCAGATTCCCCTGCCATCTCCCAACTTCATCGCTCGGCAGCGGAATCAGTACCGCTGGCTGCACCCTTATCAGTTGCAGCGGACGATGCAAGGGTTGCCGCACCGGAGACGCCTGGGGGAAACACTGCACAGCGCACGGAAGTGTCCTCTGGATTGATTTCCATCGCGCCTGGGGCTGGCTCTACTCCCGAATCCATCCCCAGTACCCATACCAGTCCATACAGTGCCAGCGCAGGCTCCAGCCAGTCGACCATGCAAAGTCCCGGTTCGGCGTCCTCAGGTTCTGCGACTGGACCTGTTCTCGACGGCACGGATCCAAAGGAGGCCTTGAAACAGGCCCCGGTTCAGACCCCCGTTCCGATTTCGGAACAGGACAATGCGCCATCGCAGGTTCCGAATCGAGCGGGATCCGAAACCGCGGAGGTCCAGCCGTCAAGCGGGTCCAGCGTTTCGAGTCAGCATTGGGAGCCTCAACCGGAGACGGCGCATTCGCACACCATGCATTCGGCCCAGCATGTTGCCGCTAGCATGGTTCCGGCTGCCTCCGATTCCAAGCAGCCTGCGCCGATTCTTGCCATGAACAACGGTTCGCAGGCCATCGGATTCGATCTCCCGGCGGCAAAGCCGGAGAACGCGGGAAACTCGCGAAACCCTGTCGAAACTCCCTCGCGGCCCGCTCATTGGACAAATGGAGTCGAAAGAGCCTCACAAGCCCCTTCACTTCACACGGCACAACCTGGCGTTCCGGCACTGGATCGGCCGGGCGGGACGATGGTGGCGCCGGCGCGCGACCAAGCCGCGATTGGAGAGACGGCCGGCGCGGGTTCGCAGTTGCGCGCTCCTGCGTCGTCAAATTCTGAGGCTGGCACTCCTCTCGGCTGGACAGTTTCCAATCATGCCATGAAACAGGGCCCGCTCCAGACTCACGAGCAGGACAGCACGCCATCGCAAATCCCGAATCGGGCACGATCCGAAGCCGGGGAGATTCTGCCGTCAATCCAGCCAAACATTTCGAGCCAGTGTTTGGACTCTCAGCCGGAAGCGGCGCAATCGCCCACAATGCATTCGGCCCCGCCTCTTCCCGCGGGCGTTGTTCCGGCCATGGCGAATTTCAATCGGGCACCAGTTTCAGCCACCTTGGATCCCATGCAAGCTGCGCCGATTCTTGGCATCGAACCCGGAGCGCAGGCCATCGAACCGAATCTCCCGGTGGCGAAGCCGGGAAGCGTTGGAGACCTGCGAACCTCCGTCGAAGCGCCTTCACGACCAACCCGTTGGGCAAATGGAGTTGTGGGAGCATCTCAAGGCGGCTCCGTTCATCCGGGACAACCAGGTGTCCCGGCTCAGGATGGGCCGGTCGTGGCCCCGGTGCGCGACCCTGCTGGATTTGCAGGGACCACCGGCGCGGGTACGCAGTTTCCCGCTTCCACAACGAACGGCGGCGGATCGGCGAACGATGCCTTTGCTGCCATCGATGAGGGAACTGCCAATAGTTCGCATACCTGGGTGCATGCCGGCGCACAGCGGGCGGAAGCTGGATTCGAAGACCCGGACCTGGGTTGGATTGGTGTCCGCGCGGATACCAGCGGAGGCGGTATTCATGCCGCGCTGATTCCCGGGTCGGCCGACGCATCGCAGGCGCTTGGCGGACACCTTGCTGGATTGAATACCTACCTCGCCGATCGCCATACGCCGGTGGACACGCTGACTGTGGCCGAGTTCGACAGCCGCTCCTCCGGGTCGGGAACGGGTCAACAGGGGGGCGAAACCATGCAGCAGGGAGCGGGGCGGGGGGATGGGCAAGGCGCGTATTCCGAAGCGCAATCGGGCATTCGGATCAGCACGCCTGGAATCGCCGCGACCGTTTCTTCGGATCCCTCGCCACAGGCGGGCGGTTCCGATTCAATTTACGACACTCAAAGACCCGGGGGCATGCACATATCGGTAATGGCCTGATGGGTGAGAGACAGGCCGGGACAGACGGATAGAACCAGGCGCAAAGTCAAGGCGAATGGCAAGAAGGAAGGCAGAAAATGGCGGCAATGGCAGGAGTTCTGAATCACCATATGACGGCGGGGCAAGCGCTGACGGGCAAGAGCGCGACTCCCATGGCAAATTCAACATCGCCGACGGTGAGTACCGGCGGAACAAGCAGTTCGAGCAGCGCGAGTACCGATTCGGCCACCATCTCGGCGAATGACTTTCTTACTTTGCTGGTAACCGAGATGAAGAACCAGGACCCCACCGCAAACGTTGATCCCAACGAGTACATCAACCAGCTTGTTTCGGTGAATAGCCTGGAGCAGTTGATCGACATCAACCAGACATTGACTACCGATTCAACGCCCTCAACGGCTTCCACGGGTGGGAGCACTAGTCCGACCCCCGTCATCAGCACCAGTCCGGCATCAACCCAGGCTCATGCACTTGCTCATAAGGGCAGCTCCTCGAGTGCCGCAAGCCAACCTCTTGCTGCCTCAACGACTACGGCTAGCTCTGCCGCGGCACACTTGAAGTCTCCGCTCACTGCTCCCGGCAATCTGAGCATCCCTGCGACCAATCCATCGGCCGAGAGGGTGGGGAATGCACTGAATGGACGATCTCGTACGCAGTCGCTTGCAGGCAGTTCGTTCGGAGTCCAATGAAGCTCGTTAACAGGCTGGCCCAGACGGCCGGCGTCAACCAAGGATGGCACACAGAGGAGAACCACCATGGCAAGTTTCTACATTCCGCTTTCCGGACTGAACGCCGATTCGACGTCCCTGAACACGATCGCGAACGATCTGTCCAACATGAGCACCACGGCGTTCAAAGCCCAGACAACCAACTTTTCCAGCCTGTTTTCGGAGCAGATCGGATCATCCGGCTCCGGGGATGCGATTCAGCAGGGCGAGGGCGTGCAGGTGGCTTCCAATGAGACGAACTTCTCCGAGGGGGCGAGCGACTCGACCGGCAACTCGACGGACATGGAGTTGAACGGCAACGGGTTCTTCGTACTCAACGACGGAGGCACCAACGTTCTTACGCGCGCCGGCGACTTTTCACTGGCTTCGAATGGAAACCTGATCTCGTCGGACGGCATGAATGTGATGGGTTATCCGGCGTTGGGGGGGGCGGTAAACACCAGTGCAGCGCTTTCGCCGATCAACATTCCAGTGGGTCAGGTGGAACCTCCGCAAGCCACCACCACGTTTGGGATGACCGCGACCCTGGACTCTGCTTCGGCTGTTGGCACCACAGTTCCCGGCCAGGTTCAGGTTTACGATTCGATGGGCAAGAGTTACGAAGCTACCGTCACGTATACCAATCAGGGGAACAACACGTGGTCTTACAACGTCACGATGCCGGACACTTTGATGGCTAACTCGAGCACCGTCCCGGCGGGGGCGACAACGCTTGCTTATAACTTTGGTTCGAGCGGAGGGACATTGGCTGGGGTAGATCCGGCTACGAACCTGGCGATCACCGGACCGACCGCGGGCGGGAGCACGGCCACCATTGCAGTGCCGCCGGTGACGGCGGGTGAGGTGCTGGGCGCCGTCGGCACAGCCGGCTCTTATGCGGACGATCTACAGACTGCACTCACCAACGCGGGGATTACGGCAACTGTCACCACGACCGCCGCAGGCCAGCTAAGCATTGTTGGCACGGGGATTACAGCGACCGGGAGCGTGGTTCAAGATCCGATTGCGGCCAACGCAGCCGGGACGCTTGCCTTCAATTCGAGCGGCAACCTGATCAGTCCCGCGGCGAACGTGAGCGGCATATCCTTTGCCGGACTTTCCGATGGCGCATCGACCATGAACATGACCTGGAATGTGCTGGGCGCAGGCGGAACGCCCACCATCAGCCAGGTGGACCAAACGTCCACTGTTGCCTCGACCACGCAAAACGGATACGCCAGCGGTGAGTATCAGAGCTTCACTGTCAGCACCAACGGCACTGTGACTGCGACTTACTCGAACGGCCAGGAGCAGAATATCGGGCAACTGGCACTTGCCAACGTATCGAATCTGCAAGGGCTGCAGCAATTGGGAAGCAGCGAATATGCCACCACGCAGGCCAGCGGTACAGCTACCGTCGGGACGTCGGGCACATCCGGTCTGGGGACCGTGACGGGTGGCGCGCTCGAAGAGTCGAATGTGAACATCTCCGACGAATTCTCGAACCTGATTATTGCGCAACGCGCTTTCGAGGCGAGTTCGAAGGCGGTGACCACCTTCGACACCATTACGCAGGAAACCATCAACATGATCCACTAGTGCGCGACCGGGTGGGTTGCCAGTTTCCCAGGTCTCAAGCTCGAGACCCTGGGGCACCCACATTAGTCGATCAAAATCATGTTCCGATCAAAGGCCGCTTCACGGTGCGCAGGCCGGAGTCTTCTTCATCTCGTCGAGTATGGGTTGGGTTTGAAAGAAGACCTCCGGCGGATCGCCGGTGGCCGGCTTGGCATAGGCAA
>CAYWMR010000208.1:0-8332 GCA_964458965.1 uncultured Occallatibacter sp. | reverse complement strand
CAGGGGCTAAAGCCCGGCCTTTATTTTGTGGCATTTGCGGCACGACTGAAGTCATGCCCTGATACAAAGCCTTCGCGAATTGCATCGAAGGCGATTCTTTGCACAAACTGCCTAGTGGTTTCCCACCCATTCCACGATGAAGCTGTGGAATGGATGGGGCACGGGGCCCTGTTGGTTGTCAGAGCGAATGCAACAGCTTATCGCTGCTCTACCACCATTCCATCATGCGGCCGGACTTGACCTTTACACTGCTCTCTGGCTTTTCCGTGCGAATGAGCAAGACGGGGATATGAACCAGTTTGACCAGCTTCTCGGCGATGGACCCAAAGACCAGCGGGTGCCATCCGGTGGTGCCGTGCGTAGAAACCACGAGCAGATCGATGTGCTCGCGATCAATCACATCCAGGATACTGCCGGCAATATCGTTGTCGACTTCAACACTTGAGGTTGCCTTGATTCCCTTGGCTGTGAGACCTGCAACGGAGACGATAAAACGCTCCTCGGCCTCTTTTTTCTCCGCCTCGGCATTGCACGGGTCGGCAACAACATGCACGAGATAGATGGCGGCATGAAAATGCTGAGCAAGTACGGTGGCCTGCTCCAGGGCGAGGTGGGAGGATGGGCTGAAGTCGATGGGAAGAAGGATCTTCGCGGGTATGGTGCTGAATGCGTATGCCTGGGGCATTAAAATCTCCTTGCCGTACCACGCAGGTGGCCGGCCTCTCTTTTGTCGTTGATCATCATAAGAGGCCTCTCATACCAGCCGAAGTGACGGAGAACACACATGGAGCAGATGGACCGGGGAAATCGACTCATGGAAGCGGCTGGCGGCGTTAAGCCGAAGCGGGTTCTGTTCGCCACTATTGGCTCGCTTGGGGACCTGCATCCCTGCCTAGCCCTGGCGCTGGAATTGAAGCGCCGCGGCCACACCGCGACGATTGCAACCACGGAGTACTACCGGGCCAAGGTGGAGGGTCTGGGAATCGGGTTCCAACCTGTTCGTCCGGATTGGGACCCTACCGATCCGGAGATGATCCGGCTGTGCGACGACCTGAAACGCGGGCCGGAGATTCTGATCCGAAAGATGGTGTTACCGCATTTGCAAGACACCTACGCCGACCTGCTGCAGGCGGCGGCGGACACTGATTTGATGATCGCGGGGGAGCTGAACTTCGCTGCGCCGCTGGTTGCCGAGAAGTTGGGATTGCGCTGGGCATCGGCGACACTGTCGCCGGCCTCATTCGTGTCGGCGCACGATCCCTCGGTGCTGGTGAATGTCCCGTGGCTCATCCATTTGCGCAAGGCCGGCTGGCCAGCATACCGCGCGGTCCTGAACATTGGCCGGTGGGGAACCAGGCATTGGTGGAATCCTGTGCGGCAATTGCGGCGCGAACAGAAACTGCGGCCCGATTGCGACCCTCTCTTCCACGACAAGTTTTCGCCTGATCTGGCTTTGGTGTTGTTTTCGCGAGTTTTGGCCGAAAAGCAGCCCGACTGGCCTTCGCAGACGCTGCAAACGGGATTCATCTGGTTCAGTTCTCCAGCGGAAGATGCTGGTCTCGATCCGCGATTGAGAGCGTTTCTCGATTCCGGAGGTCCGCCAATCGTGTTTACGCAGGGGTCGACGGCCGTGCACAACCCGGGCAACTTTTATGCGGTAAGTGCGGCAGCGGCGGTAAGGCTGGGACGGCGTGTGGTGCTGCTGGGGGCAAAAGAGGAATTGGGACTGGACTCGGATTGGACTATGGTTTTGCGGTACGCGCCATACTCGCAGATCTTCCCCTATGCGGCGGTGAATGTGCACCAGGGCGGATCGGGAACGACAGGCGAGGCGCTGAGGGCGGGACGGCCGCAGTTAATTGTTCCCTATGGCTGGGATCAGCCGGACAATGCAGCCCGGGTGGAACGTCTTGGCGCGGGAATTCATTTGCCGCGAAGAGAGTATTCAGTCGATGCCGCGACGGCCGCGCTGGGGCGGCTGTTGAAAGAGGCGAGTTTTTCTGAGCGGGGCGCGAAAGTGGGGGCGCAAATCAGGGCCGAAGACGGGCTCACGTCTGCCTGCGATGCGATCGAGTCGCTGCTCGGTAGAGATTGAGGAAGGAATCCTGCCTAAAGCAGCGCGGGATTACAATGAACTGTCAATCCTGCCGAGCATGGAGTTTCCAGTGAACGCCGATAAGCCATTTTCTTGCCACAACGCCGCAGGCTCAGGAAGGCCTGGACTGCGATGCATGCCGAAAGCGCTTTTTTTCTTAAACTCCCGAACCGGGATTTTAGCGTCTCTCATTCTTTGCTTCCTGATGCTTGGGTTTCCGGGCTCGGCGGTGCACGCGCAGACCAATGAATGGACATGGATGGCCGGGTTGGACACGACCAACCCTGAAGTCCTGAGCGATCCGTCCGTCTACGGCACACAGGGCGTGTTCGCGCCGGGAAATATGCCGGGAGGGCGCAACTACATCACCAACTGGACGGACCTGAATGGCAATTTCTGGCTTTACGGGGGCGGATTTTCAGGGGACGGCCTGACACTGATATGGGATGGGCTTTGGGAGTTTGACCCTAAACTGAACGAATGGGCCTGGATTGCGGGCGGCGGGCCTGCGGATAGCGCGGCCAACGGAATCTACGGCACGGTGGGTGTCGCAGGACCTGGAGACCATCCCGGCCTGCGCCAGGGGGGCGGAGCCTGGACAGACAGCAAGGGGCGGCTGTGGATGTTTGGAGGGCTCGGATATCCATACACCGGATTGCCCTCCGAAACGCTCTCTCTGAACGACCTTTGGATGTTCGATCCTTCGATAGCAACCTGGACGTGGATGGGCGGCTCCCCGCTGGGCCCCGAGCCTGCGGTTTACGGCACCCAGGGTGCCGCAGCGGCGGGAAACATCCCTGGCGGTCGCGCATATCCGTCGACATGGACTGACTCCAAGGGCCGGTTCTGGCTTTATGGAGGCGAGGGCTACGATTCCAATAACAATTATGGATATCTGTCCGATATGTGGGTTTACGATCCGTCGACTGGGAACTGGACGTGGGTGCTGGGGAGCGACACAGTTTTGGGCGACAACTTTTTGACCCCAGCGGTCTACGGGAGTTTGGATGTTGCGGCAGCTGGAAACACACCTGGAAGCCGGGTATGGGACTCTTTCTGGGCAGACAAGAATGGGAACTTCTGGCTATTCGGCGGGTACGATGAACCAAACGATCTATGGGAGTTCAACCCCACAACGAATGAGTGGGCGTGGATGGCGGGAAGCGACACGGTGACCGAGGACGTCGCATGCGGGGGAACAACGACGACGCCTTGTGCAGAACAGGGAGTCTTCGGCGCCTTAGGGGTGCTTGCGGCAGGAAACACGCCTGGGGCGCGCCAGAATTCGTTCTCGTGGACCGATCAGAATGGCGAATTCTGGCTTTACGGTGGGGAGGGAATGGACTCTGAAGGCGGTGTTGGGCTTCTCAACGATTTGTGGCGCTTCGATCCTCCCAGCAACGAGTGGGCGTGGATGAACGGAAGCCCTACGCTGACCTGCGGTGAGAGTATTTATGGATATGAATGCGAGTTACTGCCGGTATTTGGGACCAAGGGTACCCCATCCCAAACGAATACGCCTGGAGGACGCGAGAGCGGGGCCAACTGGGTGGACTTGAGCGGTAACCTGTGGCTTTTTGGCGGCTCTACGGGGCTTAGCGATATGTGGGAGTACCAGCCATCGGTGATCAACCTGCCTCCTGCGATCACGCCTGTCTTCAGCCTGCCGTCGGGGCAATACACAAGTGCGCAGACTTTGACAATCTCGAACGGGATGCCAAACGCCAGTATCTTTTACACCACAGATGGCAGCACCCCAACGAGCAGTTCGACCCTCTACACCGGGCCCATCTCGATTGCGTCTACCGAAACTGTTACGGCTATCGCTACGGCCCCAGGGTACGAAGTGAGCGGTTTGACACAAGCGACCTACGAGTTCATGGCGGATGTTCCAACCTTTTCTTTGCCGGGCGGAACGTATACCTCTGTAATCTCATTGGTCATTACATCCACCATTCCGAATGCAACTATTAACTACACGACTGACGGGTCGCTGGCCTCCGCGGGTTCAACGCTCTACACCGGCCCAATCACGATTTCATCGTCAGAGACGGTCAAAGCGGTTGCCGTACTCAACGGGTACGAAAGCGATGGTGTAAGTGCCAGTTATGTGATCGAAATACCAGGTTTTAGCGTGGCCGCGCAGCCTGCGGCGTTGACCGTGAACTCTGGCAGTTCAGGGACGGTGACTTTGACCGTTACGCCTTCCAACGGGTTCAACGCGCCAGTGAGTTTTGCCTGTTCCGGGTTACCGAGCGGCGCAACCTGTGCGTTCAGCCCTGCGACGGTGACCCCGACGGCCGCCGCGGTTTCCACAACCCTGACAGTCTCCGCTGTGGCGCAGACAGCATCTTTGGGGCGCGACTCAAGGTCGGCTTTTCCGGGGACTGCGCTGGCCCTGGTTGTTTGTCTCTTCGGCTGGAGGAAGCGACGGAGCTTGATGGGCTGGCTAGTGGTTGCGGTGGCTGTTGCGGGGATGGGATTGCTGTCGAGTTGCGGTGGCGCCGGCTCTGGAGGCGGCGGAGGGAGCGGAGGGTCGCAGACGCAGCCTGTGACCTCGACCGTAACCGTGACCGCAACTTCGGGCTCAATCCAAGAGACGGCCACGGTTTCGCTTACGCTGAATTAGCGGGCCGCGGAAGAGGCAAGCAGCTCATCGGGATCGACTTTATTCAGCGGTACTACAGCAGGTCTCCGCCGCCGCTATCGCCGCCGAAACTACCGCTATCGAAGCCGCTGCCGCCGTCGTCGAAGCCGCCTCCGCTGTCGAACTGGCCCTGGTCGCCGGAGCTACTGTTATCAAAATTGTCCTGATTGGCGCCGGGGTCATAACTTGTATCGGAGAGTTGCGCGCCACCCTGATCGAATTGGCCTGCAGACTCATGAAAGGGATGCTCGCTGCCGCCAGGCGCGAATGCGCTATGCTCGGTTCCGCCCTGACCACCGCCGGGCTGGTCGTAGTAGTTATTGACGACCGTCTCCTCGACCGGACGCTCGAAGCCGCCGCCCATCATGCCCATTCCGCCGAAGCCTGGGCTCATGCCAAAACCTCCGCCTCCCCAGCCCATGCCCATGCCGGGATGGCCGAAGCCTCCTAACCCATGCATGATTGCCTCTACGCCTTCGAAGGCTAGCGCGCCTGCGGCGACGCCGGCGGCTGTCTGCATGGCACCGCGCATGAAGCTTGGCTGTCCGGATTGGACGGGCACGTACTGCGGCTGTTGATATTGCGGCTGTGCATAGGCTGGTGGCGGAGGAGGTGGGGGAATGTATTCCGGCTGCGGCGGATCGTGGTGGCCGAGCAGGTTGCCGAGAAAGCTGGTTGCGTGCGCGGGCTGTTGCCTGGCCTGCTGCAACTGAGCTAGCTGCGCCTTGGCCTGCTCGAGCGCAATGTTCTGCACCAGAACGGTTTGGGCGAGGATATAAAGCGCATCTGGATTGGGGCTAAGTTCTTTGTTAAGCAGGGCTTCGGCGTCGGGATCTTTCTCCTGCAACTGGGTCTGGTTAACGCGCTCGGCGAGCGAGTTGATGAGCTGTTCTTCCTGGGGAGTCACGCGGATAAACCTCCGGCAGCCGGCAACGGAGGGCATGGGCTGCCTCTCAGGATTGAGACGCATGCCAGCCGTCAAAGTTGCGCCGCCTAAGTAAAGTACGTATCGGGGTCAGGGCTGGTTCCCTGCCCTTTCAAGACTAAATGGCGTGCCGTGCGTGACGTGATATGCGCATGCAGGGAGGTGAAAATACGACGCCCTAGTGTACGCAAATGTGTTCAGGCAAACAGGTGACGAATCGTGCAAAATAGCGTGTGCCAAGGCTGCTCTAAGGCCGTTTGAGTGCGAAAAACATGCGTTTTCGATACGCTTTTTGCGTACAGAAATGGCTGTTTGGGGTGTGAGAGTGCATGCAATGCTATCAGTTCCAGCCGACAGCTTTCAGCTCTCAGCTCTCAGAGGCTGAGTCTGGACGGGATCTTAGAAGATTGCTCCGGCTACGAGGAGGACGAGGCCTGCAATGGAAGCAACTATTCGGACGAGATGAAACGACGACCAGCGATCGCGAAGCTGTTCCCAATTGCCCGGAAGCGTTGCAACCGTCCAGGAATCGATTTGTTTGACGATTGGAACTTCGACAATGATGGTTACCAGGAGCGCGGCGAAAAACAAGGCGAAGCTGGTGAGAGAAAGAAAGAATGTGGCCGGATGTTTGACGACCGAAATAATGAGAACGGGAATGATCGAGAGCAGGGAAACCGGCATGAGAATGGTCATGACTTGCGCCATGTTGCGGTTGAGATGGCTCACGATGACCAGGAATTGTCTGGGCTCAAAGGCGGTGATGGACCTGGTCAAGGCTACCCATGGGCCGCAGAACATTCCAGCGACCAGAGCCGAGAGGACGATGCTGATGAGCTCCCATATCTTTAGAGCCATGGGTCCTTTGTTAGGTCTCAGTTCACAGTTTTTAGTTCACAGTTCTTAGTTGTAAGTTGTCAGTTGTCAGTTGTAAGACTTGCTTCGCGTGGGGATGGGCGACGGTCTACAAGAGCCGCAGATCGAGGGATGTCCGCGGTCAATCTCGCTTCGCAACTGAGAACTGACAACTGAGACTTGAGAACTGACAACTTACAACTGACAACTTTCAACTTAGGAACTAAAACTAGCCGACCAGCTCGAGAGCGCGGATGGTCTCCTTGCGGGCGGTTAGGCGGTCTACCAGGTCGGTGCGGACCTCGTAGCCGCGGCCGGGAGTGTCGGGAATGGCGATTTCGCCTGCGGGTGAGACGGTGATTTCCGGCTCGACGATGTCCTCAAGCCAATAGCGGGCTGACGCGGAGACATCGCCTGGCAAGGTGAAGTTTTCGAGGGTCGACAGGGCGATGTTGTGAGAGCGTCCGATGCCGGACTCGAGCATGCCGCCGCACCAGACGGGAATGCCTCGCTCATGAGCGGCGTTGTGGACGGCAATGGCCTCAGAGAATCCTCCGACGCGGCCCAGCTTGATGTTGATGATTCTGCAGGACTCCATCTCGATGGACGCCAGCGCGTCGCGGCGGTTGCGAATGGACTCGTCGAGGCAGATGGAGGTTTGCAGGCGCTTTTGCAACATGGAGTGGTAGTAGAAGTCGTCGTGCCACAAGGGCTGCTCGATCATCAGCAGGTCGAAGGCGTCAAAGGTCACCAGGTGGTCGGCATCGCGGAGGCGGTAAGCCGAGTTTGCATCGCAACTGAGAGTAATTCCCGGCCAGCGGTTGCGCACGCGATCGAATACCTCCACGTCCCAGCCGGGCTTGCACTTCAGTTTGATTCGCTGGTAGCCGGCGGCGAGTTCCTTCTCGACGATCGACAGCAGCTCGGGGATTGAAGACTGAATTCCGAGCGAGACGCCGCACGGGATCACATCGCGGACGCCGCCGAGCAGCTGGGATAGGGAAATTCCTTCGCGCTGGGCTTCAATGTCCCAGATAGCGTTTTCAAGAGTGGCTTTGGCCATGCGATTTCCGCGGACCCTGCGGAAGATCTCCGGACAATCGCCGCCATGTTGGGGAGATTCCGCAGCCAGCATGGGACCCAGTTCATGGCGAATCACCTGCCAGGCGGTGTCGGTTGATTCCTCGGAGAAGAATGGGCGCTCGCCTGCCGTACACTCGCCCCAGCCGATGAGGCCCTCCGACTGGATCTCAGCGAGCAGAACTCTACGGTTGCGGGTTATGCCGAAGCTGGTTTCAAACGGGCGAACCATGGGCAGGTGCAGCTCACGAAGGATAATTGCATCGATTCTCATAGTTTTTATCGATCCTGGGAAATTTGGGATTCTACCGCCTGGGTTGGATATCCAAGTTCAAAGACTCCATTTCCTTCCGAATCCAGGACAAAGCCAAGTACGGCCAGCCCTTGAGAAAATGCCCGTTGAAACTTGCCGCGGTTCTCCAACTGAACGTTGAGGGCTCGATCCCGGTCGGCGTCCGAGGCCTTCCATTGATAGATGGAGGCAGGGACCAGGATTCGGTCCTCTATGTTTGATGCCTGTGGTGGCTTGCCGTCGAGAATTGCTTCGACCCGGGCTGAATCGAGATCCCACTCGGCCAGCAGGCGATCCGAAGGCAGCCCACCTTGCAGTCGAGATGAGGATACACCATAGAAATTCACCCGGTAACTACAAACTATAGCTCCCAGCCTGTGGATATTCAAGAAAGCGTTCTTGATTTCGAGGGGATCGAAGGTCCACTCCATGTGACGG
>CAYWMR010000207.1:0-8393 GCA_964458965.1 uncultured Occallatibacter sp. | reverse complement strand
CAGGTGCTCTACCAGGCTGAGCCACTCCCCGAACTTGGGTTGCAGGAGCGTATCGATGGGGCGCGGCCTGGCGCGTTTTCCCCTTGAATGCGCTCCGACCAGTGTAACAGAACCCGCGGTCTCGCGGGCCGCGCTTTGCCGGCGGCGAACTCAGCCGTTACCGCTCTGGCGCAGAAACGGTTGCGGCCCATCTCGTCTCTTAACAATGACTGCCCGGCTGCCTTCGCCGCCACTCCAAATGCGGTGATAAGGTCGTGGCTCCGTGTCTGGGCACGCCACGGCCAGGGCACCCTATCGGCGCTGAGAAACCGCAAAGCTACTCCGGGGTCGCCGATGAAGCGGCCGGAACCATGCCAAGGCATGCGAAAGCGTTCGAAAAGCCGACATCTCGGCATTAACCACTGGCCAACGAGTGACTCGGCGATTTGTCAACAATCCAGAACCCAGTTGGAATGTGGAGGATATTCTCTGTCCGCCACCCTCTGTACGCAAATCATGCACATTAACACCAGGGTTTCATTTGAAGACTCGGTAGATTTCTAACAGGAGAAGATCTGTTGCCGAGCTTTCGCCACTTTATTGTTTCGGGCCGATCCAATGAAGTGGCGTCAATATGAAGTCTTGCCTTAACGTCTGGTAATCGATTAGCTGGACAACTTACTGGTATGGGTGGCAGAATTTTGCGGTGACCGTAATCTGGCATGCTCCAGAGGGCAGTCCGGCGAGGGTAGCCACCACTATGGCGTTGGGCGCAGACAGAGTTGTGTCGTAGTTGATCTGGTAGTGTTCCGTGCGGCCTTCGTTCGAAAGCCCGCATTCGTCAATCCCATTTATCTACCTCCCACTTCAAGAATTCTTGGCCAAACGTGATTCTGAATGGAGAGCAGTTGTCTCTCCACTGCACATGGAAACAGCCCCACGAGGCTGCGATCAGCCACCTGAATATTTACCGGGCTACTTGCGCCCAAATGCGAAAATAATCCCAACGCTCAACTTAACGTTGTTCTGGTGATTGTTGCTTAAGTTGTCGAATGTCGTGAGCAGGTAGTCCGCCTCGAGCAGGCGCAGAGAAAAGCGCCTGCTCAAATGCATATCCAATCCTCCGCCCATGTTGGCCGCAAAAGCAGCATTGGCGTTGTTGGTTGCGGAGTATTGGCCCTGGACGAATGGCCCGCTCGAATGTGCAACTCCCACGAGCAACTCGCCAAATGGTCGCAAGGTGGAGCGGCCTAGGCGTGGCTCGTAGCGCACTCCGCCTGCAAATATGCTGAGCGTGAGACCGGCGTCGGAATTTGCGATGTTGGATGCGGTTGCAGCCGTGATATCGCCGACGATCGCAAATCTGCCTGTGCTTATCGGCCATGCGAAGGTGGCGCTGCCACCGTTGAGGCTGAAGCATCCGCAGCCGGCTGGCGGGGCATTGCTGCGGATATATGTGTAAGTAAGCGCCAGGTCAGGCTGAGCGGCGGACTTCTCGACGGCCGGGCTGGTTTGTCCAGACGCCGGAGTCAACGAAGCCGCGACTACGATGATCAGAAGGGAGATTGAAAGTTTGAGTCGGCTCTTCATGTTTGTCTCCCTTACTCAACCGTGAGCTGCACGGTGCTGGTTTGTTGAACGGCGCCAATACTTCCGGTGATGGTGACCGTATAGATCTTCGGAGGCGGAATCAGGTTGAAGCCGCCGCTGCACCCGGAGAGCGCCGGGATGGCGCCGAGAGAGACAAGGAGCAACAGGCCGAGGGTGAGCCAACTCCGTCTTGCCTTGCGTGGCACAAAGAACCAACCGAGCAAGGCAAGAGCGGGGAGGGACGCTGATGAACCTGAGAGGCCCGAAAGCGGCAATCCGGACTTGCGGTTTGTGGCCACGATTGGCGCTGTTTGGATTGTGAGCGTTGTAGTAGCCGAGGTGCTGCCCGGCGTGATGGCTGATTGGGTGAACGAGGCAGTCGCGCCTGGTGGGAGCCCCGTGGCCGCAAGGCTCACTGCGGGAATGGTGGCTCCATTCTGAGCCGAGACGGTTATAGCAACTTGCGCCGAGCCGCCTGGCGGCACTGCCAATGACGGAATTGATGAGGCCACCACAAAGTCCGGTATGTTCACACTGTTGCCAGCGAGGCTGATTGTTTCAGGGGACGTCGGGTCGTTGTCGTTGATGGTGACTGTTGCCGGATAGCTGCCGAGAGCGGATGGTGCAAACGTGACGGAGATTGCGCAACTCGCTCCGACCGCAACTTGCAGTCCGCAGTTGTCGCTCTCCTTGTAGTCGTTTGGGGAATTGCCTCCAAGTGAGATGCTGCCGATGAACAGTGTCAGATTGCCGGTGTTTGTCAGCGTAGCGGTTTGAGCGGCGCTGGTTGTTCCGACTGTCGTGGAGAAGGTCAGCGTCGTCGTCGAGAGAGTCCCGGTGGAGACATTTGGCTGGGCGGTACCGCTGAAGAAGAGGAAGGCATTGTCCGCGCTGCCATTGGGAGTCCGCAGTGCAGCCACAAGTTGCTCTGCGAAGGTGCCTGCCGCTGTGGGGGCGAAGGTAATCGAGAAAGTACAGCTCCCGCCTATAGGAATTGCTTGCGTGCAGTTGTTGGTCTGGGAGAACTGGTCAGGGTTGGTGCCAAAGATCTGAACGTTCAAGACGGTGATGGGCTCGTTGCCCGTATTAGTAAGTGTGGCCGTCTGCGGTGCGCTGTTGACGAGCGCGATGGAAGAGAAGCTGAGTGAGCCGGGAGTGAAGAAGCCGGCGGCGATTTGGGGTGTGGCGTTGCCCGTCAGCGTCAGGTTTCCGGTGACTGAAACATTTCCGGGGCCGATGCCAACGATATTGACAATGGCGCCGAATGCGCCCGTGGTCTGGGGGACAAATGTGGCTGTGAATGTACAGCTTACTCCCGCAGCCAGCGTCGAGGGACAGTTATTGGTCACATTGAATGAGGATGGATTGGGTCCCCCTACAAAGATCGGGGTCATCGTGAGCGCACCATTTCCGGTATTCGTGAGGGTAGCCGTCTGTGCCACGCTTGCGGTTCCCACAACGGTAGTGAAGGTAAGAGAGGAGGGTGCCAATGTAATGACTGAAGCAACGCCTGTACCGGTGACGGAAAAGGTCTGCGCCGGGTAGTTGCAAGCGGGGCAGGTGGTGCTCTTCATCTGGAAAGTGATGTTGGCGGCATAGGGCTGGGGCGCGGTTGGATCGAAGGAGATCGGCAAATTGCAGCTTTCGCCGGGAGCGATGGGATTGCCACAATTGCCGTTTCCAATTGTGAAAGTGCTGCCGGACGAGGTGGCCGAGAAGAGAAAGACCGAGTCGGTCTTACTGGTGTTTGTCAGGGTGACGGACTGCGTCCCGGCGATGCCTACGGGCTGATTGCCAAAATCGAGCGATGCAGGCGCCACGGTCATTACCGGTCCCTGCGAAAAGAGCGTGCCTGAAAGCGTCATCGATGCGCTTGCCGACGCGCCGCTGGGGCCTGTGCCGAGGAAGTTGAGGTTTGCGCTGAATACCCCAGCCGTTTGCGCAACAAAGGAGACCGAGACAGTGCAGCTTGTGCCCGTTGCCAGAGAGCTGGGGCAGTTATTTGTCTGGTTGAAGAGGCTGGCATTCGCCCCAACGATGGCGATTCCGCTGAAGCCCAGCGCCTCATTGCCGGTGTTGGTGAGAGTAACGGTCTGCGCGGGGATCGCGGACCCTTGTGTCCCCGAGAAAGTGAGAGAGGTGGGCGCCAGTGTAATCACTGGTGCAACACCGGTGCCGGTCATCGAGATGGACTGTCTGGGGAATATGCAGACTGGGCAAGTGACGCTTACCACCGTGATTTGAAGGAGGTTGTTATATGCCTGTGGCGCTGTTGGTTGAAAGGCAAAGGAGAGGGTGCAGGAGGTTCCAGGCGCAATTTGCGCGCTGCAGCCATAATTCAGGAAGTTTCCTACGCTCCCGATGAACTGTGTCAGTCGCAGCGTATCGGTCGTGCTGATGTTGGTCACGGTCACTGTCTGCGTGGCGCTAGTGCTGGGGATGGGCACGTTGCCAAAGCTCAGCGAGGCGGGCGAGATGCCCAGGACTGGTGGATCGAGGATGCCCGTGCCGGTGATGGGGATGCTCTGCCTGATAGTGCAATTGAGGCCACCTCGGGCACCGCAGGTGGTGTCTCCCACTGTAATATTCAGAGTGCCGTTATAGGGCTCCGCTGCCGAAGGGTTGAAATAGACCTGCACGGAGCACGACGCCCCCGGCGCGACAGGCCCTGCGCAGCCATTCTCATTGACGAACATGCGTCCAACACTCGGGACGACATCTTGAACCTGCAGGGTGTCAGTCGTGCTGATGTTGTTGACGGTCACGGTCTGCCAGGCGCTCGGAATGCCGATCGCCTCGTTGCCGAAGTTCAGCGAAGCCGGCGAAATGGTCAGAACTGGCGGCTGCGCGATTCCTGTGCCGCTTACAGCGAATGTTTGCGTCGGAAAAGTCACTCCTGGGTTGGTTGGGTCAGCAAACTGGACGGTAAAGGTTGCGCTGTAGGGCTGCACAGCTGATGGGCTGAACGAAACGTGAAGTACGCAGGAGCCGCCGACGCCACCCCATGCACTCAGGCAGCCGCTGTTCGTGAGATCGGACACAAATGCAGGATCGCTGCTGACCGCGCTCACCACCTTGACCGTATCGGACAGCAAATCGGTGAATGTGACGGCTTGTTTGGCGCTTGTCGTGTTCACGATCTGATTGCCAAAAGACAAGGATGCCGGCGAAATCGTGATTGCCGAAGTGCCTGTTCCCGTCACTGCAAACGTCTGTGATGGGTAAGTGCACGCTACGCACGACACACCAGCAATCTGAAGTGTGACCGTCGCATTATAGGCCTGGACCGCCTTCGGATTGAAGACCATCAGGAAATGGCAGGTTCCACCGGGAGCGATTGAAGCATGGCATGTGTCCGCTGCGTCAACAAATGCGGGGTCGGATGAGGTGGAGTTGGAGATCGTCACCGTGTCTGTTGCGCTGGTGTTGGTCAATGTCACTGTCTGCGATGCGCTGGTGGTGTTAACAACCTGATTACCGAAGGCAACCGAAGTCGGCGCGATGGTGAAGACGGGCGGCTCGACAATTCCGGTGCCGGTCAGAGCCACCTGATGCGGCGAGCCGGTGGCGTTGTCCGTGACTGTAACTGTCGCGGAGAAGCTGGCGACGGATGCAGGGGTAAATGTTACGTTGATGGCGCAGCTCGCGCCCGCGGCCAGCGAAGCGCCGCAGGTATTGGTTTGCGCGAAGTCAGCCGGGTTGGCACCGCCAATCGCGATGCTGGTGATCGAAAGCGCTTCGTTGCCGGTGTTCTTCAATGTTGCGGCCTGCGCTGCGCTGGTGCCGCCGATTCCCACGCTGCCAAAGCTCAATGAGGCAGGTGTAAGAACCGCAACGGGCGCTGGAGCGGCGGTTCCCGAGCCGCTCAGCGCTACCGTGTGCGGCGAGCCGCTCGCGTTGTCTGTCACCGCGAGGGCTGCACTGTAGCTCGCGACCGTGGTCGGAGCAAACGTGATGGCGATGTTGCAGCTTGCGCCCGCCGCCACCGTCGCGGCGCAGTTGTTGGTCTGCGCAAAGCTGCCGGGATTCGTGCCGGTGAGCGCAATGCCGGTGATTGTCAGCGCGGCAGCTCCGGAGTTGGTCAGCGCCACCGTCTGCGTGCCGCTGGTCGTGTTTACCGCCTGGTTGCCAAAGGCTACCGAGACCGGGGTCAGCGTGACTGCGGGATAGACGAATGTGTAGATGGCTGTTGCCGTAGCGCTCTGCGCAAAACCGGTAGCTGTGGCAATGGCGTTCAGCGTCTGGTTGCTGTTGACTGTGATGGCGCTGGCGTATTTCGTCGATCCGCTGGTTGGAGCTGAACCATCGGTCGTATAGTAGATCGTCGCGCCAGCCGTTGCATCGGTGATAGTGACGGACTGGCTGGAGGAGTAGCTCCCAGTTCCCGGTGCGATGACCGGTGTGGCCGTAGCGGGTCCGGAGCCCGTGCCATTGAGCGAGAGCGTCAACGTCTGGCTCGGCAGCGCCGTGCCACTGGCATAAGTGACGATGGTTGCCATCCCGGTGTAGCTGGTTGCGGTTGTCGGCTTGAAGGTCACCTGCAGCTGGCAACTTGCGCCCGGTGCCGTAGCAGTGGCGCAGGTGCCATACGAGACCGTGAACGCGGGATTGTCCACGCTGATGCTGTAGATCGTGGAGGAGTAATAGTATCCCTGGTTGGTCATGGTCACGGGCAACGTCGCGCCCGTCCCTGCAGCTTGCGACGGAAATGTCAGAGGGTTCGGGCTGACTGCGTCGTAGCTGCCGTCGGACTCACCCGTCAACTGTATCGTCTGGGTGACGTTGCTGGCGTTGAGCGAGTTGGATTGGATGGTAATCGTCCCGGCAAACGTCCCCGCGTGTACCGGCGAAAATGTTGTCGTCACCTGGCAGAGCGCGCCCGGTGCCAGAGTCATACCGCTGATGCAGTCATTGGCCTGGCTGGAATCGACGCTGAACCCAGCGCCATTCAGAGAGAACGTAGACAGCGTGAGCGGCTCATTGCCGCCGTTGTAAATGCTGGCCGTAGAGTCTGTCTTCGAACTTGTCGAGCTAACCTCGCCAAAGGCAATTGTCTCCGTGGTGGAGCGGTTGAAAACATCAAGATTGACGTAGTTGGAGACGAACACGGTGCCGTCGGAAGCGACCGATACTCCCAGCGGCGACTGATTGCCGTCGATCGATGCCTCGGGAGTCGAGTAGTTCGAGGCCGGCAGCATGGCGACGCCCTGGGACGGCTCATTCAGCGGGATGTAGCGAGTGGCGTAGAGGGTATCCGCGGCATCCACGGCCAGACCTTCGCCTGCTCCCACGGTGTTCACCTGGATCGAGGTGCCGGTAGGCGAGACTTCGTCAATCTCATAGCCTCCCACAAAGACATTTCCCTGGCTATCAACCGCGATCGCGAATGGTTGCAGAACACGTGGACTCAGGATGTCTTGATACGTGCTCGTGCGGTTCGCATTGAACTCGTAGAGTTCGCCGTTGTTCGCTATCTGATCGACGATATAGAAATTCCCCAACCCATCCACGGTTCCTGGGTACCAACTGGTGTCGTTGCCCGCGTAAGGGATGACATACGTGCCCTGAATACCCTGAACCGTGTCGTAAGTGGTCACGGTCTTGGCTTCATCGAATAGGTAGAGAACGCCCGCGCCGTCGATGCCAATCGTCCAAAAGTAGGGCGAATTTGTCAGCGGGAGCTGGGTGACCACCCCTGCCTTGGTGATGCTGAAGACGAAGCCGTTGCCACCCGATGGCAGCACGTATACGGTTCCGTTCTCGTCTGTCACGGATTGATAGATGTAATAGGAGGTGCTCAGGCCGGCGCTGGGCAGGCTAGTGGTAAAGGCACCCGGCTGAAGCAGCGACATCGGTCCCCGACCCACGCCGTTTAGCAGCACTGTCGCCAGCCGCGTACTTCCGTTCATCAGAAAGATGGCATCCTTGCGTGCGCCGGCGAGGGTGGGCTGGAAGGTGACAGTAATGCTGCAAGTCTCAGAGCCCGCGCCTGGCGTGCAACTGACGGGAGAGAGGTCATAATCGTGCCCGTAGTGCAGATTGGCAGTAGGCGTGAAGCTTCCCGCGTAGCCAGTCACGGTAAACGAAGCTGTAAGCACTTGTGCCGATTCGGCGGAAATGCCGATCGAAGCGGGATTGAATGAGATCGCTGGCGCCAACGGAGTTGCCGTCTGGGCCGATGCAATGATCGGTGCGCACAGCAGCAAGGCAAACGTAAGCTCGCAGACTCGGTGATTGGCGATCCGAAGGCTGGCCAATCGGGGACCATGCAGACGGGAATTTCGCAAGCTGAGTCCGAGGAGCAATGCGGCTCGGTCTAGAAGCACAGTGATGAGATTGGAGGCGGTTGGGAACCGGAACATGGGGAACCTCACAGCGATTAGGCTGGACCCATTTCCACACGGTAACTGTTGTGGGTCAAATTATCTGGGGATCAAGCGGTTGTTAACAGATAAATCATTCTCTATCAGCAAAATAACCACCGACCCGGTTTCTTGTTAACCGCGCCAAATGGTATGCTGTCCGCAAGTCTGCTCCCAGACTGCTGAGAATCGCCATGCCTGAACCGCACGTCCGGCTTTCCACTTTTGCCTTCGGTGACTTCCTGCTCAATCCGCATGACGGTTTTCTCGCCCATCGGGGCCATAGGGTGCGAATCCAGGATCAGCCGCTGCGGCTGCTCGCTTTGCTCGTTGATCGCGCGGGCCAGGTTGTCACACGCGAGGAGATCCAGGCCAACCTTTGGCCCGAGAACACCTATGTCGAGTTCGACAAGAGCCTGCGCGTAGCGGTGAACAAGGTGCGCGAGGCGCTACGCGATTCTG
>CAYWMR010000206.1:0-8400 GCA_964458965.1 uncultured Occallatibacter sp. | reverse complement strand
GTGGTGGGGCTGATGGACGCCTTCGCCAAGTTCGATCCGGCCAAGAAGGTGCAGTTCCGCAGCTACGCGCAGTTCCGCATCCGGGGAGCGATTCTGGACAGCCTGAGAACACTGGACTGGAGTCCGCGGGAGTTGCGTCGCAAGGGGCGCGCGGTCGAAGAGGCGATCCGGTCGGTGACGGCGCGCTTGGGCCGGGCAGCGGGCGAAAACGAGGTTGCGCAGGAGATGGGCCTGGACCTCGGGGAGTATCAGCAGTTGCTGGGGGACTTGAAGGGCCTGGAGATCGGCACCCTGCACATGGAACGCAACGAGGATTCCGGCGAGGAAGAGCTGGCCTATGTGCCGGGCCGGCCCGAGGAGGACCCGCTCTTCCGCTGCCTCCGGGGCGAGATGGAGCAGCGGCTTGGAGATGCAATTCAGAATCTGCCTGACCGGGAGCGGCTGGTCATGACTCTCTACTACTACGAGGAGATGACCATGCGCGAGATTGGCCTGGCTCTGGGGGTGGTCGAGTCGCGGGTCTCGCAGGTGCATGCCTCGGCCGTAGTGCACCTGCGGGCGGCGTTGAAGGATCTGGCAGCGCGCGGCGCATTCGACCGGACCGGAGCGAGAAAATCGCCTGCCGGGGCGCGGCAGGGGGGGTAATCCACCATGGAGAAGACGCTTAAACAGGATGAGATCGATGCGCTGTTTCAGGCTGCGCGCAGCTCCGCCGCGGAAGCTCCGCGAGAGCAGCCGCGAGCTCGGGTAACGCCTTACAACTTTGCCTCGGCGGGGCAGATTTCAAACGAGCAGTTGCGCGCCATCAGCATGCTGAACGACCTGTTCGCGCGCAATCTGACGCACAATCTCGCCGCCTGGCTGCGTACACGGTTCCAGGTTAACCTGGTTTCGGCCGAGCAGATCCAGTTCAACGAATTCGTCCTGCGGATTCCGGAGATCAGCTATGCGGCCTCGGTGCGTCTTGAGCCCCTGGGAGCGCTCTCAATCCTGCAACTGGATCTGGCGCTGGCGCCTCCGATTATCGACCTCCTGCTGGGGGGCGATGGCAAGGAGGGTCCGCTGCGCGAGCTCACCGACATCGAGGAGTCGATCCTGGGATCCGTGGTTGAGATCATCTGCCGCGAGTTGACCGCGGCCTGGCAGCCGGTGGGGCTGAGCTTCAACTTCGAGCGCCGCCAGATGCAGACCCAGATCGCCCGCATCATGTCGGTTACCGAGAAGACGCTTTGCCTGAGCTTCGAGATTCGCATGCCGCATAGCTCCGGCCTGCTCAACCTGGCTTTTCCCGCCGTGGTTGCCAACACCATTCTGCGGCGGTTGACCTCCGATTGGGGCCGGCGCCGCCGCCATGGCCCGGAGACCCGGACGCGGATGGAGGAGACCGCCCGCCGGATTCGCTTTGGCGGCTCGTTGCAGCTTCCCCCGGTTCGTCTGGCGGCAAGCACCATCGAGAGTCTGGAGGTTGGAACGGTTCTTCGTCTCAATCTGCCCGCCAATTCGCTGCCCGAGTGGCGCGTGGGCGGACAGGGGCTCTCGCGTGCGCACGCGATCCGGCTCGGACCCCACCGCGCCGCGCGGATCGAGAGCCGGATTGGGGCTGAGGCATGAAGACCTATCTTGAGTGTTGGATCGAGACTGCGGGGGCGTTGTTTTCGCAGGCTCTCGCCGGAGAGCCGGAGTTGGTTCAGTCGCCGCCCAAGCCGTTTCCTGCAGGCTCGTTTGGGTTTGCGGCTACCCTCAAGGGGGATGTGGCGGGACGCTTTACCGCGGTTCTGGATATGGAGCTGCTGGCGTCCCCGCTGATGGGCGAGGGAGTTGACCAGAAGGCCGGGTGGGCGGAACTGCTGCGCGAGGTGGCCGACGCGGCCGCCGGAGAATTGCTGGCCGCGAGCGGTCAGAAGTGCGGAGTGGAGAAGTTTGAGGAGCTATCCCAAGAGAGCAAGGTATCCCGTGCCTTTCAATTGAAGTCCCAAAGCCGGGCATGGACAATTCTGGTTCTGGACGAGGTGCGCGCTCCCGAACCGGCGGCGCAGCCGAAGCCCGAGGAATCCCCTGCCCGAGGGCCGGTGCTTGGCCCGGGTGTTGAATTGCTGCTCGATGTGGAACTCGAAGCATCGCTTCGATTCGGCTGCCGGGAGATGCCGCTGGGAGAGATTCTCGACATGGGCCCGGGAGACGTGGTGCAACTGGACCGTCACGTGAGCGACCCGGTGGACCTGATTGTGGGCGACAGGATTGTTGCCCGGGGCGAGGTGGTTTTGATCAACGGCAATTACGGGCTGCGGGTGACTGAAGTGGCCGCGCCCAGGAAGAGGCTGGAGAGCATACGATGCCTGTTCTGAGGGAAATGCCTGGTCGACAGGGGCCGGAATCGCCGCTTGGCGACAGGCTCGACAATCGCTGGCCGGCGGAGAGACCCGGGAGGAAGCGGGGCCTGCTTCAAACCTGCGCCAACCCGGGTTGCGGTTCGGGATGGCTGCACCTCTGGCGCAGCCGCTCGACTCCGGTATTTGAGGATGGATGGAGCTGTTCGGCTGAATGCACGGCAGCGCGGGTTTCCTCGGCAGTCTGCCGCGAATTGGACGGAAGAGGCAGCGCCGCATTGAATCACCGCCATAGGATTCCGCTTGGCCTGACGATGCTGGAACAGGGATGGATTACCTCCGGGCAGTTGAGAGTGGCGCTCGATGCGCAGAAAGCAGCCGGCGCCGGGCGCCTGGGCCATTGGCTGGTGCGTCAGCTGGGGGTAAGCGAGCAGCTGGTGACCAGGGCTGTGGGGCTGCAATGGAATTGTCCGGTGTTGCCGCTGGAGTTTCACGACGCCGAAGCGCTGACCGTCCTGATGCCCCGGTTGTTCGTCGATGCCTACGGAGCGCTTCCGCTGCGGGTAGCCGCGGGCAAGCTGCTCTACCTCGGATTTGAGGACCGGCTCGATCCGGTGCTGGCTCTGGCCTTGGAGCGGATGACGGGGCTGAAAGTGGAGAGCGGGCTGGTGCGCGGATCTCTGTTTCGGCCCGCGCACACACGTATGTTGAGCGCGAAGTTTCCCGGCGTGGAACTGATCGAGGCCAGCGGCGAACCGGCTCTCGTGCACGCGATCTCGAAGTCGCTTGAACGGTCAAGACCGGTCCACTCCCGGCTGGTCAGGGTCCACGACTGCTTGTGGTTGAGGATGTGGCTGAGCCCGCAAAGCGGATCGTTGCCGGCCCCCGCCTCCATACGAGACCTGGTCTGCTCGATTGGAGCCCGCTCGGATTGAGGACGCGATTCGAGGCACCTTGGGTCCTCAAGAATTCCGCGTTAGTGCCGATGAAGAAAGCAGCAGAGGAGCCCGTGCATGAGTGAGATTCGAGCCCTGATCGTAGACGATTCCTCGGTGATGCGCAAGATTGTGGAGCGTTCGCTCCGCCAGGCGGGATTGGGCGCGCTGGTGGTGTATGAGGCCGGCAGCGGCGTCGACGGGTTGGAAGTGCTGAAGTCCAAGCAGGTCGACCTGATTCTCTCCGACATTAACATGCCCTCAATGGATGGGCTGGAGTTTCTGCGCCAGCTCCGGGCGCAGAATCTGGCCCCTGGAGTCCCGGTGGTGATGATTACCACCGAGTCGAGCGAGGAACATGTCAAGCAGGCCATTCTGTCCGGTGCGCAGGGATACATTCGCAAGCCATTCACTGCCGAACAGGTGAAGGAACGTGTGCTGCCGCTGGTGAATGCGGCCTGATTGGATGGAGTCTCTATGCTGCTGAACGGCGTGCGCAAGGCTGCGATCGCGACCTCGCGAGGAGGCGGCGGAGACGAAATGGAGCCAACGATGGCGATATCGCTGCGTGAATCCGTGCAACAGGTCTCCGATCCGCGGAACCTGGATGCGAGCGTGGATGAGGTTTTTCAGATGATGCTGGGGGTCAACTGCCGCCGCGACCCGGGACCCCGGTCGACTGAGCTGGAGTCGGTTACCGCGGTGGTTGGATTTGGCGGACTGCTAAGCGGGGCGTGCGTCTTCACCTCCGGGAGAGGGGCGGCGATCAAGATTGCCGCGCACTTGACGGGGATGGAGTTTGACGAGGTCGACGACACGGTGAAGGATGGAATCGGCGAGATCTGCAACATGCTGGCTGGAGCGTGGAAGGGAAAGGTTCCGAATCTGGCCGCCAACTGCGGGCTTTCGGTTCCGGCTGTGATCACGGGCTCCGATTACGTGCTCCACGTGCAGGCACCCGAGTTTCAGCTGCATCACGCTTACCGGTTTGAAGACACAAGTTTCGAAGTGACGATTGTCTGCGACGGCATTCAGTAGGCGTCACGGGCGGGACCTCGATGGGAGATCGCTCCTGTTGAGCCTTATGCGCGAAGAGTGCGGATTTCGGTTGACTCCCCCTCGCGGATAGCCGGATGCGGGAGCGCGCTCTCGATTGGTTGGCAGGTGCGGCACGGGGGAAGTGTCTTTCGCTCCTGGCAGCGCAACGGTTCAAGGAATCCTGTCAGAGTTTCCCCTCACCCGGAGACGACCCAGGGGGCGAGTCACTCTTTCGATCAGTGCATGAATTCGTAGATTCGCAGGCATTCACCAATTCTGAAGTTCTCTGATCGGGTACGCAGACCAGGGCGAGTTAGTCCCCCCTGGGCTGCTCCTCTTCAATCGCATGGTTGCGCCACGGATTTCGCCGGTCGAGAAAAAATCCACCCGCGCGCACCCGGTTCCTAATTTGTTCTAATCCCTCCTCTGCTTCTCCGGCTCTCCAACTGCACTGTTGACGTGTGCTTGAGGAGATACTTCCCATGGACAGCGGATATTATGCGGCGATGACCGGATTGGTGGCCAGAACCCAGGCTCTGGACACTGCGGCCGCCAATCTGGCCAACGCCCAGACGCCGGGTTACAGGGCAGAACGGGAGTTTTTTCGCTCCGCGCTGCTCGGTCCGGACGCTCTCAACTCCCAGTTGGGGCGAACGGTAAACAACTTTGGACTCCTCGGTGGGGATCGGCTCAACATGGGCCAGGGCGCCTTGCAGGAGACCGGCAATCCGCTCGATCTGGCTATCGAGGGCGAGGGATTCTTTCAGGTTCAGACGGCCAATGGGCTCCGCTATACACGGGACGGCAGCTTTCAGCGCTCCCGAAGCGGCCAGTTGGTGACGGGCGCCGGCGAGCCGGTGCTGTCGTCTTCCGGCCAGGCGATTCCCATCCCCCCCGGCGCGGTGACCGTCGGAGCGGATGGGGTGGTTTCGGTGGCGGGCGGCACGGTAGCGACCGTGGGAGTTTACACATTTGACGGAAACGCGCAAATGACTCCCGAGGGAGCGAACCGGTATGCCGCGCCCCAGGACGCCGTTGCTGTCCTCTCCAGGAAGGCATCCGTCCACCAGGGCGCCATCGAAGCCGCCAACCAGGACGTGATTCAGGGTTCGCTGGTCCTGATCGTGATGCAGCGCCAGGCGGAGATGATGCAAAAGGCGCTGACTATCTTCCACACCGAGTTCAACAAGACTGCCACCGAAGAGCTGCCCCGGGTGTGAAGGGCAGTGAACAGTGGACAGTGAACAGCAAGAAAGAGCTGAAGATGGTTCATCGGATATTCGGGTTTTTCCCAGAAGATCTGTCCACTAATCACTGTCCACTGACAACTGGGCGACTGAAAGGAGCCTTATGATTCGAGCCTTGTACACCGCCGCCAGCGGCATGAGCGCGCAGCAGATGAACCTGGACACGATTGCCAACAATCTGGCCAACTCTTCGACCACCGGATTCCGGCAGTTGCGCCTCGAGTTCCAGGACATGGTCTATCAGAACCTTATAACCCCGGGGGCGGCCCAGAGCCAGTCGACTGTCTCTGCCGGTTTGCAGATTGGCCTCGGAACCAAATCGGCGGCTACCGAGGTGATCATGACCCAGGGGTCGCTCAATCAGACCTCGAACCCGCTGGATGTGGCCATTGAGGGGACCGGATTCTTTCAGGTGCAGCGGCCCGACGGGACTATAGCCTACACCCGGGCCGGGCAGTTTCAGCTCAATAACCAGGGAACCCTGGTGACCACCGACGGCGATCCGGTGATTCCGACCATTACCATTCCCGCCAATGCCACAGCAGTAACCATCACCCAGTACGGCGTAGTGAACGCAACGCTGGCGGGGCAGCAGAATCCTTCGCAACTCGGGCAGTTGCAACTGGCGACGTTCCCCAATCCCGGGGGTCTGGAGAGCATGGGTTCCAACCTGCTGCAGACCACTCTCAGCTCCGGGGATCCGGTGCTGGGCAACCCCGGTGGGACGGAAGGACTGGGCACCCTGCAGCAGGGGTACTTGGAGAACTCCAATGTGGACGTAGTCAGCATGTTTGTGCAGATGGTGTTGGCGCAGCGGGCATACGAATCGAACTCGAAAGTCATCAAAGCTGCGGACGATATGTACTCCCAGGTCAATAACATGGCCCATTAAAGCGAGCTTGACCTTTAGGGTTTTGCGGATGGAGGATCGAATGACTTTGCGACTTAGGATTCGGATGGGTGCGGCGCTGGCGGTTCTGGCGGCTTCACCCGGCGCGCAATGCCAGGCGGTTGCGGCCCCCGGCCCCGGTCCCACGACCATTCTGTCCTCAGGGGTTCTCAGGTCCGCTTCCGCCCCGTCCTCTCTCGAACTCGTTCGCGAGATCGAAGATCGGCCGCTCGGAACCCGTTGGCTGCTGTTGCGCGACTGGGGCCATCTGGGTGGCCCTGGGCGCATGGTGCTGGCGTCGAGGACGGGGAGGCCTCCCGGCGGAGTTCTCACCGATGGCGCGCCTGGAAACCCAGGACACATATCGCCACCGGCGATCCGCGCCGGCGACCTGGTCGTGGTCGAGCGGTCGACGGCCGTTGTCGAGGCACGGCTGGAGTCGATTGCGCTGGAACCGGCTGCGATTGGAGCTTCCTTTCGCGCCCGGTTGACAATTGGCGGCAAAGTGGTGCACGCCGTGGCCCTCGGAGAGGGCCGGGCGGCATTCGAGCAGAATGCGGAGGGGCGGCGATGAGAACGGGATCGATGAGCCTGGTCGTGGTTTGCGCGGCCTTTCTGTTCCTCAGCTCACCGCCTGCCTGGTCCGGCAAGAGCATTCCCTTGCTTCCGGCTCCAAAACCAACCCCGCCGGAAGAGGCTCTGCATGCATATATTGAGCGAGTGCGGGCGCAGGAGGCATCGGAAGTAAAAACGCCCGGTTCGATCTGGAGCCCGGAAGGCCGGCTGGTGCGTCTGGGCACCGACGCCAAGGCGGTAAGGCTGCACGATGTGGTTTCGATCGTGGTCACCGAAAGCCTGGCCGCCTCGACCGACGGGCAGGTGAAGAACTCCAGGGCATCGAACGCCAACTCCGGATTGACGTCGCTGTTTGGACTGCTGAAGAGCTCGAATGCCCTTCAGAACCTGGTTGGCATGACCGCGTCGTCGGGGTTGACGGCGCAGGGGCAGAGCACGACCAACTCCAGCCTGGCGACTACCTTTGGCGGCGAGGTGGTGGACGTTTTGCCCAACGGGATGCTGGTGGTGCAGGCCACCCGGCAGTTGACCTTCTCGCAGCAGACACAGCTGATCAAGTTACGCGGACTGGTGCGGCCCGAGGACGTGAGTGCCCAGAATCAGGTGCTGTCGACGGCCATGACCGACCTTGAGCTCGAAGTTACCGGCAAGGGCATTGTCAACGATTCAACCTACCGTCAGAACCCACTGGTGCGGTTCCTCGAGAGGCTGCTGATTTTCTGAGAACAGGGATTAGGGATTAGGAAAAGCTAACCGTGGATCGGCGCTGCGAGACATGAAAACCATGAGAGAAACACAAGATATAGGGACCGTGAGGCAGACCGGAAGATTCATCGCGGGATGGGTCGCATTGGCGGCATTGGCGCTGATATCCGCGATGGCCGGCGGCGAGACGCGGGCGCAGTTGGCGCGCATCAAGGATGTGGCCAGCATTGAAGGGATTAGGGACAACCAGTTGGTGGGGTATGGCCTGGTGGTGGGATTGCGCGGCACAGGGGACAGTTCACAGACAGTCTTTCCGGCACAAACACTGATTTCGGCGCTGGAGCGAATGGGCATTACTGTCCCCACAACGGGAGCCAACAGCGCCAGCAACATGCAGGTAAAGAACATGGCAGCGGTGTTTGTCGTGGCCACGCTGCCGCCCTTCAGCCGGCCAGGATACAAGGTGGATATCACGGCATCGTCGGCCGGGGACGCGCGCTCGCTGGAGGGAGGCATATTACTGATGACTCCGCTGTATGGGCCGGACGGACAGATCTACGCGCAGGCCCAGGGGGCGCTGGTACTGGGGGGCTACCTGGCGTCGGGGGGAGGCAACAGCAAGCAGGTGAACCATCCAACCACGGCGCGGATTCCCGGCGGGGCGCTGGTGGAGCGGCCGGTGC
>CAYWMR010000205.1:0-8410 GCA_964458965.1 uncultured Occallatibacter sp. | reverse complement strand
GATCGTCGAAACGGCATTTGTTCGCGATCCGGAATACGATTCGGTCCGACCGGCCGGGAAGCCGATCCGTTTCTGGATCATCCTGCACAACACCCTGAACAGCATCAGGATTCGCGCATAAAGGAGAAAAGGCTCCCAATGAAGGGAGCCTTTTCCTATTTCCATGCGCCTCTTCTGAATCCCTACCCTCGTGGGGACCATTGCTGGCGGGATCGGAACCACGGTGTCGAGCCGCTGCACTTATATTCCGACATTCAAATCATACATCGCGAGCAATAGCCAATGCAAGCGCCGGGCGCAGCGGCTCCCGCTCTCGCTCCCGTTCCGAATCCTTTAACGAGTGTCATTCAGTCTTCATTGAGTCACCGGATCGGAATTTGCAGCAGAACCGCAATGTATTGCCGTACCTTGGCGATCATACGTGGCGGAGCCTTGGAATGAAACTCCGCCCCGCGCCCCTCCCAGTCCATGCTCTTCAATTGATCCACAAGCACGGCCCCGTCAACACCTCCAACGGCAATGGGCAGCGTGAAGGGATACGGCTTGACCTTGCTCGTCAAAGGGCAGACCACCGCCAAACCGCTGGCCCGGTTGTAGCGAATATCTGTCAGCACCAGCGCGGGCCTGCGTTTGGCTTGCTCCCGGCCAACCTGTGGATCGAAATCCATGAATATGATGTCGCCTGTGTCTGGAACGTACGGAGTTACCATTCCACAGCTTCCCTTCCAATCTCCTGCCCCACTGAGACCTCCGCATAGCGATTCTCCGGGGTGATCTGGGCCACCAATTCAGCCAGGGTCGGGACTTCGCCAATCCTGTGAATCTCGACAACTCCATGGGCGCTCACTGTGATCTCCAGCGGGTCGCCCACCTGAAAACGCGCTTCGTCTGCTACGGGCTTGGGAATTCTAACCGCCAGGCTGTTTCCCCATTTCAGCACTTGTGCCTGCATGTCCCCTCCTGTAGATACATTGTATCATCGCCCAATAGACCTTAAATCTAATTGGAGCGGGACTGTGCCTCGGCAGGTCCACAAAGGCATGAGACCTTGGCCTCCCGCCTTGTGGTAAAGTGTCTGCTATTCCCCGACAGCTCACGGAGGGTTCGTCTGCAGGCGAGCCGGCACGGCGAGCGTGAACAAAATGGAGGCTCCCATGGGCGATGACAATACCACGACGCCGAAAGACGATTTGAAACGGTTGATCGGCGAGTACAGGCTGATGTTCCGGTATGCGAATGCTGCCGGCCTGTTGTTGGATGACAAGACGCAGGCTGCGATGATCGCGGTGGGAGCCGACCCGGGAAATGCGAGCTTTGCGGATCTGATGGCCGCGCACAGCGCGCTGACCAGGATCGTGGCGCCGGCCACGCCGCTCTCGCTGGAAGCGACGGAGCCGGCAGGGGGACAGTTTGGCCGGCTTCTGCGCCCCGCTCTGGTTTTTTGGATGATGGTAATCGCAATCGTGGCGGGAATCGGATTTGCGTGGACCGAGATTGACGTTGAGGAAGCCCCGCCTATCACAGCTTCGTCAACTCAGAGCCAGACTTCGACGGTCAGTGGCGCGAATCCATCGGCCTCGAACCAGGCCACGAATCCAGCAGGGGCAACGGCGACGCCTTCGGGCACAAACGCGCCTGCAACAGTTACCAGTCACACTACGGCAAGCCAATCTGAGTCGACAGATGTGACCGCCGCGATGGTCATCAACTGGTGCTGTGCGGCGGCGCTGGGTGCGGTGTTCTATGTATTGTTCACCGCGCTTCAGTACGTGAATAACCGGACATTCGATCCGGCCTACAACACGGTGTACGTGATCAGGTTTGTGCTGGGCGTGCTTTCGGGATTGATCCTGGCCGCATTGATCGGCCAGTCGAACTTCGCCAAAGGCAACGCGCAAATCATGAGCCTTGGGCCGGCAGTTCTTGCCTTGCTGGGCGGTTTCTCCACCGAGGCCGTTTACCAGATACTGCAGCGTATGGTCGACGTCCTGTTAGCCGCAGTCAAGGGGGACGGCGCCGACGTCGCGCAGGCCAAGGCGGCACAGGCAGGCCAGAAGGAACTGCTCAACCTGGCCGACGATCCTTCCATGCCGCCGGATATGAAGTCGAAGGCGATCGCAGCGGCGAGGAAGATTGCAAGCTGAGATGGGGCAGGGCCACCCCTTCGATTACCACAAATGCTCTGTGCCTGGGTGCCCCTGGTCCCTCGCCTGTGGGGACCAGGGAAAGTTCAGATCTCGCCCACCCGTCTTGGCTCCTGGAAGCTCGCCGCCACAGGTTTATTGCACCGCAGGTCTGATAGCATTGCAGTCACTTTCATCAGCTCACAAGCGGTTTCGAGCGCAAAATGCGTATCCAAAACACGCTTATTTGTGCTCATTATGCACTTATAACGGCCTTAGGTATGCGCATTTTGCTTATTTTGTCACGCGCTAGGCTGACGCAATATGCGTATACTGCGCGGTCTGCGCGAACATCGTAGCGTACGCATATGACCGCACATCAGGGCCGGAATTGGGGCCAAAAAGCTGGAAGCTGGAGGCTAGCAGCTGGAAGCTGATTTTCATGGTGGGCAGTGAGGGACTCGAACCCCCGACTTCCTGCTTGTAAGGCAGGCGCTCTAACCAACTGAGCTAACCGCCCATGAGCCGCAAGAACATTTTACCCCGAGCAGAGGCTCAAACGCCAGAATCTCCTGGCGCATTTCGCCCTGTGAATGTCCAGATGCAATTCAATGAAAACATTGGACATAAGGAAATATCAGCCGATTCCCTTTGACAACGGGATGAGTTTTGAGCGATTCTATAGCGAAGAAAAGGCGAATATAGAACCATGCCTTCCGCCTCTGCACTTCGCATCCAAATCGAGCACGACCTCGAACGCCGCTTTCCTGCCGCGCTGACGCCTGCGCCTCGCTCCATCCGCGAAACCGCGCCTACCGGAATTGCCGAGGTGGATGCGCTCCTTGATGGCGGATTGCCGGTCGGCGCAATCAGCGAACTCACTGGGCCTGAATCCTCTGGGCGGACCAGCCTGGCGCACGCCTTCGTGGCCCAGCGCACCCAGGAAGACCGGGTGTGCGCCTGGGTGGATGCACACGATACATTCGACGCGGAAACCGCTGCAGCCAATGGAGTTAGGCTGAGGCAACTGCTTTGGATTCGCTGCCGTAACTCGGACGCTCGCGCGAAAGACGGCGTAAGGCCCTGGACCCGCCTCGACCAGGCTCTGCGCGCAACCGATCTGCTGCTGCAGGCCGGTGGCTTTTCCGCGCTGGTGTTGGACCTGGGATCGACCGCCCCGGAACACGGCTTGAGAATTCCGCTGGCCACCTGGTTCCGCTTCCGCCAGGCCGCCGATCGTACACGCTGCAGCCTGCTACTTCTAGCACAGGCACCGTTGTCGCAATCCAGCGCCGCGCTAGTCCTGAACTGCGCGCCGCTGCAATTGGAGACAGAGTGCCAAACCGTGCTGAGCGGCTTGAAATATGAAGTGCGGCGTGGCCGCCAGCGCATGGCCCTGGCCGGCGCGCGCAAGCCTCCAGCCTCAAGCTGGACTGCGGTGGGCGCTTGGCAGAATGGAGAACGCGCATGAGTGCGGCTGAGACGCTATACGCGTGTGTCCACGCCGATGAGTTTCCCACTCAGGCCCTTCTTCGCATGCGTTGCGAACTTGAGGCTGAGCCGGTGGCCGTGGTGGAAGAGAGGCCGCCACTGGAAACGGTCTGCTCCCTGAATCGGCTGGCGCGGCTGAAGGGGGCTGAACTGGGAATGACAAAGCTCGAAGCTGAAAGCCTGGCGGGATTGCGGTTGGTGGCCCGCTCGGCTGAGTGTGAGGCAGCTGCCCGTGCAGTATACCTTGAGTGCGCGGCGCATTTCTCTCCGCGGATTGAGGATGCAAGCCTGGGGACGTGGTGCGCATGCGTGCTGGACATTGCGGGAACGGAGCGGCTATTCGGCGCGCCGGAGATGCTGGCGCAACGGCTACGCACTGCTTACTCGACAGCCGGCTTTCGCGTCTCGGTCGCTATCAGCGCCAACTTCCATGCGGCGCGATTGAAGGCCGCAGACTCGCGCGGCATCACCGTAATTGGGAACCGACAGGAAGCAACAGCGCTGGGCAAACTTCCGCTGGCAGCTCTTGATCTGCCTGACGAGCAGGCGGAAACCTTTGCCGTGTGGGGCATTCGCACGCTGGGAGAATTGGCCGCGCTGCCCGAGGTGGATCTGGTTACGCGGATGGGACAGCTGGCCACGGAATGGCGCGATCTGGCTCGCGGCACATTGCCGCACACCTTTCAACCGATTGAGACGGAGTTTAAGCTGGAGGAGTTTTTGGACTTTGAGACGCCAGTCGACCGCAGCGAGTCGCTGCTTTTTGCCGGCGCGCGCATGATCGACTGCCTGGTTACGCGGGCCAGTGCGCGTGCGCTTTCGCTGGCGTCGCTTACCGTTCAAATGAAACTGGAAGGTGAGTACGCATATCTGCGCACCATTCGCCCGGCAATCCCCACCACCGACCGCAAGTTCCTGCTCAAGCTGCTGCAGTTGGAGATTGCCGCGCATCCCCCGCAGGCCGCCGTAGTTTCGATCACGCTGAATGCGGAGGCCGGCCAATCAAGCAAGGTGCAATTGGGGCTGTTCGCGCCGCAAACACCGGAGCCATCGCGGCTTGACGTTACCATTGCCCGGCTGAAGGCCATTGCCGGCGAAGATCGTGTCGGCTCTCCGGTGCTCGAAGATTCGCATAGGCCGGGCAGTTTCCGCATGGAGAGCTTTCGAGTCTCAGGAGAATCGCATGCGTCGGAGGCGAATCGCAGGCGCATGGCGCTTCGCCGCATGAGACCGCCGGTTGCCGTTCGGGTACGACTGCTGGCGTTGAAGCCGGCTGCGTTTCGAGATGACATGCGCATATTCAATGTGCGAGCGGCTTATGGTCCGTGGAAGGCAAGCGGAAATTGGTGGTCTATGGATGGCTGGAATGCTGAAGAGTGGGATGTGCTTGCCGAAACAGGCTGCGGGTCATCGGTGGCATGCCTGCTGGTTCGCGATTGCGATCGGAACGAGTGGCAGCTAGAAGCGTTTTATGACTAGAGGCGAGGAATATATTGAGTTGCACACGGCAAGCGCGTTCAGTTTCCTGGCAGGGGCTTCGCAGCCGGAGGCACTGATTGAGCGCGCAGCCGAACTTGAGATGCCCGCCATTGCTCTGGGGGACCGCAACGGTCTGTACGGAGTGGCGCGCTTCCACACCATGGCGCAGAAGTGCGGCGTCAAGGCACATATCGGCGCGGAGATTGCAGTGAGCTCCTTTGGCAGGCTACAGACACCGCCCAAGTGGCTGCCGCATCAGTATCCTGTTGAAGCGCCGCGCCTGCTGCTGCTGTGTGCATCGCAAACCGGATATCAGAATCTATGCCAACTGCTTACACGGATGAAGATGCGGGAAGCCATCAAGGCGGAGGGCGCGGCTACGCTGGATGACCTGGAGGAGTTTTCAGCCGGCCTGATCTGTTTGACCGGCGGCGACGAGGGGCCGCTGGCCTCGGTGCTTGCACAGGAAGGCAACAATGGCGCGCGCAAGAGGATTGAGAGACTGGCATCGATCTATTGCCAGGGCAATCTCTACATCGAACTGCAACGCCACCAGCAGCGCGACGAAGAGTGCCGCAACCAATCTCTGCTGAGCCTGGCGTCCACACTGTGGCTGCCGGTTGTTGCCACCAACGGCGTTCGTCACGCAACCGACAAGGACCGTGAAATTCTGGACGTGCTTACCACCATTCGCAACCATACGACGCTGGATAAGGCGGGGCGTTTGCTCGGCTTCAACTCTTCGCGCTTTTTGCGTCAGGGGAGTGAGATGGCCGCGCTGTTCGCTGACATTCCCGAGGCCATTGCCAACACTGGAATTGTGAGCGGCCGTCTTGACTTTACGCTCGACAACTTGGGTTATGAGTTCCCTCACTATCCTGTGCCGGACGGCGGTACTATGGATAGCTTTCTGAAGAAACGTGTGGATGAGGGGGTGATGAAACGCTATGGCTCAGCGGCCAAGCAGAATCTGCTAGTCAAAGCCCGCGCCCAGGTGGAGCATGAACTCGCGCTGATTGCCAAGCTTGGATTCGCGGGATACTTTCTCATCGTCTGGGATCTGATCCGCTATTGCCAGAAGAACGGAATTCTGGTGCAGGGACGCGGCTCTGCGGCTAACTCCGCTGTGTGCTATGCGCTGGAAATTACTGCCGTCGATCCAGTGGGCATGGAGCTACTATTCGAGCGATTCCTCAATGAGAACCGAGGCGAGTGGCCAGACATCGATCTCGATCTGCCTTCGGGCGACGAGCGCGAGAAGGTGATTCAATACGTCTACGAGCGTTACGGGCAACTGGGCGCGGCTATGACCGCGAACGTGATTACCTACCGCGGACGCTCGGCGGCACGCGAGGTGGGCAAGTCGCTTGGATTCGACGAAGCGCAGTTGGCGCGGCTGTCGGGCCTGGTGGGCCACTGGGAGTGGCGCGGCGAGAACGACACCATGGCGCGCCACTTTGAGCAGGCCGGCTTCGATGTCCGCCATCCACGCATCGCGCGTTATCTGGATCTGTGCCTGCGCATGAAAGACCTGCCGCGGCACCTGGGTCAGCACTCCGGCGGAATGGTGATATGCGCAGGAATGCTGAACCGCGTTGTTCCCATTGAGCGCGCTTCCATGCCGGGACGGTCGGTGATCCAGTGGGACAAGGAAGACTGCGCGGATATGGGCCTGATCAAGGTGGATCTGCTGGGGCTGGGCATGATGGCGGCGATCAAAGACTCGATAGAGCTGATTCCACGGCACTACAAAAAAGAGATCGACCTTGCCGCGCTGCCGGAAGACCCGCAGGTGTATGAAACGCTGCGCAAGGCGGACACGGTGGGCATGTTTCAGGTGGAAAGCCGCGCGCAGATGGCGTCGATTCCGCATAACGCGCCGACCCGCTTTTACGACCTGGTTGTGCAGGTAGCCATTATCCGGCCAGGCCCGATTGTAGGCAAGATGATGCACCCTTACATGCGCCGCCGGCAGGGCAGGGAGGAGGTCACCTATCCGCATGCAACGCTTGAGCCGGTGCTTAAACGCACACTCGGCGTGCCGCTGTTTCAGGAGCAACTGCTGCGCATGGCCATGACGGTTGCCAGCTTTACCGGCGCCGAAGCCGAAGAGCTGCGCCGCGCCGTGGGCATGAGGCGATCGATGCAGCGCATGAAGGACCTGGAGGGCCGGTTGCGCGACGGCATGACCCGCAACGGCATCGGCGCGGAGGCTCAGGACAACATTGTCCAGGGCATCAGCTCGTTCGCTATGTATGGATTTCCGGAGTCGCATGCCGCCAGCTTTGCGCTGATAGCCTATGCCTCGGCCTACCTGAAGGTTCATTACCTGGCAGCTTTTACTTGCGGATTGCTCAACAATCAGCCCATGGGATTTTATTCTCCGGCGGTACTTATCAAGGATGCACAGCGGCACGGATTGCGGGTGCGGCCCATCGATGTGCAGCGTTCGGAATGGCTGTGCACGCTGGAAGCGGAGCCGGACGGTGCGATTTCGCTCCGCGTTGGCCTCAACTATATCAAGGGGCTGCGGCAATCGTCGGCGAACTCGCTGATTGAAGCACGAAGCCGCAGAGGTGCTTTCGCCGACGTGGACGATTTGGCCAGGGATGCGCCGGAGGTGAACCGCAAGGAACTGGTGGCGCTGGCGCGCGCTGGGGCACTGAACTCGGTTGGGAACGTGGAGCACCGACGCGATGGCCTGTGGCAAGTAGAGCAGGCTGGACGGCGGGTTGGGCCGCTGCTGCGTGACGCATCTAAGTCAGGCACGGGCGATGAGAAACCGCTGCGCAGAATGACCACCGACGAGCGCCTGGTTGCCGATTATTCGGGAACCGGCATCACAACAGGTCCGCATCCGATGGCTTATCGACGCGCAGAGTTGCGCCGGATGGGGATTCTCTCCTCTCGGGAACTTGAAAGCTGCGTGAGCAACCGACCGGTTCGTGTGGCAGGTTGCGTTATCGCGCGCCAGCGGCCTGGCACCGCCAAGGGATTTGTATTTCTATCTCTGGAAGACGAGACCGGCATTGCAAACGTGATTATCGCGCCCGATGTGTTTGAGCAGAACAGGCTGGTTGTGACGCGTAGCCGCTTCCTGGAGATTGAAGGAAGGCTGCAGAATCAGGATGGCGTGATCCACGTGAAGGCGCAGGTTATGACGCCGCTGGATGTTACCAGCGTGGATGTCGGTTCGCATGACTTCCACTAACAGGATCCGGAAAAGTCGAGACTTCCGATGAAACTGGCGGAAGACATCCCGCAGGGGCTAAAGCCCGGCCTTTATTTTGTGGCATTTGCGGCACGACTGAAGTCAT
>CAYWMR010000204.1:0-8422 GCA_964458965.1 uncultured Occallatibacter sp. | reverse complement strand
TGATGTATCGCGGGACGAAAGACCAGATACAGAATGCGGGCGCTGTGAACCAATTCACCTATCGCCCCACTTTCTATCGCACCGGCGCTTTCGGCAATTATTTGTTCTTCGACAAGCTCGATCTGCTCGGCGGTTTCATCCATAGCAACGACGACTGGCAATGGGTGCAGGGCGGCCCAATGTCCCACTATGTCGCGAACACCTACCGCGGCGAAGCTGACTATTACTTCAAGCCGGGCACGGTCATCATGGCTCGGCTCGACCGCGGCACCTCTAGCATCGATCCGCAGCCTACCATGCATACGCGCGCCTGGAGCATCGGCGGCGAACGCGCTCTCACTACGTTGGGCAACGTTGTGCTCCGCGCCTCTTATAACCAGGAACACGACGGGGACCCGCTCGCATTGGTCGGCACAACCGATAAACTCTTTAAGCTCGATATCCGGTACATGTGGTAAGGAGAGAAAAATGCACAAAGCAATTAGCACCATGACCGTCGCTTGTCTTTCAGTTCCTCTGTTTCTGGCGGCGCAGAGCGGCAGCAATGTTACGCTTCCGCAAGACAAGGGGCCCGACAAGATCAATGTTTCTGCCTATCCGCCGGATCAGCAGAAAGGCTACAAGGTGTTTGCTGACAAATGCGCCAAGTGCCATACACTTGCGCGTCCCATCAACACCACAATGAGCAAGGATGACTGGAGCCGCTACGTGAAGCGCATGATGCACAAGCCTAACTCGGGCATCAGCGATGCGCAGGGCAAGACGATCTTCGAGTTTCTCGCCTATGATCAGGATAATCGCAAAGACAAGAATTCGTCTGCGTTCTTCAAATCCCTGAGCGACGAAGAAATTGAGAAGTTGAAGGCACAGCAACACTAGAGCGCCCGTTCAACGCCCGGATGCCCTGTCTTCGCTCTGCAAGGCATCGTCATCCACCCCGGCGAGCAATACAGGCCTGCTCGCTGGGGCATTTTCATCACCGGGCAGCGGCTCGCGGCGATAGCCCACGGGGTGCTGTTCCTTAACAAGTCGCGGCAATGGGGAAAGCATGCGCTATTCCATCACGGTTCCGGATCAGGAGTATTTTGACAAGAATATTCCCTGTCGCGCTGCCTGTCCGATTCATACCGAATGCGGACGGTACGTGCAGGCCATTGGAATCTCAAAGGACGAGGAAGCTTACCTGCTGGCCCGCGCGCCGAATCCATTCGCGTATGTGCTGGGGAGAATTTGCGCGCATCCCTGCGAAGATAACTGCCGGCGCGGAAAGATCGATGAGCCCATCGCCATCTGTGCGCTCAAGCGCTACGCAACCGATCGCCATAACCTCGGCACCGGGCACGATCCGGCCAGAAAGAAGCTGCCCCCGCCGGCAAAGCGCGGCAAGCGCATTGCAGTGATAGGAGCGGGTGTGTGCGGCCTGACCTGCGCGCATGACCTGGCTCTGCTGGGCTACACGGTCGAGGTCTTCGAATCGGCTCCGGTCCCTGGCGGAATGCTCTATTTGGGAATTCCGCAGTTTCGCCTCCCCAGAGAAATCATCAAGATGGAAGTCGATAACATCCTGGCTATGGGAGTTACGCTGCACACTCGCGTGACGCTGGGCCGCGACATCTCCTTCGCCGATCTGCGCTCGAAGTTCGATGCGGTTCTGCTTGCCACAGGGCTGAACAAGGGTCGCGAATTGAATATTCCCGGCGCGCATCTGTCTGGCGTCTACAACGGCATCGACTTTCTGATCAACGTGAACCTGGGATTCGAGATCGACCTGGGGAAAAGGGTTGTGGTGGTAGGCGGCGGCAACGTGGCCATCGATGTGGCGCGCGCCGCCGTTCGACTGGTGCACGAGGCGGTTGATTTTGCGCCGCAGGATGAAGATGCCAAGGGACTCCAGCCTGCCTTCGATGCCGCCCGCATGGCGCTGCGCTCAGGCGCTGAAGAAGTGGAGTTGGTCAGCCTCGAATCGCGCGCACAGATGCCGGCGTGGAAGGGCGAAGTGGACGAGGCCGAACACGAGGGCATCACGGTTGAAAACGGATGGGGTCCCAAAGAGATTGTCGGCGAGAATGGAGTCGTTACCGGCCTGAAGGTTCGCCGATGCCTCACCGTCTTCGATGAGAATGGCCGCTTCAATCCCGCTTTCAGCGACGAGGAGAAGATCATTCCCTGCGACAGCGTGATCCTGGCCATCGGCCAGCAAGCCGACCTTTCTTTCCTTAGCGGCGAAGAGGGTGTGCAGGTGACTCCGCGCGGAATTCTCAAGATCGACGAAGACCTGATGACGACCGTACCCGGCGTCTTTGCTGGAGGCGACGTGGCCTTTGGCCCGCGCATCCTCGTCGAAGCTGTGGCCAATGGACATAAGGCGGCGCGGTCGATTCACGTCTTTCTCAGCGGCAAGACAAAGAAGACGATCCTTAGCCGCTTCCGCATTCTGCCCAACTGGGAGATGCCGCGCGGCTTCCTCTCCACGCCGCGGCAAAAGATGCCGGTTTTGGCTGCAAACCGGCGCATCGGAATCGCCGAGGTCGAGCTTGGCTTTGACGAAGAGCAGGGCCGCGCCGAAGGGCTGCGTTGCCTCAACTGCCAGGTGAACACCATCTTCGATGGATCGAAGTGCATCCTGTGCGCCGGCTGCGTGGACGTATGCCCAGAGAACTGCCTGCGCCTGGTTGACCTGGTGCAGGTAAGCGGAGATGCGCGCTACGACGCGCTCATCCGGAATCGCTACGGTGTGCCCGCCGATGAACTGAAAGCCGGCCAGGCAGGAGCCATCATCAAGAGCGAAGAGAAGTGTATTCGTTGCGGACTCTGTGCCCAGCGGTGCCCAACCGGGGCCATCACCATGGAAGCGCTGGAACAGCAGGAACGGGAAGTCTTTGAATAGGGGAGCAGGGGCATGAATCGAAGAGCATTTTTCAAGTTGAGCTGGGGATCCATTGGTGTGGCCGCACTTGTTTCGGCGGTAGGAGTCAGTCTGGCCGCCGTCGTCCGGTTTCTGATGCCGAGTGTCTTTTACGAACCGCCGCAATCGTTCAAGATCGGCAACCCCGCGGATTTCCCCTTTGGCCCCCCCACCTTCCTGGTCGAAGAAAAGATATTTGTCTTCCGCGATCGGGACAAGGGCTTTGCTGTAGCCAGCGCGGTCTGCACACACCTGGGATGCACGGTCGCGCATTTTCAGAGCGATCAGCGGTTCCATTGCCCGTGCCACGGCAGCGTGTTCGCCGCTGACGGATCGGTGCAGCACGGTCCCGCCCCCCGCGCGCTCGACTGGTTCGAGGTGACGCAGGCTCGCGATGGGCAGCTCAGCGTAGACAAAGACAAGGTAGTGCCACCGACTTACCGGCTGATGGTGTAACGATGAATCCGATTCGCGAAATCTGGCAATCTATCGTGCGGCGGGATCCGCTCTCCACCGACAAGGGGAAGTCCGAGCTGGTCTTTCTCAACGTGTGGCTGCATATCCATCCGGCCAAGGTGAAGAAAGAGAATCTCAAGTTCAGGCACTCCTTCTATCTGGGATTCATCACTTTTTTCCTCTTTCTCATCCTTGTAACTACGGGAATAGCGCTCATGTGCTATTACCGGCCCTACCCGCCGCAAGCCTATCAGGACATGAAGGACCTGCAGTTTGTCGTCTTCATGGGAAGCTTCCTGCGCGCGATGCATCGCTGGGCGGCGCACGGTATGGTGGTCTGCGTCTTCCTGCACATGTGCCGGGTCTTCTACACCGGCTCTTACAAAAAGCCCCGTCAATTTAACTGGGTGGTCGGCGTATTGCTTCTGCTGCTCACTCTGGGCCTTTCCTTCACCGGTTATCTGTTGCCATGGGATCAATTGGCATTTTGGGCCATCACCGTGGGAACCAACATCGGCAGTTATGCGCCGCTGGTGGGCGGGCAAGTGCGCGAACTGTTGCTCGGCGGCCATAGCGTTGGAGAAGCCGCGCTCCTTCGCTTCTACGTCCTCCACGTGGCCGTACTGCCAGCGGCCGTGATTCTGCTTACCATCGTTCATTTCTGGCGGGTGCGCAAAGACGGTGGGCTCTCGCGCCCTGTGTGGAAACTGAAGTCTGCGAAGCCCGAAGCGCTGGTCACTATCGGAGCACCTGCGGCAATCGCTCCACTGCAGGCCGCGCCAGCATCCAGTTCCAAAACCTATGGCCTCATGGAAGTCGTGAGCGGAAAGCCCATCTTCGAAACTGTGACTCCCGAAGAAGAAGAGGATACCGTCTTCTCGTATCCCTACGCCTTTGTTCGCGAGGCCGTCGCGCTGATGGCGACCGTGACAACCATCATGACAATTTCGCTCTTCTTCCATGCGCCCCTTGAAGAACTGGCCAATCCCGCAAAGACACCAAATCCCGCCAAGGCACCGTGGTACTTTCTCGGCTTGCAGGAGTTAGTAAGTCACTCCGCGTTGCTGGGAGGCGTGGTGGCCCCCGCTCTGATGGTGCTGGCCTTGCTGGCGATTCCATATCTCGACAGGAACCCGAGCCGGCACCCTGCCGACCGCAAGTTGATCCTTTGGCTGTTCGCCCTCTTTGTCGCTATCAATCTGGTCTTGATCGTTGTGGGAACTTTCTTCCGCGGACCAGGCTGGGCACTGGTTCCACCATGGGTACATGTCGTCGGGGGAGCTGAATAATGGAACGCAGACTACAGCAGATATTCTTTGCGCTCAGTCTTCTCGCGCTGGCCTTGATTGTGGCCGCGGCATGGCAGGCTAACACGCCGTCCTGGAAGACATATCAGAGAAGCTTCCTGCAGCTCGAAGCGCAGGGCGAACCCAATGCCGCGGCCAAGGCTGCCGTGCTGGCGACGCCGCCGGAGATTCATCAGGTGATGCTGACAGGCTTGCAGCGTGTCGACCGCTGCACAACCTGCCATCTCGGGGTAGAAGACCCCACCATGAAGAACGCGCCCGAGCCCTTCCGCTATCATGCAAACCTCGGGCCGCATATTCCCTCCAAGTTCGGTTGCACAATTTGTCACGGCGGCCAGGGCCTGGCCACAGACAAGGATGGCGCCCACGGGAAGGTCGATTTCTGGCCCAACCCGCTGCTCTCCAAAGACTACATACGCGCCTCATGCGGCCGCTGCCACAAAGAAGGCGATGTGCCGGGCGTGCCGGAGTTGACCGAGGGTCGCCATGTGTTTGAAAACGAGGGTTGCCGCGGCTGCCACAAGCTCAACGGCGTGGGCGGCAGCATCGGCCCAGACCTGACTGGTGAAGGCGCAAACCGCCGCTCACCAGAGTGGCTTGAGCGCCATTTCCTTACGCCCAACGCTGTCTCGGCTGGATCGGCCATGCCTAACTTCCACTTCACCAAGGATCAGGCTCGCGACCTCACCTATTACATGCTCTCGCTTACCAATGAGGACATGGGAAGCTACTATTCGAGCGTGCGCCTGATACCCGGGCCGGAATATGGCCGCCAGCTCTTTGTCGAGAAAAACTGCATCGCGTGTCATAGCGTCGGTGGTGTGGGAGCAAAGACCGGTCCAGACCTGCTGGGTGTAACTATGCGCCACTCGACCGAGTGGCTGGACGAACAGTTGGTAAATCCCGAACTCGTCTATCCCGGCAGTTCCATGCCTGAGTACGATCTTGAAACCAATGCGCGCAAGGCTCTTCTCGCTTACCTCGCAACTGCCACGCCTGACGATGTGCAATTAATCCTGTCTCGCAAGACCCGCGCCTGGACGCCCGAGGATGTAGCGATTGAAGCGGGCAAACAGAACTTCGCACGCTTCGGTTGCGTGGGCTGTCATGGAACGGAGTTGCAGGGCGGCGTTGCCAATCCCAATGCGCAAGGCGGCGAGGTTCCTTCGCTGCTTCATGTCTCGGAAGACTACACCAAGGACGAAGTGATCGCGATTATCCGCAACGGCAGGGCGCCACCATTGGAAAACCCGGCCGGACCGACGCCGCCTCTATACATGCCATCGTGGAAACATGTGCTGAGCGACGAAGACATCAACCGGATTGCCGACTACCTCTGGTCGAAGCAGCAGAAGGCGAAAGACACCTGGTAGCGCAGAGGAGAAGATCAATCCGACCAGCAATGAGGGTTCAGTGAAGTCATCGGTTTTTCTTTTTCCTTCAGCCGCAGTTCTTCTTGTGGCGGCCGCCATAACGGTCGCCACATCCGCTCAAACACCTGCAACTCCAGTGAGCGCGCCTGCTCCGCCGCCTGCTGAAGCCCGCGTCTATCCAGTGCCCGCCAATCTCAAAGTCTTGCCCAAAGATCTGACCGGGCAGCAGGTCCGCGAGATCATGGACCAATGGTCCGCGGCACTAGGAATGCGCTGCAACTCCTGCCACGTCGAGGACCGTAACAAGATTGGCCCCAACGACCGCCCGAAACTTGATTTTGCAGACGACTCCAACGGATTGAAACTGGCGGCTCGCACCATGTATGCGATGACCGAACAGATCAACACGGAGTACGTTGCGAAGATCGACGGCTCGGGTATGGCAGTCAACTGCGGCACTTGCCATCGAGGCCAGATGAGTCCCGATCCATTCAAGATCGAGCCGCCTGCCGACCCGAGGACCACACAGCTCCCGCCGGGTGGGGATGAGAGACCAGCGGCGCAATGATTGCGTGTCAGAAGACGCTCGTTGCAATCGGAGGGTCTACTCAAAAGCCACCGAACAAACGCAGCCGAGTTATCCATTACTGTGGCGTTCATTTGAAGCTTCGGAGGCGGACATTGATTGAAAGCAGCGAGCCGGTATTGTGGAATCTCAAAGCTGCGGCGATAGTCAAAAGGCTCATTCCGCGTTGCCGCTACGGACTGTTGTTCGGTGTGGCGATGGTTTGCGCCACAGCAATGTCGGCTCAGTCGGATGAAGCGAATCCCGACCGGCAACAAGACATGCAACAAGCCTCGATCGCATCTTCCGACTCAGCCACCTGTGCTAGCTGTCATAAAGAGGTAGTGAGGGACTTTGCCAACAATCCGCATAGCCGGTCGGCAAGAATTCCCGGCAGCAAAGGCTTCACCTGCGAGAGCTGTCATGGCCCCGGCAAAGCGCACGAAGAGAGCGGCGACGTTGCTTTGATTTTCGATCCCGCTACAGCCACGGCCAAAGCAGTGGATGAAAAATGTCAGGCGTGCCATGGCAGCAAGCACGCAAATTATGAGCGCTCATCCCACGGCGAGGGCAATGTGAGCTGCGCCGCCTGTCATAGAGTCCACGCAGCCGGAGCGCCGAAGCATCTGCTCAAGCTGGCGCAGCCTGAACTGTGCTACCAATGCCACAATGACGTCAAGCCGCAATTCTCCATGCCCTTTCGCCACAAGGTTGCAGAGGGGCTGATCCAATGTACAGATTGTCACGATACACATGGTGACAATCGAGAGAGTCAACGCCACATTTTCGCTTGGCAGTTCGATGTATGCACAAAATGCCACGCCGCTATGGCCGGACCTTTCGTTTATTGGCACGCCGCGGTCAAGGCCGAAGGTTGCACGGCCTGTCATTACCCGCACGGTGGAGCGAATCCCAAACTGCTGACACAAGCCAATGTGAATACAATCTGCCTGGAATGCCATTCACCGTCGCTGAACTCAACGACAGGGCAAGCTCCCGTGCCCTCGCATGGCCATTCGGCACCGGGCCAAGCGTGTACAAGTTGCCACTCAAACATTCACGGCTCCAATGTGAGTATTGTGTTCCTGAACTCCACGCATGAGAAGAGCGATAGTCGACAAGGCCGATAGAGAAGCTATGTGTAGGCTGGGTAACCAAAGTGTCGTGCGAAACTCTTGGTGAGGGCGTTCGGCCAGAATCCAAAGGTCAACTCGTCAATCAACTTTTGGGCAACGCCGTAGGTCGGAACTTCGCGTTTTTGCTTCCATAAACATGCCGGCCACCAATTCGGGTCGAAGTGTGGGTTAGCGATTTGGCATCATTCCAGAATCCATTCTGGCGCAATCGGCATTTTTCAGGTCCGATCATGCCAACTGTATTTCCTACGGCTTCATCGCAAAGGAAGCCTTCGCTATCTAATGCTGAATTGTGGTCTCTGCTTTTGAAGATTTCTCCGTGACCTGGAGAGGGGTAGGTAACTGCGACCGGTCCCAACCTCCGCCCAGAGCTTCAATCAGTTGCACCGACGCCGTCATTTGCTGAACTTGCAGTGCCGTCAGTGACTGCCGGTTGAGGAGCAGGGTAGTTTCCGCAGTGACCACGTCTATATAAGGGTCGATGCCGGTTTCATAGCGCCCCAGTTCGAGCCGCAGAAATGTCCGTGATGAGTCGACAGCTTCCTGCTGCCGCTGGATCTGCTGCGACAGAATGCGGACCGCTGCGAGCGCGTCTTCCACCTGCTGGAATGCAATGAGCACCGATTGGCGGTAAGCGGCTACATTTGCATTGTAAGTTGCGATGTACTGATTTACGGTGG
>CAYWMR010000203.1:0-8505 GCA_964458965.1 uncultured Occallatibacter sp. | reverse complement strand
GGAGCGCGCGGCAGCAACTTTCTGTTAACCATGTTGCGGTTGGCGGGCGAACGTCCGGAGTTGCGGATCGTGGACGATCAGATCGGAGCTCCCACCACAAGCGAGTGCATTGCTCAGGCTACGGCAAGCGTACTTGCTCAGTGGCTTTCTCCCTCGGCCGGTGGAGGCGGACTTCAGGGCCGCAGCGGCATCTACAACCTGACAAGCAGTGGCGAGACATCCTGGTACGGCTTTGCGCGCACGCTGTTCGAGAGATCGGCGGCAAGATCTGGAACGCCAATTCCAAACCTGGTTCCTATTTCGACCAGCGAGTATCCGCAGGCAGCGAAGCGTCCGACCAATTCGCGCTTATCGGGCCAGCGTCTGGAAGAGACATTTGGAGTGAGTCTTCCTAATTGGGAAGACGCGCTCGATCTGGTTCTGGAGACGCTTGCGGAGCCAGGGCTGCGGAAGTGAGTTGCGTTCGACTGCGGCCGACGGGGCGATCCGGGGCCCAATGCCAGTCAACGTTGTAGACTGAGAATGTGATACTCGACGATCAAGCGACATCTATGAAAAGGCTCCTGGCCATACCATTAGCGATTCTTCTGCTTGCTGGTCCCGTGGCACTCTATCCACAGAGTCCAGGCGGAAGCCAGTCCGGAGACGCACAGCAGAGCCCTTCCGCAAACTGCACCGATCAGGGGGCGGACTTTGGTGCGGGATGCACGCAGGATCAGACTGGCCAGCAGTCCTCGCAGCAGAACCCCCGGCAGAACCAGCAGTATCCGATCGACCAGAACGGAATCGAGAATCGCAGGATGCTGGGCGCAACAGGAATGGATAACACCACTCTGCTTGGGCCTGGAGGCGTTCAAGGGCAACTTCAGCGCCGGGTGCTTCCGCCTGAACCCCCCACCGAATTTCAGAAGTTTGTAGCCGCCAGCATTGGGCAACTGCTTCCCATTTACGGGGCGAACCTGTTTCGCGACGTGCCATCCACATTCGCTCCCAGCAACCTGGCGCCGGCAACCTCCGACTACACGATCGGGCCGGAGGATGAGTTGCGGGTCCGTATCTGGGGTCAGATCAACTACAGTGGAAATCTTCGCGTGGACAGGTCGGGAAATATCAGTCTCCCCCAGGTGGGCGATGTTCACGTAGCGGGTCTGCAGTTCTCGGCGCTGGATCAGCATTTGCGGGCCGCGGTGGGCCGCGTGTACCGCAACTTCGATCTTTCCGTGGATATCGGGCGAATTCGCTCCATGCAAATCTATGTCACTGGGCAGTCGAGGAGTCCGGGGGCATACACGGTCAGCTCGCTGAGTTCACTGGTTGACGCGTTGTTTGCCAGCGGGGGACCCTCCGCGCAGGGCTCGCTTCGCCACATTCTATTGAAGCGCAATGGAAAGGTAATAACGGACTTCGATCTATACGCGCTTCTGGTACACGGCGACAAATCCTCCGACGCCCGGTTGCTGCCCGAGGATGTTATCTTCATCCCGCCGGTGGGTGCTCAGATTGCAATCGCGGGGAGTATCCGCAATCCAGGAATTTACGAAATGCGGGGAGGGGAAACGATAGCCGATTTGATCGATGTGGCAGGGAAGACCACGGCTGTTGCTTCGCATGCGCGTGTTTCGCTGGACCGCGAGCAACAGCCCCAGCATCGCCAGGCCATGGAGTTCACCTTTGACGCGGGCGGATTGGCCACTCCGCTTGCAGATGGCGATATCCTCCGCATTTACTCCATTCTTCCCGTGTATGAGAAGACTGTGACGCTGCGTGGATTTGTGGCCAATGCCGGGCGGTTTGGATGGCATCCCGGGATGCGGCTGAGCGAACTGATTCCCGATCGGGACTCGTTGGTAGGCCGGGATTACTGGTGGAAGCGGAGCCATCTGGGTTTACCCACGCCGGAGTTTGAACCCACTATCTCGACCATGGGGAGAGATCAACGAACACCGGAAACGAACACGAACGGCTTTACCGCATCTGTGACCCCGGATACACTCACCTCAGCTCTGCAACCGGTGGATCAGCGGGAAGCCGCTAACAATAATGCAAATCAGGGGGAGACAAGAAGCAGCGGGTCAATCGCCTCGCAGGTGACGCAGGTGACGACGCAGGGAGGCGCGGTGAGGGTGCGCCGGAATACTGAGCAATTGTCGACGCCGGAGATCAACTGGGATTACGCGGCAATAGAGCGTGTGGACCCGGAAACATTGAAGACTTCGTTGATCCCGTTCGAATTGGGCAAGCTGGTGATCGATCACGATGCGAGCCAGGACTTACTATTGCAACCCGGAGACACTGTCACCGTTTTCTCGCAAGACGATATTCGAGTTCCGCTTGAACGGCAGACGAAATATGTTGAATTGGACGGCGAGTTTGTTCATGCCGGGGTCTACAGCGTGCAACAAGGCGAGACCTTGCGGGATTTGGTACGCCGTGCCGGAGGCCTTACCCGCAATGCGTACCTTTATGGCTCGGAGTTTACCCGCGAATCGACGCGGGTGCTGCAGCAGCAGCGTCTGGACGAGTACGTGCAGAACGTGAACATGGAGGCCCAGCGCGGGACGCAGGCTCTGGCTGCAAGTGGAAGTGGCTCGGGAAGCAGCTCTTCGGATGTCACGGCGTCGCGGACAGCGGGACAGGATCTGGTGGCTCGTCTCAGCCAGGTACGGGCGACCGGACGCATTGTTCTGCAGTTTTCGCCGACGAAGGCAAGCGTTGCGGACGTGCCGGCGATCAAACTGGAAAATGGAGACCGGTTCGTGGTGCCATTCGTGCCCTCGGTTGTGAACGTGGTTGGCGCGGTGTACGACCAGAATTCATTTTTGTTTGAGCCGGCGAAAACGGTGAAACACTTCCTGCAAATGGCGGGAGGGCCGGATCGCGATGCGGACCGGCGTCACGAATTTGTGATTCGTGCCGACGGCTCCGTGATCAGCCGCGCTGTTGTCGACAAGAACTATTTTACAAATGGGTTTAACGAACTGCGGTTGAACCCCGGCGACACGGTGGTTGTACCGGACAAGGTATTGCGCCCCAGTGCGATCCGGGCATTCGCGGATTGGACACAGGTATTCTCGCAACTGGCGCTCGGTGCGGCGGCCATCAACGTGGTCAAATGAGGAGCGCATTCGAGGCAAGTGCCCCGGTGCGTTGTGAGACAGCGATGAGCCTGCGGCCGCATTCGGACTTCGCATCGATGTGAAGACAAGTCTTGCGGCAATCAGTGAGCCGCACTGGCCTCGTAGTTCTTGTATTCGGAGATAAACAGGGTGTGGCGAAAGATCGACCTGCCCCTCAGGCTATCGCCGTAGGGCACAGACAGAGTGTCGATGAACGTCGTGACTGGGACAACCACCGGCTTGTCGCCTACCGTCGTGGAACCGAATTGAATGCACTGATCTTCCTGGCGAACCAATTCCCCCGATTTGAAGTCGGCCTGAGTGATCAGCCGGACAACGGTTCCCGAATCGGGGTCGACGAAGATTTCGCCGTGATAGGGTATGGTCGCCTTGTAATTCTTCCAATCCTGGTTCACAGCGTAGTTGCCCTTGTTGTCGCCCCCCGCGCTCCCGGTTCCGCGGAGAACCATGTCTCCGCCCTGGGTCGATTCGGGGAAGCAGCAATAGTTCACCGCATAGTGAGAGGTCTTCTTATCCACGGCAAATGTATAGACGGCCGCTTGCTTGCCGTCGATCGTCTCCCAGCGAACCCAGTTGATCTTGCCGGCAGCCAGTGCTTCCCGAATCACTGTACTCAGAACGGGTTCCTGCCCCAGCAGCGCGATCTTGCCGTTATCCCCCCATTTCGTCTTGTCGTTCGCCAGAGGGTTCTGCTCCGCTCCATGGAGCAAGGTCACCTTCGTCTCTTCGCCGGTCATGTAACGAATCGGCGGGGATGGGGGCGCAAGCGTGGCGCTGCTATGTGCAGCTACACTTCCCTTTGGCGGCTCCACGTTGTCCTGGAAGCGGCGCGTGGTTCTGGTTGCAGTCAAATCAGGCAACTGCGCATAGGTCTTGTTTGTATAGTCGATGGCTTTGTCGAGGATGGCTTTCTGCGTGGCTGCGTCGGGCGCCGGCGTCGATGGCAGATCGGCTGCGGGTGGGGCCAGAACGGCGCTGCGAGCTTCAAGAACGAAAAGCTGTTCGGTGGTGAGTTGACCCGGCACGTAAGGCCCCAGGCTGTTCATCACGCTGCGGGTCATCTCTTCGGTGAGCTCCACATCCTTCAGCTGAGCAGCTACATCGGCGTCGGCCGTGTTCGCCTTTTGCAGTGAGATCAGCAGGTCCCTGAGTTGTTGAACGGTCATCTTTCCCGCGGCCCACGCCGGGACCGTTGCCATCCAAAGTACAAGAATCCATCCAAAACGTTTCATCGGCTTAACTCTCCCAAAGATTCGGGCGCACCAATCGCGCCGCTTCCATGTGACATGATGTGTTGACGAACTGCGGAGCGAAACGGACTGCGGACGGCGTTGAATTCACCGATGAACTCCTCAAGGTGTGGCTCCCAGTGCTGGCGCCGGGATGGTGACCGAGCCCATGCGGCCGGAGTTTTCGTCGACAACCAGAACGCGCAGCGAAGCCATGCCGGGCTGCAACTGAACAACATGCTCGAACGGCACGCCGTCGGTCGACATGCTCTGGTAGGTTGAGGCCGTGAGACGCAGGCCGAGGGTTTGCCCATCTACCTGCTTCTCGATGCCTGCATCGTCGCGCTGGACAAAGTAGATATCCACGCGGTCAAGCCAGCGGTCTTCCCGCTGCCGCAGTCCCAGGTCGCTCAAGAGAATGCCGACCTTGACTCTTGCCCCGCCGGCCGAATCCTGATAGGTCTGCGGGTTGGATGTGGGATTCATCGGAGTCACGCCGGCAGTGACGGTAATGTCGCCAACATCTCTGGGACGCCAGACCGCCTGCTCAAAGCGATTCTTGAAGCTGTCTGGATCCCTGGCAAAAAGATAGCCGGTGCGGAAGCGCAGGGTGAGGCCGCGCTGCCTGTCGACCAGCTTGACCTGGATGGTGTGGTACTGTCCGTCGGGGGGGCCCTGTGGAGAAAAGCCGAGCAGGCATGCTCCGTGAGCTTGCTGAACAATGCTGGTCAATTCTCCCGGCAGGTTGATGGGGTGGCGAACAATGCGTCCGCCGGTGGCATCGGCCACCTGCTGAACGGGTGCCTGGATGGGGCGTGTGAACTGCTGCATTTCGATGGAGTTGCGCCCGGTATCAATGCTCGGACCGGAGCCGGGAGGGCCGCCACTGCCGCCGCCGTTTCTCATGCCGGATCTGTTCAAGCCTGAGGCCATGGGGTTACCCAGGCTATCTTGGAGAGAGTCGTCACCGATGCCTTGATTCCTGCCGTTCGCAGTCTGCGCCGGCGACTGCGAAACGTCCATGGGGAACACTGCCACATGAGCATCGTTCAAGGCTTCCTGCGCATGCACCGCAAAAGCGTCTATGGCGCTCGGACCTTTATTTGCGCCGGCTGCCTGATCCTGCCAATCGGAGAAGACGCTGTCGCTGGATATCCAGACCAGATTCTTGTATCCGGGGATGGTGGAGAGATGCCGCGCCACACCCCGGAAAATGATGAGCGAAGCGCGAGTGGGATTGCTGCCCAGGCTTTTCAACTGAACGTCGACCGGAGTGCCCGCATCCGGCAGGTCAAGCGGATTGGCGCTGGGGCTTGGGGCGGGGGTGTTGTGCGCTTCGTGCGATTCGGACGAGGGCGGATGGTTGCGTGAACCCTCACGCTGCGCAGGAGCTTCAGAATGCACTGTGGGAGTCCACCCTTGAAGTTTTGCCATCAGCGCCGCATGATCCGCGGTGACTTCCTGCAGAATCTGGAATCCCGTCCCGTTCATGGTGTAGATGCCGACACGCTCGCCGGGAGCTGTTGACGAAAGAAACCGGAGCATTTCCTGGCGGGCGCGGGACATGTCAGCCGCGGCAATATGGCCTTCATCGATTAACAGGACGGCTGCACTGGGGTCTGTGGCTGTTCGCGTCGATCCGGAGGCAGAATTGGCGGCGCGGTTGGTGAAGGTGCGATCGCGCGTTTCGCTGGTTGGGGATTCGGCTGACGCCCCGGAGGAAAACTGCGAGAAGGAGCGCACATCCTGTTTTCGGCCATTGTCATAAATCTCGAAATCTTCGGCCTTCAGGTCTGTAACCGGCTTTCCCTTTTTGTCGTAGGCCACAATTCCCACTTCCACGAGGCGGGGCTTCCCAATCAACTGGGGTGTGCTGTCGAGGGGTTGGGCGGGAGTTGCAGGCAGATCGAGAACGCCTGTGGCAGGTGTGAGGCTGATCTCTGGAACAACGGGATCTGGCGGGGGAACCGGAGCCGGTGGAGGGTTGGGCGGCGCTGCGGAGGGTAGCGCGGGCGCAGCGGGTTGCGAGGCGGCCGGCATTGGTGGCGGGGAGTTGAGCGCCAATTCGGTTCCGGTTGGCTCAATCGCGGGGTTGGGGGATGGCGGGGTTCCCGCCATAGTGCCGGGACTCGATGAGGACTGAGTGTTGGGATTCGGTGCCGTCGCGTTGGGTGCGTCGGCCTCTGCCTCGTTTGCAATGACCCGCACGGAGGAGCCGAGACGGTGATATTGCGTAAAGTTGGCCTCAGTGATTTGCCTTTCTGGCGTAAGGCCCAGGGTGGCATTGGAGCCGGCCGGCCCCTGCGTCAGCGCCAGGCTCAACTGCGGGCAAATGAATCTGCGGTCGCCAATCATGACCGGGCCGTATTCCACCAGGACATCGGCGCGGGTGACCGGACCGTCAATGTCCAGTTCCGCCTGCATTGTGATGCGGAGAATGGTGCCGGAGACAGGATCGATGAACAGCGATCCGTGATAGGCGGGCATCCTGTGAAAATGCTTTGCGGGATCGTCTTGAAGGTTGGTCGGCGGCGGAACTCCGCCACCGCCTCTGCCGCCCCGCCGAAGGAGAACTCCCTGCTGGTCGGCGATACAGCAGTAATCGACGGTATAGTTTGAGGCGTCTTTGGGCACCGAATACCGGTAGACGGCGAGTGGACCGGAAGGGGATTGTTCCCAATGGTGGAAGGCGATCTTCCCCTTGTAGGTGTCGTGCAGGATCATGACCAGAAACGGCCCGAATTCGCCTGCGCTCCGGAGTCCGGTCTCTGGCGGGGCATATGCCTGACTTCCGGATCCGGCGGCCGATTTCATCTCCGCGTTCTGGATCAGAACATCGTCTCGTAAAGTAAACTCGCGGCTCGAGGAACCTACCAGATGAAGGCCAGCGCGCACAGGCCATTCATTCACTTTTACAGTCTGCGCGCTGTTGTCAAAGTGGAATGTCGAGCGGGTGGCGATTAGATTCGGCAAATGGGGCAAGATCTGGATTACATACCTACGGGCGGCGTTGAGGATGTGCTGCTCCGTGGCTGCGTCTGGGGCTGGTGTGTTGGGCAGTTCGGCACGGGGAAGTTCGAGGAAGGCGGATTCGTCCGCGAGCAGTTGGAGGGCCACTGTTGTTCTGGGGCCAAGATGCAGTTTTTCAACCAGGTGGCGGCGCTGGTCATTGGTATACCGCTCGGTAAGTTCGAGGTCACCGAAAAGCCGCACAACGTCCTCATCTGAATGATGCGCGGCGGCGTTGGCCAGAATCTGCTCCAATTGCACCACGGTCACGCGCTTTGTTGCGCCCGCCGGAAGCACGATGAGAGCGATGAGTCCGAGCAGAATCAGCCTACGCATTGCGCGCTACCTCCTTTTCCGCGATTTTGTCTGCCTTGGATGGCAGGAATCCCGGCGAAAAAGCCAGCAGGAAACCGCGGGGATTGTCTTCAACCAGTGGTTCCAGCTGTCGCACGGCGCGAGCAATTGGACAGGGAAGCCGCGCTGCTTAGAACTGTACACAGTTTCTGGCACAGTGGACAAATGGATTGTGAGCCGAAGTGTCTTGCGTGGATGGAAACCGGCCTGCGCGGTAGGGGGCGAACCGCCTGGACGGGTTCCCTGACGCGGTACCGAGTTCAAAAAAACTGCTGCTTTACGCGCCGACCAGGGCCTTGCTGCGGAAGAACTCGAGCGATTTCAGCAGGCCTTCGCGCAGGGAGATTCGCGGTTCCCAACCCAGCAGGGCTCGTGCTTTGGCAATATCGGGAGATCGCCGCGTGGGGTCGTCCTGGGGCAGCGATGCAAAGGTCAGCTTGCTCTTTGAGCCGGTTACGTCGAGCACCGCCTGGGCGCATTCCAATATGGTGAACTCGACGGGGTTTCCGATATTCACCGGCGAGTGCTCGCTGGAGCGCGAGAGACGCAGGATGCCCTCGATCAGGTCGTCGACATAGCAAAAGCTGCGGGTCTGGTTTCCGTCGCCATAGATCGTGAGCGGCTCGCCGCGCAGGGCTTGCATGATGAAGTTGGAGATGACCCGGCCGTCGCTGGGATGCAGGCGCGGGCCGTAGGTGTTGAAGATGCGGACCAGGTGCGTGTTCACGCCGCGGGAGCGGTGCCAGGCCATCACCAGCGCTTCCGCAAACCGCTTG
>CAYWMR010000202.1:0-8518 GCA_964458965.1 uncultured Occallatibacter sp. | reverse complement strand
TGGGCATTCACTGGACGGGCATTGTCTTTGGTTTGGGATTTGCCATCAGCTTTGGATATTGGACTACCGATTTTCTTGTAGTCCAGCGCGTGCTGGCGGCCAACAGTTTGCGTTCCGCGCGCATGGCTCCGGTGATCGGATCGTTCTTCAAGATGGCCGTGCCGTTGATCGTGATTCTTCCCGGCCTGCTGGGCCTGGTGGTGCTGCAGAACCCCGATGGCACGCTGATGCATCTGGTGGGTGAAAACGTTGTCGCGGCAAATCCGGGAGCAGGCATGCACAGCTATAACGAAGTGCTGCCGCTGATGATGGTGCGCTACCTGGGACCAGGGCTGCTGGGCCTTGGCATTACCGCGCTGATCGCCGGATTCATGAGCGGCATGGCGGGCAACGTGAGCGCCTTTACAGCCATCTTCACCTATGACCTCTACCAGCCGCACATCGTCAAGAATGCTCCCGACGAGCACTATGTTCTTGTAGGGCGCATCGTGACGATTGTCGGCGTGGTTATCTCTATCGGCGCGGCCTACCTGGTGATGAATGCGGCCGGCATTATGGATTACGTGCAGGCGCTGTTCAGCTTCTTCATTTCGCCGTTGCTGGGCGCGGTGCTGATGGGCATGTTCTGGAAGCGGGCCACCAAGGCTGGCGGATTCTGGGGCCTGTTAATCGGTACGCTGACTTCGATAGGATTGTGGGCATGGGTTCACTTTTACCCCGCGGCGCTGCGCTACGTTGCTCTTTCACCCGATGCGAAGGCGATGGCCGAGGATATGTATCGCGCCCTGTGGTCGGTAATTGTCTGCGTCATCGTTGTTTTTGTAGTGAGTATGTTTGGCAAGGCGCGTCCGGTGGCGGAGTTGGACGGTCTTGTTTATGGAGCCACCAAGCTGCCTGAGGAAGAGCCTGTGCCGTTCTACAAGAACGAGTACTTCTGGACGATTCTTGCGATCGTCTGCTTCCTCGCCCTCAACATTTATTTCTGGTAGAGAGGTCACGCATGCATGACTCAGGGATTTCGATCTGGTACTTCATTGGAGTTATTCTCACCGTCTATGGCGCATTGATATTTGGCTATGGAGTGTACGAACTGGTTATCGGGCAGACGGCCAACGTGATCCTGGCCAACCTGCACGCGCCGGTTTGGTGGGGCGGACTAATGTTTGCGCTCGGCGTGTTTTACAGCCTGCGCTTTCGCCCGGGCCGCAACGGTTAACCACTCTGCGGCAACAAGGAGCAATTGAATCATGACAGCACAACGAACGATGACATTTGGAATCGTGGTAGGGAATCGCGGGTTTTTTCCGGGCCATCTGGCCAAGTCGGGCCGCGATGAAATCATCTCTGTTTTAGAGGCCGCCGGGGCCAAGGCGATTGTATTGAGTCCGGAAGAGTCGCGCCACGGCGCGGTTGAAACCTATGCCGAGTCGCAGCTCTGCGCGGAGTTGTTCAAGAAGCACGCCGAGGAGATTGACGGAATCATTGTAACGCTTCCCAACTTTGGCGAAGAGCGCGGGATTGTGGACGCGATCCGGCTGTCGGGATTGAAGGTTCCGGTGCTGGTGCAGGCTACTCCGGACCGCTCCGACGACATGACTATTGCCATGCGCCGCGACAGTTTTTGCGGCAAGATGAGCGCGTGCAACAACATGATGCAGTACGGCATCAACTACTCGCTGACCACGCTGCACACGGAGAGCCCCAGCTCACCGGAGTTCGCAGCAGATCTGGAGTGGTTTTCCCAAGTCTGCCGCATTGTGAAGGGGCTGAAGAATCTGCGCATCGGCGCAATCGGGGCGCGGCCCACGGCCTTCAACACGGTGCGTTACTCGGAACGAATTCTCGAGACCAGCGGCATCACCATCGAGACTCTGGATCTGTCTGAAGTTTTCGGCCGCATCAACAAGATGAAGGACACCGACGATGCCGCGCAAGCCAAGCTGGCGGCTATCAAGAGCTATGTGTCGACAGCCGGAATTCCCGACGATGCGCTCATGAAGATGTCCAAGCTGGGCGCGGTGATCGACGGCTGGATGAGGCAGACCCACGTGACCATCAGCGCAGTGCAGTGCTGGACTTCGATGGAAGAGTTCTTCGGCGTTGTGCCTTGCACCATCATGAGCATGATGAGCAACAACCTGATTCCCTCGGCCTGCGAAGTGGACGTGCCCGGCACGCTGAGCATGTACATGCTGGCGCTGGCATCGGGAACTCCGTCGGCGCTGCTGGATTGGAATAACAACTATGGCAGTCATCCCGATAAGTGCGTGTGCTTCCATTGCTCCAACCTGCCCAAGCATTTCTTCAAGGAAGTGAAGATGGACTTCCAGGAGATTATTGCCGGCACAGTGGGCAAGGAGAACACGTTCGGCACCTGCGTGGGCCGCGTGAAGGCCGGTGCGATGTGCTACGCGCGTTACTCAACCGACGATCGGCGTGGCGTGATTCGCGGATACACAGGCGCGGGCAAGTTCACCGATGATCCGCTTGAAACCTTTGGCGGCGCGGGTGTGGCTGAGATTCCGCAACTGCAAAAGCTGCTGAAGTATATCTGCCGTGAGGGATTCGAGCATCATGTAGCCGCGAACTTCAGCGATGTTTCGAAGGCTGTTCACGAGGCTGCGCGGTATCTGGGCTGGGAGAGCCACTATCATCCGGCGCTGGAAGATTGAGAAGAGCAGGGAATAGGGAACAGGGAATAGGGAATAGTTGCTTCGCCGCAAAACGAGCTTGCATTGGATTGAGCGGCTTCTTTTCCCTATTCCCTGATCCCTATTCCCTGTCATTCAGAAGGATGCAATCATGAGCAAGAGAATTGGCAAGAGCCTGGTTGTTGGCGGCACGACGATTGTTGCGGAAGCCGCGTGGAATGCGGAGTTGGACTCCAAGCAAGAGAAGGTTGTGGAGTGGCTGAAGGCGCAAGGGCTGGCCGGCGTTCTGATTCGTCGCAATGAGAATGTGGCATGGCTGACGGGCGGCGCAGTGGAGTTGCGGGTGCTGACGCCGTGCGAAACGGGTGTGGCGTCGTTGTTGGTGACGGCAGCTGGCAAGCGCTACTACTTCACCACGGAAAATGAAGCGCCTCGCCTGAACGACGAGGAGTTTGGCGCACTGGACTTTGAGCCCGTGCTGTTTCCATGGTGGGCTGACGATACGGCTGCTGCCGCGGCGAAGCTGGCTGGTGGGCCATTGGGTTCGGATACGGCCGGCGCAGGGTTTACGCCGGTCAATCTCTATCCGCTGCGCGCGGCGTTGAGCGAAACAGAAATTGCGCGCTACCGATGGCTGGGCGCGGAGACTGCGGCAGCAACGGTGGAAGCGTTGAATGAGGTTGAGCCTGGGTTGAGCGAGTATGACCTGGAAGCCATCACCGCCAACGCGCTTTTGCGGCGCGGCATTCTGCCTTCGGTTTATCTCTACGCGGTGGACGATCGCATACTGAAATACAAGCATGCCGTGGCGCGGGGTAAGCGGCTGAAGCAATACGGAATGTTGAATCTCTGCTCGCGCAAGTGGGGTCTGGCAATCTCCATCACGCGGTTCATTCACTTTGGCGATCTGCCGGTTGAGCTTGCTGCGCGCTTCGAAGCTTCCGCGCAGGTGAATGCCGCGCTGCTGAACGCATCCCGCGTGGGTGCTACTTCCGCCGAGCTTTTCAAAGTGGCGCAGGCGGCGTATGCGGAGGAGGGATTTCCAGGCGAAGAGCGGTTCCATCATCAGGGCGGACCAACGGGCTATGGGGAGCGCGAGTGGGTGGCAACTCCTGAGGGCACCGAGGTGGTGGTCAACAATCAGGCCTTCGCGTGGAACCCGAGCATCCGTGGCGGCAAGGTGGAGGATACGGTGCTGCTGCGCGATGGGGTTATCGAAAACCTGACGCCGACGCCCGAGTTGCCGTCACTGCCGGCGAGTGTGGAAGGCAGCAGTTATGTGGCTACGGGCGTGCTGGTGAAGTGAAAAGACAGGCAATAGGGATTAGGGAATAGGAAAAGCGGAGAACTTGTTCTGCAACCCACCTTTTTTTGCGAGCCGTCTGTTTTTGTCTACTCCCTACTCCCTACTCCCTAGTCCCTCAGTCCCTGGTCCCAAGTCCCTGCTCTTTCGGTTGCAGGGTGAGCCTTGCTGTTAGCACTACCAGCGAAACCCACAGCGTATCTGCGCCCAGCAAATGCGCTACCTGGAGCCATAGCGGGGCCAGCAGCACAACGTCCAGCAGTCCCAGCGAAAAGACTGTAGCCAGCAGGAACAACACCAGCGCGGAGAGGCGGCGATTGTCCCAGTGCGTACCGCGCCGCACTGCGTGACTCAGCAGCCAGAGCAGCAAAATGCTGGCCAGGAACGCGACCGTGGGATGCATCCATCGCCAGCGTACGAGCCAGCCGCTGGTGGAAGCGAAGTCTTGCGCAAGGGCGAGGCCCAGCGAGGTTTCGGGGAAGAGCGTGTCTCCCAATGCAGCCAGCGAGCCGGTGACGCCGACAATCATGACCACGAAGATGCCGGCGACTGCGCCGAAGGGCGAGACCAGGCGGATGCTGGTGCGCAGATAGCCCTGCTTGCGGCTGAGCAGGTGAGCGGTAAGGGTTAGCGTGGCCAGCAGCAGCAGCGTGTTGACGAGGTGCAGCGCAAGGTAAGCCGGGCGCAGGGGTGAGTGGCTCTGTGCCGTAAGGCCGAGCTTGACCAGGAACGCTCCCAGCATGCCCTCAATGAGCGTGAACACCACCGAGGCCCAGGCTGCTGCGCGCGCAAGGTGGCCGCGCACCGTGCCTTTAATGACCCAAATCAGCAAGCCCACGACAACCAAGCCTGAAAGGCCGGTGGTGAGGCGATGGGTGAATTCGATGATGGTGCTTACGCTGGGGGAGACCTGCATGACCGTGCCGTTGCACAGCGGCCAGTGGTTGCCGCAACCGTCTCCAGAGCCGGTGGCGCGCACCAGTGTGCCCCACAAGATGGTGGCGACGAAGTAAACCAGCACGCCCCAGGCAAAGCGGCGCAGTGAGGGCGAAGGGAGGCGTTGGGCATCGGAAGAAATTGCGGTAGCAGGCATGAAGGAAGACTCCGGATGGAACCCAATAGTGTAGATCAACGGGCTGATTTTCCGGTTCGCAGGCGGAAGTCTTTTCAATTCCGGCGCGGATCGGAAATCAAAGTCCCGATGTACCTTTTAGTCCTCCAGCAGCCGCACCACATGATTCACAATCATCAGGTCCTCAGCCGGGGGAATCACGCGCACCGTCACCGGCGAATTCTGATCGGAGATGATCGCTGCACCGCGCACATTGTTGCGGGCCGGGTCGAGCACGATACCCAGCGCGCTGAGGCCGGCGCAAATCTCGGCGCGACTGGCAATGTCGTTTTCGCCGATGCCACCGGTGAAGACAAGCATGTCGAGCCCATCCAACTCCGCCACATAACTTCCGATCCAGCGGGCAATCGTCCAGGTGAATTTGTCCACAGCCAGGCGCGCTTTGGCGTTGCCTGCCTTGATGGCGTCGCGCAGGTCGCGCATATCGTTTGAGAGCCCGCTGACTCCAAGCAGGCCGGACTTTTTGCTGGCCACGGTCTCCAGCTTATCGGCAGCATCGGAAGCGCTGGTGGCGGTCTCGCAAATCTTGCGCAGGATGAAAAGAAGGACGCCGGGATCGATGTCGCCGGTGCGGGTGCCGCTGATGATGCCGCCGGTTGGCGTCAGGCCCATGGAAGTGTCCAGGCATTTGCCGTTGCGGATGGCAGAGATTGACGCTCCGTTTCCGAGATGCGCGACAATGAGCTTCTGAGGCACGTTGGGTTGCAACTGGTACACGATCGACTCGTAGGAGATGCCGTGCGCGCCGTAGCGGCGAACTCCCATGTCGGAGTATTCCTCGGGTATGGGCATGTGGCGGGCGACTTCAGGCATGGTGCGATGGAAGTAGGAGTCGAGGCAAACGAAGTTGGGCACGCCGGGAAAGAGGCGCAAAGCCTCGCGCATGATGTAGACGGCGATGGGTGTGTGCAGCGGCGCAAAGGCGGTGTAGCGCTCCATCTCATCGATCAGCTCAGGGGTAATGCGCTGATTGTCCTGCACGGTTGGGCCGCCGCAAACCATGCGATGTCCAATGGCAGCCGGGGCGGGGAAATCGGCCGAGTGCAAGGCCCCAGCCACCAGCGCAAAGGCCACGGCGCGGTTGGGCAAGGCGGGGCTTTGATCCACCAGCTTCTGGCCCGCGGCGTCCTTGATCCAGAAGCTGCCCTGGTCGGTACCAATGCCGTCGACCGCACCTTCGTGGAGCTTTTGTCGTTGGCCGGAGCCGGCTTCGTAGATTGAAAACTTGATGGAAGATGAACCGCTGTTCAAGACGAGGACGGGCAAGGATGCCATGAATGAAAACCTCTTCGGTTAGGGCTGAGCTAGTCAGCGGAGTTAGTTAGTGAGTTAGCGAGGACTAACTCGGTTTGAGGCCCATGGCCGTCCATCTCTCACGGCAAAAGCGAAGGATGGGCGGCCGGCAATGGGCTCCAGTTCACATAGCCACGTCCTCGCTCGTCGACGCTTCGCCCACCGATAATTCGGCGCTTTGCGAACTTGATTTGTTCGCCGCCGGACTCCCGTGCCAACGCCAGTTCTTTATCTCGGGCAGGTCGTCGCCGTTTTCGGACACATAGAGACGGTGCCGCTGAATCTGTTCCGAATACCATTGCTCGGCGGCATCGGCTTGCAATTTGAGCCGGGGGACGCGCTTGATTGCATCCAGCGCAAGCTGGAAGCGATCGATGTTGTTGAGCACGCACATGTCGAAGGGGGTAGTCGTGGTGCCCTCTTCCTTGTAGCCGCGCACATGAATGTTGTCGTGGTTGTGCCGCCGGTAAGTGAGCCTGTGGATGACCCACGGATAACCGTGAAACGCAAAGATCACCGGGACGCCAACAGGAAAGACCTGGTCGAATTCCTCATCGGGCAAGCCGTGCGGATGTTCGGTTTGCGGTTGCAGAGTCATCAGGTCCACCACATTCACAACGCGGATGCGCAAGTCAGGCACTCTTTCGCGCAACAACATGACGGCTGCCAGCGCTTCCAATGTCGGCACATCGCCGGAGCAGGCCATTACCACCTCCGGCCCGCCTTCGTCGTTGGAGGCCCACTGCCAAGTGCCCAAGCCTGTGGTGCAATGCGCAACAGCTTCGTCGATGGTGAGCCACTGCGGAGCGGGCTGCTTGCCGGCAACGATGAGGTTGATGTAATTGCGACTGCGCAGGCAGTGGTCCGCAACCGAAAGCAAAGTGTTGGCGTCGGGCGGCAGATAAATGCGCACCACGTCAGCCTTTTTATTCAATAAGTGATCGATGAACCCCGGATCCTGGTGGCTGAAGCCGTTATGATCCTGTCTCCACACCAGCGAACTCAGCAAGTAGTTGAGCGAAGCGATCGGCTTCCGCCAGGGAATGCCCCGCGTAACCTTGAGCCATTTTGCGTGCTGATTGGCCATGGAGTCGATGATGTGGATGAAGGCCTCGTAGCAGGAGAAGAAGCCATGGCGTCCGGTGAGCAGATAGCCCTCCAGCCAGCCCTGGCACATGTGTTCGCTCAGTATCTCCATCACGCGGCCGGTCTCGGACAGGTTCTCGTCCACGGGAAGCGTCTCGGCCATCCAGGCCTTGCCGGTTCCGGTAATCACGTCCTGCAGGCGGTTGGAAGCTGTCTCGTCGGGGCCGAAGACGCGGAAGTTCTTTGTGTCGGTATTGGCCTGCATCACGGCATGGAGCAGGTGCCCGAGCACGCGCGTCGATTCCACGTCTTTGGCTCCGCGGCCTTCAATCTTCACAGCGAAATCGCGGAAATTAGGCACGTTCAGCGGCTTCAGCAGCAGGCCGCCATTGGCGTGAGCATTCATGCCCATCCGCCGCCGGCCCTTGGGAGCAATCTCCGCCAGGTCTGCACGGAAATGTCCCTTCTCGTTGAAGAGTTCGTCGGGCTTGTAGCTGCGCATCCACTCGTCGAGCTGGCGCAGGTGCTCGGGGTTTTGGAAGATTCCGTCCAACGGGACCTGATGGGCGCGCCAGGTATTTTCGACTGGCTTGCCGTCTACGATCTTTGGGCCGGTCCAGCCTTTGGGCGTGCGCATGATCAGCATGGGCCAGGCTGGGCGCGCGGTCGAGCCGTCCTCTCGCGCTGCTTTTTGAATCGCGGCTATGCGGTCGAGCATGGTGTCAAAGACGGCCGCGGCCTGTTGATGCAGCACGGCCGGATCGTCGCCTTCCAGTGTGAAGGGCTCATAGCCGTAGCCGCGCATCAGGTCTTCTAATTCGGCGTGTGGAATGCGCGCCAGAATGGTGGGGTTGGCGATCTTGTAGCCGTTCAAATGCAGGATGGGCAGCACTGCGCCGTCGGTTGCAGGATTGAGGAATTTGTTGGAGTGCCAGCTTGTGGCCAGCGGTCCGGTTTCAGCCTCGCCATCTCCCACGACGCAGGCTACAATCAGGTCCGGATTGTCGAAGGCCGCGCCGTAAGCGTGCACCAGCGAGTAGCCCAGTTCGCCGC
>CAYWMR010000201.1:0-8535 GCA_964458965.1 uncultured Occallatibacter sp. | reverse complement strand
GTCAGAGCCCGTCGTAGCGATGGCTTCAAAGCTTCGGCTTCATCAAGGTCACCTCCCAGGCCCAGATATTCGTAGAACGTCGCATCCAGCAGACCGTCGATCGCCATCTCCCGGAATCTCCGGAAGTCGGTTCGGGTCATGTTGTGAACGATCTTTTCCACGACGGATCAATTCCCCCTTGATTGCAATTGCCGGCGATCTCACCCTTCACCAGGCTCTATCGCCCGGGATGCCCCCCACGCTGCAGCGTCGGCACAAAGCCAAACTCCTGTCGTTCGTCCGCCTTCAGTTGACCTTCGGCCCCGCATGACGCGCGACAATGAAAGTAGCGATCGGCGGTCGTCCGACCGAAGCACACAAGGGCGTTGCATTGTGTGCAGTGGATGGGGCCATTCCAGCCGCGACAGGTCGCTCCGCAATAAGGGCACTCTTCATCCGACATGTCGCCGACATCGACTGCATGAAGGTTCACGCTCTGGCTGTAAAGACGCCAGCGGTTCTTCGGCATGCAGACGCCTTCGCCCGGACGGAAGCCGCCGCGCCCATCGTAGATATAAGAGTGCACCCAACCTTCGCCCGTGACGGCGCAGACACGCGGCAACCACAAGAGCTCGCCAGATCTTTGGAGCCCGTTCGATTGGCAACGCACTTCGAGATCGAATTCATCCGTCGTCTGCGGCGGAGGCAAAGCTCTTAAGATGCGCACGGGTTCGGCGCGCGACGTTCGCTGGAGGCCCTGACATTCGAGCAGGGCACGCGAGAGACGTTTAGCGAGAGCGGAACTCATTGTGCTACCTCCCGATTAATCCTTTGCCGAATACCTTGAAACCGTGACCGATGGCGCCGAAGAAGCGTCTTAGTCCGTGATGCTTCTTATGTGCCGGAACCTCGTTCACGAGCGGAGCCTCGCAGCCCGGCTCCGGAGGCGAAACCGGCGTCAGAGGGTCCACTGGAACCACAGGCTCAGGCTGCGCGAATGCTGGTTGATCTGGCGAGGGCTTAGCGATCGCCGGCAACGCATTCTGAGCTTGCGGCGGAGCTTGGCCGCTTGATTCTGCCGGCTCCGGCGCCTGCAACGGGGCTGTTGACTTTGTCTGCTCCAGTTCCGGGCCTGCATCGTCGCGTTGCGTCTCATTCGCTTCTGCCGGCGTGCTGTTCCCCCAGCGACCGAACACGATAAGCCCCACGCAAATCAGGCCGCAGATACCTGCGATCTTCGCCCACGTCAAAATGCTCTCTAAAACACTTCCCAATTCCTCCATGGCTTTACCCTTTCTGCGCGGCTTCCATCAGCGCGCGCGTCAATCGCGCCGCCCGACTTTCTTTTTGAGAAGGTGGCGTCCAGTTCTCTTTGCCGATATTGGCCTTTCCCAGATCTGCGGTATTGCCTGCAATCTCAGCTCTCAGCGCTGCCCCCTCTGTCATGAGGTCTTCGACAGTCCTCTTCAGGCGCTCGATCTGCTCTTGAAGCGAAAGATTTTCGGCGCCAATCTTCTCGCGCGCCGCCTCGCTGTCAGCGAGCCTTTCGGCCAACTCCCGTGCAATCTCGTCATCTTTCTCCCCTTGCTTCGGTGTCATAGGTTGCCTTTCTCGCGGTGCCGATGATAGGCATCGACGCCGCCCTTGTGTTTCAGGTCGGGGCACGCGAACCAGGGCCTTGCCCAGATTTTGAGGGCATTGCGCGCGCGTCCCGGCGCGACCAAGATTGCCGCGCTTCCGCCTTGGGGGTGATTAGGCAGAGCCATGATGTCCTGCGGAAACATCACCGGACGTCCCTGCTCGCCGAAACTGACACTCTCCTGCGGAATGCCGCCAGGCCCCATGCCATGCGAGAAATGCGGGATAATTTCGCTGTAATTGCCAATCTCATGGCTGATGAATTCAGCGCTTGCCAAATCGCGTGGTCGAAGATGGATCTGCAGGTCGGACCCCGAAAGCATGTTTCGCCAGGCCTCGTGGCCGTAGATAGCGGAAGCCTGGTGAATGTTCTGAAACCAGACCGATAATTGAACGCCTCGCTTGCGGCTCTCAGCGAAGGCTCGTTGCAGCATCGGCATGTGACCGAGTAAGGCCGCTTCATCCACCGTGATAAGCACGGAATGCTTGCCGCGCTCCGTCTTGCTCAGGCCCATCAGTGCCGCCCCGCAGCACAGAGTCAAAAGGGATGCGTGGCTTTGGAGTTTGTTCACCGGCAGCAGGACGAACACAGCGGTCGGACGCGGCCCGTTTTTGAGGTCATCCCACGCAAATGACGAGGTACGCAACACCCGTTCGATGGCCTCATCGCCAAGCCACGACAATTCGGCGAGGGCGGTTTCAACGATGGAGCGCAGGGTCCTGTCGGTTTCAGCTCCTGGCGCAGCCCAACGGCGCAGCGGCGTTGAAATACTGCGCGGCATGTTGGGCTTCCCCATCAGCGACCGCGCGTAGCTGAAAACGTCTCCTAGCTTGTGGTAGACCTCGCAGAGGTTTTGCTCCGCCGGGTGCGAATAGAGCTTCACACCGCCGATGAGCATTGTGATCACAGCGCGACTGCTCAGGCTGAAGAATGGATCGCCGCCTGTGCCCTTTTCTTCGGGCTTAAGCAGTTGCGCGAGCTCCGCACGATCGGCGTCGAAGCCTTCGCCCGGCGTCAGCGCATCCATCGGATTGAGGCATCGTGTTTGCTTCGCAAGGGCCACGACCTCATCCGGGAAGCCTTCGGTGAATGGCATGATCGGGATGACCCGGACTCCACGCCTTAGCAGTTCCGGCGCAATGGTCATGTAGAGTTGCCCCGACGGATCGACATAAACCTGCGAGCCGCTGAACTCCAGGCCCGCGACGATTTGGAACGAAACGCCTTTCCCCGAGCCGGGCGGTCCAAAGCCGATAATCGAGTTTTCAGCACTAGATCCGGCGTAGCGCAGGGGCTCGCCTGTTTCCCAGCAGGCGCCGACGCGGATGCCCTGGCTGCGCCCAGGCCCGAGCAGGCCGGCGGCGCGCAAGGCGGCCGCGCCGCAATCGAGCGCCTGACTGCCATGTACGCCGGAGGAGGAGGGCAGGGCCGGCGGCGGCGTCTTAAGGAGACCAAAGAAGCGCTTAGACTCACAGGCCTCGACGGCAACGCCCAACTTACGTCCGGCCAGCAGCGCATGTGCGATCTGCTCGGCGGTCCCGTAGACCTTCACACCTCGCCCACTGAGCTCGCCGAAGAGACCCACGACCCCTTCCCAGACATCCTGGCCGCCCTCCAGGTTCTTCCACTCCCGGTCGGTCACGACCACCTTGCCGCCGGTACATGTCTTCACGAGAAAGCCGCCGCGGAGCCGGGAGACGATTTTGGCGCGGGGACCGAAATGCTTCTTGATGAGCCGCGTTGTGAGCTGCTTTTTCATCTATTCGCTCCACCCGCGGCTCGTGAGGAACGCGCGCTGCTTCGGGTCAGTGATTTGTGTCAGCGCGATCTGGATAACAGCCACTCTGAACTGTGAGGAGGCTAGCGCCGCTCTTACGACCGCTTCACCGATGAGCGCTTGCTCTCGTTCAGCTTCGCGCTTCTGTCGTTTTGCGAGCTTCGACTGTTCGACCGCAAGCGCTTCACGGATGTGCTTTTCGCGTGCGCGGAGAGATTCAAGCCGAGTGATTGCAACTAATTTGCTCATATCCCGATGCGCCGGCGGTAAGCGAATCCGGCATTCTCCTTTCCGCTAAACTCTGCGAAACATCATGGAAATTGCTTGGATTGCTCTGCATCACCACGGGGGAAGTCATCGATCGCCTCAGCCATGCGGCAGTCGCGTTTGGATCAAAACGCACTGAGCCGCAGACCCTGAAGCTTGGGATCACAGCGTCGGCCGCCATCCGGTATATGAGCCGCTCGCTTACATGAAGGAGCGTAGCGAGCTCGCGCACAGTCAGGGCGCGAAGCTTTTCCTGCACTAGGTCGGGAAGGCTCTTCGAGTGTTCGGAAAATCCGTTTCGTAATTCCATCCGCGCCTCCTATCCGCCGATTAGGGTTGAGCCACGTCTAATCGCGGACTCGCAGTGTTCAACATCTGGATAAATTCAAGCGCGTCGCTCGAACATCGATGACAAAGCAATTGAGCGTCTGGCTTCGCCCAGGCGTTGAGACCGCAAATTGGGCAAGAAAACTTCGCACGTGTCTGCTGCGCAGCGCCTTTTGGAACAGGCACTGTTCCCCTCGCCGCGGATTCCCACACGAGACCGTATCCATCGAGAAATTTGTCACATTCCGTATCAAATTCTGCACCGGCGATGACGTAGTGCGAGACGGAATCACCGATGACGCGGCCACCAGGCCTACCCGTGGTGCTTGGCATCAGGCCGATCGAGCACATTTTTCCCGCCCATTGCCGGTTGTGGTAACGACCGCGCCCTGCACGGCCAAACTCCTTTTGCCAGACGTGAACCATCTCGTGGACGAGGGTCGAAAGAATCTCTTTGTCCGACCGGTCGTGAAAGTAGTTCGGGTTCAGAGCCACTTCATGGACGTGTCGGTCAACGGAGCCGCGACTCTGAAAGCGGTCTGCACAGAAATAGCCCCTCGCGCGAGGGCTCCGCTGTAAGGTGATCAGAACTTGTGGCAACACCGTGCTGAAGAATGCTTCGTTGAAGTAGTCATAGGCGTCCTGAAAGGTGCGATATTCAGCCGCTGTGAGACCGACTGGAGAGTCGTCGCGAAGCGAGGCCGATGGATTGGTTTGTACAATACAAGCGCCCCGAGGAATCGAATCAGAACCGTCGTTGCGGAGCGCTTCGAGTTTCTCGTTTCCGTGTCCGTTCATATCGTTGTTATCCATTGCGCCCGCCTCGACCGAAGAATCCGTCTGCCCAATTCCGCTATTCGTAAGTCCCGTTCGGTTCCGCCAACCAAATCTCGGCGTTATGCCGCGCCTCCCAGCCGTTGCCGAAGACTTCACAATTCGTTTCGCGCACTTCAGGCAACTCAAAGGGCGACACTGAGATCAGTGGCTCAGCTATTGAAATTCGTGGCTTGGTCGCGCTTTTCATGGATCAAGAGGAACACAGGCTTGGTTTGGAGACCATTCGTATGTCGTGTGTTTTTTCGTGCAAGGTTTAGTCAAGGTCCAGGCGATTGCCTGTAAACTCATCGTTAATCGATGAAGTACCTAGAAACGGAGTGTTGTTCAGAGCCTTATGGACCCGCATCGTCCAGGAAAATGGGAGGGGATGGCCCTGCAGGTCCTCATTCGGCGGCTTCGAAGAACTGTCGAAGCAGCACCAGGAAGCGAAGAAAAACTATGGAATGAGCTTCTTCGCCGATTGGAACAATCCGAGAATCCGCTTACCGTCAAGGACGCTGTGTCTCTGATGGGCCTCACAAGGAATCCCGAATCGGCAAATCAGATTGCGTCTCGCCTTCGGGGGAAACTTCGGAAAGCTTCAAGGACAATCGAACCCGACCCCGGAGTTTATCTAAGCGAGCAAACCTACGCGATCCGGATGTCGGAAAACCCGCCAGATGGATGGACGCAAAGCACAGGACCGTCCATTGGTCTTCTATTGGCGGATGCCTCGGACATTTTTGTCGGCGATCTCATCCGAGGTGTCATCGAGGTCTGTGAGAAACATGCCTTCGACTTAATGGTCGATGTCTCAGGCGACGATCCAGTATCCGAAGCGAAGAAACTCCAACATCTGTTAGAGCGCACGCAAGGCGTGCTCGTTGTTCCCGTCAGCGATGCGACACTAGACCCGACAACCAGAGAACTGCTCCGAGACCGTGAATGCGTGCTCGTTGATCGCTATCTGAGAGACTTGCCCGACGTGCCTTGCATTCATCACGATGACATCTCTGCCGGCCGGAAGGCGGGCATTTACCTTAAAGAATGCAGTTGTGCGCGGGTTCTCATCGTCGACCAGGGCTCGCGTTCACCAAACGACCTCGTTATAACTCCGCTTCAGGATCGTACGAAGGGCTGCCAGATTCAATTGCGCGACCAGTTAAAGGTTCGCCATTTGCGCGCGGCGGGAAGCGATGAGCAGGGCGGTTTCGACGCGCTCAAACAATTTGAGCGGAGTGACAAACTGGCCGACTTAGACGGGATATTTGCGCTCACTGACCGTCTTGCTGTTGGTTGTAGACATTACCTTGCAACCCGACAACCACCGCTCGACCTCCCTGTTATAGGTACAGAAGGGCAGCCCTTCGGTGACTTCGTAATTCCACCGCTGGTGAGCATTGGATTCGACACAGGCGCGCTCGGGAAACTCGCGGCCACTGTTCTCTTCGCAAAATTGCAGGAAGGTGAACTGCCGCAGAGCGACTGCAAGCCGCACTACCTTATCCCACCTGTGCTGCTAGAGCCGTCCGCGACTTCCGGAGCACGGCACCGCATCCCGATCAGCTTTCAAGATGCGCCATTTTATTATTCTTCGCCCAAGTAAACTCAGGGCGGCATTTGATACGCACGAGTAATCAACATCTATACGCGGCGCGAATGCGATTATCGCGGCGTGCGTTTTTCAGTTCTCATCCAAGGTGTGATGTGTGGCGGGCGGGATGCGAGTTGGCGCTCTACATCTTTCGGATCGACCACTTGATTATTGACGATGTACTCATCCCCGCCTATGTTTTCTCCTGTATCGATTTCGCGCCGAATGATCGCCGGGCCATCCTGGATGGGACGGTGCACTTTCCGGCCATTGTTCCGCCATACTTCTTCCATGGCCACACCGCTAGGGACGTAGCGGGTTATTTCTACGGTATAAATCTCTTCTCTGAGATCTTCCACCTTGATGTCTTTCAACTTCATCTTTTGCTTGCTCATTTGCAGTTCCATCAATTGTTAGAAAATGTACCGTCTCTATAGCAAGAATCAGCTGAAAGTAATAGCGAGAAATATGGTTAAGACCTCGCGTTCACGCCGATTTGGATTCAAACCAGCGATGAATTCCCGTCTCCGCAACTACCCCCGCGCACGATTTATGCGGCGAATTCTCAACCAAGCATCCCATGCGAAACTTGCAATCTTTCTTTTGTCTAAACCGCTTTGCTCTGAGCTAACCCGCGTCACAATGAGGAAACGGAAGGGCAATTTGCCCCGGATGTTTCCATGCCAGACCGCCTTCAAACACGGGCCGTTCAGTTGCATACACGGGTGTTCTTGGTTGCCCTGGGACTCTTGCCTTCCGCTTTCAGGACTGCAAGATTCGCATCCTGGGCGATGCAATCCTTAGCGCGCCGGGCGTGCCTGTCAAAAGGTGGCTTCTCGGAATTTTCTTGCGTGCTCGCTACGCTCCGCGCGCAGAGAAAATTCGCTGCGATGCCGCTACGCGCTTTTGACATTCCCGCCTCTTGGGCGCGCTTGGGATTTTGCATCGGATGCGATCCTGCACCCGAACATCAAAAGGAGACAAGACCATGTCAGACCAAAAGAAACCCGCGGCTAAAGTCACACTCTACCCGGTATCCGCAGCAATCTGGCGGAACCAAAACCAGAAGGGAGTCTTCTACTCCGTCACCTTTGAGCGTAGCTACAAAGATGACTCCGGAAAGTACCAGACTTCGTCTACCTTCAACGCGAGCGACCTGTTGCTCCTGGCGAAGGTTGCCGATCAGGCCCACAGCGAGATATTCAAGCTCAGGACGAACGACCGGCAATCAGAACAGCCGGACGAAGAAGCCGCATAACAGACTCAGTCTTAAGCTGGGGCAAGGCGCTCTCACGGGTGCCTTGCCCTTTTTCTTTGTTTCTTATTTCAATCATCAGCGAATAGCCGCGTATGCAGTCCACGGCACTATCCGATCTTTTTTCCTACTGCCTGCATTAAAGTGGAAAGGCCGCGAGCATGGCGCGCGACCTTGCTCTGTTCATCTGTTTTGCTCTCGAAATAGTTCGGGCGCAAAATGCAGAAAAAATCTTGCCGAGCGATTGATTCTTCGATTCAGTCTTGGAATGGATCGTGCGCATAAGGCGGACAGCAAGTTGTGCGCGGATAAACCGCGCCACGCTCAGGTCACACGGCTTTCAGCCGTATGCCTTCGCTCAACTTGGCAAGGAGGGGGCAACCCCCTCCGTTGCATCCTTCCCCTGTGCCGCAAGCGGCCTGCGGAAACTCTGCCGGTTTCCACACCTTCAGGCCTGTGCGCTGCCGCCGCGTTCTGCTCATGGGAGGTGCGCCCATGACGGCGAACGACAACGCGCAACCGCCGCTTTATAAGCGCAGCGGCAGCGAGAAGCGTCAGCGCGCCAAGGGTGCCGTTCTTGTCCGTCTTTTGCCGGACGAACGGGCCGCCGTCGAAGAGAGAGCCCGCGAGGTCGGCTTGAGCCTTGCCGGCTTTTTGCGCGCATGCGGCCTTGGGGCGCCAGGTCCCCGCGCCCGGCGCAGCCCACCCGTCAATGCCGAGGTGCTCGGCCGCGCTGTCGCTGCTCTCAACAAAGTCGGCAGCAACCTCAACCAGATCGCCCATGTGCTTAACGCCGGGGGCTCCGGTCTCACGACACAGCAATGCCATGCCGCACTCGCCGAAACCCGCGCGGCGGCGGCCGCCATCCGGGAGATCGTAAG
>CAYWMR010000200.1:0-8574 GCA_964458965.1 uncultured Occallatibacter sp. | reverse complement strand
TTCGCTCGTATTCGACAGCCTTAACCATGTTTCGGTTACGTTTTGCGTCAACTGGGCACGCGAAAATGCGCGCCAGGTGCGCGAGGAGATCTCCACCGAACAGTGGCAGCGCCTCAACCGCCTCTACCATCAAATGCACTCGCCCCACACCCAAACCCAATTCCGCTCCAATATCAACGATGCGCTGGCGTCGATTGTCGATGGCATTCACCTCTTCAAGGGAGTCAGCGACACCACCATGATTCATGGCCAGGGCTGGCAATTCATGCGCCTCGGCCGATACCTCGAAAGAGCCTACGCCACCGCGACACTCCTTGAAGTCTACCAGCCTGAAGTGTTCCATGGGCAAGACCGCGAACACTCCGGCTACCAGTATCTTGAGCTGGTAGGGCTGCTGCGTTGTTGCACTTCGTTTGAAGCTTATTGCCAGGAATACACCGCTGACCTCTCTTCCGACCGCATTCTCGAGTTTCTTCTTCTCAATCGCGATTTTCCCCATGCCATCCGCTACTGCGTCGACAGCATGCGCCACGCCGTCGAATCAGTCCAGCGTACCGGCGGGCGGCGCGCTCCTGAAGAGATAACAGCGGTGATTGGCCGCCTGCACGCAATGCTCAGCTTCACCACCATTTCAGACATTCTCTCCGGCAACCCGGCCCTATTCCTGCACAACATTCGCGAGCAGTGCATCATCATCCACGAACTCATCTATCGTTACTACGTCCACTACTCCATCCAATCCGCGCTGGCGGTGTAAGGCTGATAGCTACTTAACGGAGCAACTATGAACTTTTATTCCATCCGCCACCTTACGCGCTTCCGGTACTCTGAGCCCATCAGCGAGAGCATCATGGAGACGCGCATGCACCCGCGCTCCGACACCAATCAGCACTGCCTCACATTCTCGCTCTCCGTCAGCCCGCGTTGCCGCGTCTTCAGCTATCGCGATCACCTGGGCAACAACGTGCAGCACTTCGACATTCCCGGCGAGCATACGCAACTGGTCATTGTTGCCGAGTCGGTCATCGAGCAGCAGTCTCTGCCCGATGTGCCTCACTTTCTGTCTCCCGATGCATGGGGCGCACTCGACGATCTGGTCGAGGCCGGCGACTACTGGGAGATGCTGCTGCCCTCGACCTTTGCTGTCGAAACCCCGGCAGTCGCCCTGTTGGCCAAACAGATGGGCGTCACCCGCCGCGACGATCCGCTGATGCTGGTGCAGGAGCTGAACCAGCGTCTCTTCGAATACTTTGAATATGTGCCCCGGCACACGCGCGTGGACTCGCCCATCGACGAAGCCATTGTCAGCGGCAAGGGAGTCTGCCAGGATTTTGCCCATACTATGATCGCCCTCCTTCGTCATGTGGGCATCCCGGCTCGCTACGTCTCCGGCTACCTGTACCGCAGTCGCGAAGACCACGACCGCTCCACACCCGACGCCACCCACGCCTGGGTCGATGTGCTCATGCCCCACCTTGGCTGGGTCGGCTTCGACCCCACAAATAATCTTGTCGCCCATCACCGGCACATCCGAACCGCCGTGGGCCGCGACTACGCCGATGTCCCGCCCACTCACGGCATCTTCCGTGGAAAAACCGACAGCGAACTCTACGTGGCCGTGCATGTCGAGGCCAGCGAGCAAGCCCCGGCCCTCGACCGCAAAATGCCCATCCCCGAGGACTGGAGCGTCCTGGTAGAGCGTGCCCAGCAACCACCCGAGCCAGCCATCCCACTCATTGACATGCAGCAAATGCAACAGCAGCAGTAGCGCGGCTCTGGCTCCCTATAAACTGCTGTCATCCAGAGCGGAGACGAAGGACTGCATCTCGTCAACCTGTCGCAACTCACCCTTCGTGGTCTTATGCGTCCATACGATAGACTTCCCCGAATCCCACCCCCCAGAGGTCCCGCCCATGAAGAATCTGCTCATCCTCCTCGTTCTCGCCACTCCCGTTGCCGTCTCTGCCCAAGACCCCAAACCGCCCACCACACTCCGCGGCGTGCTGCTCGAGCAACTGCACACGACGCACGATAAGGAAGATTGGTTCGTCCCGGCAAACATAGCTGTGCAGGGCCTTACCGCGGCGCAGGCTCAATGGAGCCCGGGAAAAGGCAACCACTCCGTCGGTCAACTGGCCTACCACCTCTGGTACTGGGACGCGCGCTCTCTGCAACAGTTCAAAGGCGAGAAACAGGCCCCGTTCGACGGAAACAATAACGAGACCTTTGACAATTTCACTCCCGCTCAATGGGACGACCTGGTAAAGAAGCTCGACCAGGTGATGATCGACTGGGAGAAAGCCGTGGAGACTGCCGACGACCAGAAGCTGGCCGCCAACGCGTCCCTCATTGCCCACGTCGGAGCGCACAACGCCTACCACATCGGTCAGATCCTCTACGTGCGCAAGCTTCAGGGCGTGTGGGATCCGAATAAAGGCGTGAAGTAACCTGGGCACCCTTCAGGTGGCCTGAGTGGCAACCTCCAGAGCGTCGCGGTCCCAACGGGCGCAGTTCGCCGCGGCCTCATAGGTGCTTTGCAGAAACTTGAGGAGTGCAGCATCTGGATCAGTGGACTGGCGCATGGCCTCATACGGAAACACGAATTCGCCAAAGCTCGAGTTGAAGCGGGCTTGCGCCGGCGCAATGGGATACTGCGCGTAGCCGGGCGGCTCAGGGTAAGCGTAGCTATAAAAGAACGGTTCAATTCCAGGCGCGCCGGGCCAAAATCCGCAACTGCTTACTTCGTGCGAATAGGCATCGCGCGTCACCCGATCGCACAGCCCAGGCATGCTGGGATGCTCCGGTGCAGTGCGGCCGGAGAAGCGGGTGCAAGCCAGATCGAGCGCTCCCCAAAACAGGTGAATGGGGCTGACCTTGCCCCTGAACCCTGCCCGAAAAACGCTGAAGACACGTGTGGTTTGCAACAGGACCTGCCAGAAACGCCTCGCGAACTCGGCGTCATAGGCGCAGTGAATCTGGTCCTGCCCGAATGGGATGGGATTCGCGACCTCGCACGGCATTTGCCAAATGCGGACCGGCGTACCGAGGCCATCGAGCGCGGCCATCACCTCACCGTAAAACTCCGCTACCGCCATGGGCCGCAAAGGAATCACACGCCGCCCTTCGTCGCTGGTCTGAACTACAAGCTCGTGATCGAGAAAATCGAAATCGATCTGTACCATGCGCGAGCCATGGCTCATAGGTAAAGTGGTGAGCCCGCGAACCGTTGGGTAGAGCGTCACGTTCCAGGTGTGGTTCACATGCGGCGTCAGCGCCAGCCGCACCTTGCCCACAATCTGCATCCAGAGCTGCAACGTTGCGCAGGTATCGCTCCACTCGCTCTGCGGCAGTGGGGGCCACACCTCAACCGGTCGGGTTAGGGAATCGGTCTCGCTCATCTTTCTCATGCACAATCGTAACCGCAATCTCCGATTGAAATCGCAAAGAAAGCGAAAAGGGCGTCCTGGCATTTGCCAGGGCGCCCAATCCAGTTCAAAGTTTGAGTTGCAAACTTTAGTTGAAATCCCCAGCCGGCAGACCCTTCAGTTCATCCAACTGCTGCTTCATTTCCTGCATTTCTTTCGGGTCGACCTTGAAGTCCTCCGGCTTGAAGTCCTTCCGGAACTCCTCCATCTGCTGCTTCAGCTCGTCCAGTTGTTTCCGGTCGAATTGAAAGCTGTTGGCCTTCATTTGCTCCGCCATCGCCCGAGCCTGATCGCGCAACGATCTCGCCGCCTGCCCATCGGGGCCAAACGTCTGCGCCCAATCCGGATCTACCTCGGCAACCAGCGGGCAATCGCCGTCGGAGAAAAACTGCTGTTGCAAAAGCCCACCCGACTTATGCTTCGAATCCACCTGGAGTGTTAAAACTTGCTGCTTCTTTTCGCGCAGAACCGTAACCTGCACCTGCTTGCCCTCGTTGGCCCTCAGCGCGCGATCCCATCCGGAAAGCGTAGTAATAGCGTCCTGACCCACCTTCAGAATTACATCGTGGGCCATCAGTCCCGCCGCTGCAGCCTCGCTCTTGCGCGCCACCTGCTTCACCATCAGCCCGTTCGTCACTCCCAGATAATCGGCCATCTGCGAGGTCAGCGGCTCCACCAGTGCGCCCACGTTCAGCGTGCTGCCCCAAATCGGCATCCCAAACACGCCAGGCAGTTGTGCGTCCCCGCCGCCGTTCAGGATTCCCATCCCCGGATTCGGCTGCGCAAACACATCGCCGCCTTTGCCGAGCTTGGTCCAAACGTTGCGCTCCATGATTCTGCGATCGGCCAGTTCCACACCAAGAGTCTGGATATTCCCGTCACGGCTTATCTCAATGCTTACCTTGTGCCCGGCGGGAATTTCTCTCAACATTCTGCGCAACTGCTCGGCGCCCTCAACGTTTTGCCCGTTCAGTTGCAGCACCACATCGTTGACCTTCAGGTTGATCTGCCCAGCTGGCGCATCGTGGTCAATCAGCGTGATCACCGCGCCCCGAATCTCTTTCAGCTTCAGCACCTGAGCCTTGTCCTGGTCCACATCCGCCACGTCCACGCCCAGGTAACCCTGGGAGCTGGCCGAGTGCAGCAGCAGCGGACTTCCCTCCTGAACTATCTCGACAACCCCGCTCCCCTGCGCGAGCGCGCCTGGAGGAGCCATTGCCATGCTCATGCCCACCAGCACGGCACATCCAACACTGTGATACGGCCTCAAAATGTGCTTCATTTTTCTTCTCCCGCGGTTCCTTTTCCCCTCCGGCCCGCGCTCTCTTCTGACGGCGCGGTGATCGGAAAGGTAGGTACGTTTTACTGAATCTCCGGTACTCGGCTCAAAGCTTGTCTCGAAACGGTCCGGATTTCAGGATTATGGTCCGAATTGGCAACAGTATGCAACACCTGTCTTACACTTGTATCGCCTTCCACCGGCAAAAGTATATTGATGGCCGCGGTGCGAATCCGTGCGTCGCTGTCGTTCATCAGCGCCTCCAGAACCGCGTCGCGCACCCGAACATCCTGGGCCACGTAAGGCTCCAAACCCTCGAGCGCCTTCTGCCGAACGCCGGCGTTCTTGTCATAACGCAAAGCCACCATCAGCGCATCTCGGATGCCCGTCGCCTGGCAACTGTGCCCCGCACGGCATTCGTCCGCCAGCAGTCCCACCGAGTCGTCGCGGACTCCCGCAGACGCCGAATCTTCGCTGGCCAGCATCAGCAGTTGCCGAATCGCAGGATCGTTCAGCGAACCCTGAATCCGTTGCGGCACCACCTGGTTGTAACGAACCTCCACCATCTGGCTATTCGGCTGCCGCACGATGCTCGAAATGTTGGCAATCTCCGCCGGCCCGCCCGGGTCCTGCGCCTTATCGGCAATTGCCTGCACAGACTGTGCCGTCTGCGCAGCGCGGTTCTGGGCAAACTCAAATCCGCCCAGGCTGCCCGCGCCGGCTCCTGCCACCAGCAACAAGCAAGCAGCAATGGGCGCCGCCTGCACGCTGGCAAAGTTGTTCATCATGCGCTGGCTCACGCGGTCGTACCAGCGCCGCGGCGGCAGCGCGTCCAGCGCCTCTTCGAGGCGCATTCTCGACCGAGCCACCAGATTCGCTCCCGGCTCACGAACCGGATGCGCGCTTGCCAGCAGCTTCAGCGCCAGCAGCTCTTCCTGTTCCCGGTGGCACTCCCCGCATCCGGCCATGTGCCGCTCCAGCTCATGCATGTGCTCGTCGGAAAGCTCTCCGTACGCCGCCGTCACAATCCGCTCATGTGCTAACTCGCAATTCATCTTCGCGTCCTCTCAACCTCAAATGATCCACATCTCGTCCCCGCTATCCGCATCTCTTTTCGAGATTGCCGGGGATTCCCTACCGCAACTCCGCCAACTGCGTTCTCAACTTCTTCGTTGCTCTGAATAACGTATTCTTGGCGGTCTCTTCCGTCGTGCTCAGCATTTCTCCAATCGTTCGAAGTCTTAATCCCTGGTAGTGCTTCAGCTCAAAAACCATCCGCTCCCGGGGTGTCAGCTTGTCCAGCGCCAACTGAATTTTTTCTCCCAGCACCTTGCGGTCCAGTTCCTTCGCCGGGTTTGAAAACGACCGGTCGTCGGAGACTGAAGCCAGCAGGTCGATCTCGTCTCCGGAATGGTCCACGACCACCGCATGGTCTTCTCGCCGCGTCTTCTTGCGCCGCAGTTGATCCAGGCAAAGGTTGGTCACGATCCGGTAAATCCACGTATAAAACGAGCACTCGAACCGGAAATTCCCGATATAGCGGTAGGCCTTCAGGAAAGCTTCCTGATAGATGTCCTCCGCATCGTGCTCGCTGCCCGTCAAATGCAGCGCCAGCCGCAGCACCTGGTGCTCATACTGCCGCACCAGGGAGTCGAAGGCCGAACGCGATCCATTCTGCGCCTCGCGGATCAGTTCCATCTCCGGCGCGCGCGCCTGCAGGCGATCTTGCCCGCCCTTCGGTCCGTCGATTGCGGTGGTCGCGGCCATACCTGGGAAGGATTGTACCCTCCGCGCCGCCGGCCATGCCACACCAGACGAGCTTGCAACCGTGGAAGTGGGGTAAATCACCGCATCCGTTGCCATAGATTCTTGCGCTCCGGGAAAAGAAAATGTCCGTAATTGGTAGACGGCGAAAGTTCGGCTTGGTGAGCATTCCGGCCATGCAGATGAATGACCGCAACACTAGGAACCGCTAAACTAGGAATCGATGAACGGAAATCTCTTTGAAGCTCCCGACTCCGGCTCCTCTGAAGGCTGGTTCACAGCGCACTGCGACGGCGGCTCCCGCGGCAATCCCGGCCCATCCGGCTACGGCGCCATCGTCGAAGACCCGCAAGGCCGCGTCGTAGCCCGCCTCAGCGACTTCCTCGGCAACCAGACTAACAACTATGCCGAATACTCCGGCCTGCTTGCGGTGCTGGCCTGGGCCATTGAGCACAACGCCAGGCGCCTCCGCGTAGTCTCCGACTCCGAACTCATGGTCAAGCAGATGAAGGGCCAGTACAAGGTAGCCAGCCCCGTCCTGCGCCCGCTCTACGAGCAGGCCCGCCGCACGGCTGCTAGACTCGACCGCTTCGAAATGCGCCATACCCTGCGCGGCGGCAACCAAGAAGCCGACCGCCTGGCAAATGAAGCCATGGACAAAGGAATGGGGAGGAACAGGGAACTGGAGGCAGGGAACAGGGAGCAGGGACGTTCGCCCCAGGTTCCGCCTTTGAGACCTGGGAATCAAGGAGCTTTATCCACCACCCCTGCTAAACCCGCCCGCCAAATCCTCGAAGGCTATGTAAAAGGCGGTGTCGTCCACCTGCTGGAAGGCGAACTCCCCGACGGTATCTTCGTGAAGATCATCCGCGAGTAGTGCGCAGCATCATGCGTTTCCCATCAAGGATCAATTCGCCGACGGATACTCGACATTGTCCACCACGAAGATGCCGATGGATCCTTCCTGTTTCTGGACCTGAAGTCCAAGTTGCTCCTTCATAGCTTCCATAAACGTGGGTCCGGAGTCGTCTCGTGGGGCGCTGCTAACGCCTTCACGGCCTAAGGATTCGGAATCGAACTCAAGAACGAAATCAAATGTTCCGTTCAGGCCGGTCCGATCCACAAAAGGCCGATCAAACTCTCCTGAGCCAGTCAGCCAATCCGCAATTGCGCTCATGGTCATGTCGCGGCCACCCTCCCTCAGTAGGTATTTTGAAACCCGTGCCTCAGTGCCGTCGCCGCAGACAGGTGGCCAAAGCCCAACCATTTTCGCGACGGATGTTTCCGGTGCAGGAGGAGGTTGAGGAGCCGGACACGGAGAATTCGAAGCATGCGGTTTCAACTGAGGCCCGGTCTTCCCGGGCTTTAAAAGATATAACCCGAACACGGGCATTTGCCGCTGTTCCCCGTGGACTTTCAACTTGAATCGGTCTACAAGGAGAGCCTGCACCATCTGCCGCATTTCTTCCTTAGTTGGATTCTCGGATGCGGCTTTTGCATAGACGTCAAATTTATCCGTCTTCGCCCAACCTGGAAGGCTGCGCATAAGTCCACCGCGAAACTCGGTGATGTTTATCTTGTAGGCAAAAATGAGCAAGCCGACAAGCGGTTGATTGGTAGCGGAGAAAACTCCTCCAGTGGAGGAATAAGCACCTCCGCGATCGAGCGGGAAGTTCGAAGTTGCCGGACCTCCTGACTTATTCTCCCTGACGGATGCTACTTCGAACTCAAGCTTGTGATATGCCGGCATCGACGATGGTGTCTGCGCTAGCGATTGTGCCAGACACTCCGGTGCAATCATAGCGATGCTAATGAGCAGGAGAACCGGGAGCCGCATACCGCTAGGCTAACAAACTGTAAGCCGAGAGCCTGCGAAAGCACGCCGATCAGCGAACCGCATTCTACTCGGGTGCAGCTTCCGCCGCCTCACGTGCGCGCCACGCCTGCCACAGGTGACGTCTCTCGTGCGCAACGATGATATGGAGGCCCGTAGCAAGGCTGAAACGCGCGGCGGGCATAAATGGATTTGCAAAACGCACCGAGGCCAGGTCGAGGTCGTGGTGGGAATGCAGAAACGCTCGTACATTGTCCTGACCAGCCATAAAA
>CAYWMR010000199.1:0-8650 GCA_964458965.1 uncultured Occallatibacter sp. | reverse complement strand
GCCGCCTTGTTCTTTGCCAGCAGGTCGTAGAAGTCGGCGGCGATCTTCTGTAACTTCTCTGCCGTGTCGGCGGGCTTTAGCCGCTTGACGGCTGCGAGGAAGTCCAATTCAACCGGACCGGCGGCGCTGCCTGTGAGGAAGAACTTGTCCAGTCGTCCGTGACGGAAGTAGGTAAACAGAGCCGGAAAGCTGGGGGTAAGGGCGCTGTCGGCGGCAAGCTGCCGTGTGGAGCGAGCCTTCTTGGGAAGACGCTTGATCCGGGCGAAGAGGTCCGGCTGCTTGTCGCGCACCTCGCGGATTTCGCCCAAATATTCGAGTTCGCTCTCCTCGTCCTCGTCCTCGCCCGTGATGATCTTCTTAGAGTTCAAGCGTGCGAAGAGGTCATGGGACTTAATCTCCTCGCCCTCGGTCAGCAGGCGGGCATCCGCGCCGAGCATTTCAATGAATCCGTGAATCTTGGCCTCTGCCGCCTCTCGGAGCTTAATCAGGTCATTGCCTTCTTCAGTTGGGAAGAAGTTGTAGGTGTGTATGCTGGTGAACTTAGTGTCCACGCGATTGACGCGGCCAACACGTTGAATCAGTCGTGTCGGGTTCCACGGAATGTCGTAGTTGATGACCACGTTGGAGCGGTGCAGGTTCACGCCTTCAGAGAGCACTTCCGTGCAAACCAGAATCCGGTAGTCGTCGCGCGGGTGGAATGCGTTGGCGTCAAAGTTAGCGATCACAGCTTTGTGCGCTGCTTCGTCCGACTGCCCTGAGTAACAGAGAACATGCGAATCAACATGCTCGGCGATCTGGCCCGTGAGATAGACAGCCGTTTCCTGCGATTCCGTAAAAATGATGAGCTTGTTCTTTTTCAGTAGCCCTTGACCTGTGAGGATGTCACAGAACGATTCCCACTTGGGATCACGATGCACGGCCTTCCAGATAGTCTGGATGTGTTTCAGCGTCTTGAAGTCCGCTTCCAGGTCTGTGATGAAGTCGGGCGAGAAGTTCTTTGCATCAAGGCGCTCGGCCTTGTCTTCTGCAAGCAAAGCCTCAATGGCGTCCTGGGAGTCTTCATCGAGGAGTTCAAAGATTTTGTTGATGTGCTTCTTGCTGATGTAGACGTGACCCTTGCGGAATTCGCCGATGACGCGCTCGTAGGAATGGATGAACCGGTCAAGCGTCAAGCGGAACGCATAGAAGCTGCTCTCAAGGCGCTTCACCATGAGGATCTTCATGAACTTGGCAAGGTTGCGCTGTCCTTGAACCTCCCCACCTGTATCCCCGCCCTCGTAGTAGGTCAGCGGGCGATAGCGGGCAAATTTGAAGGCAGATGCGATGAGCCGGGTGGTCTCATCGAACACTTGGCTCTCAACGGCATTGAATTTGTAGAACAGCGGTTGCGGGTCTTCAACGGCGGGAAAGTGAAGCCCCTGCTGGAGCATATCGTCGCCGTAATACCTTTGAATCTCAGTCCGGGTTCGACGAATCATCAGGTACTTTAGTACGCGTTCGCGGGTTGCCTTTGCGTTGGCCTGCACAACCTGAAAGTATCGTTCCCTGTCGTTTTGCCGGTCCAACCCTTCGAGCTTCTTCTCCAGTGCGGAAAAGAATGCCTCAAGATTTCGCAGATTCGGGATAGTGCTGTTCTTGCCGTTTTGAAATAGCTTGATCTGGCTGAGGATGTCACGCGGGCGATTATTCAGGGGCGTGGCGGAAATCAGAATCACTCGCTTTCCCCGGCAGATTTGGGCAAGCGTCTCGTAGGTCGTGTTCGTCTCTGTACGGAATCTGTGCGACTCGTCGATGAAGACATTTGCGTATCGCGACAAATCGCGCCTGAGCAGGTCGTCGATCTTGCCAATGGATACGAATTCTGTTTGCCTAACCTGAAAATCACCGAATACATTCGGCCATGACCCGCGCTTGTCCCGATCCAGGAGTTGCGGCGGCGCGATCACGAGATTGCGTCCGTCTAGCTGCTGTGCAAGCAGTGCGGACATGTACGTCTTGCCGAGGCCGACCACATCCGAGAGAAAAACACCGCCGTATTCCTCCAGCACTTTTTGTGCATTGAGGACAGCTTCCTCCTGGTACTTGAGCTTTTTGAACCCTATAGGAACGTAGATGTCATCAAGCTCAGATGTGCGGCTCAACTCGTTCCGAAAATACTCGTACAAGAGCTTTAGATAAAGCTCATATGGCGTGAACTCCGCATAGGGAGAACGGTTGACGATTGTCTCTTCGTATGGCTTCGTGACCTCAACAGCAACGGCCCACAGTTCATTGAACTTTGAGATGGCGAAATCGTAATCCGCGCGAGTTTTCAGCTCGACATTGAATTCCAGATTTTCGGCGAGGCCGGACTGCGAGAGGTTGCTCGACCCGGTAATTACGCGTCCCTTGTCCCTGTCGCCCTCAACGAAGGTCATGATGTAGACCTTCGCATGGAGGTTTCTGGCGGGATGTGCCTTGATTTCGAGCTTTCCGCTCTGAATCCATTCCACGAACTTATGGACGCCGGTTTCAACGTCGAGGGCGTCGGGAGACTTTTCAAGCTCTTTCAAAACGTCGCTGGCAACACGTTCCTTTGCCACGGCATGAGAAACGAATGTGAGTTCCCCTTCGTCCTTGGCCTGCTCTATGAGTTGGTATGCTGCATTGTCAGTATTAAGCCCAATGAGAATGCGAATCTTCTCTACCGCCTCAAGCGCAGGATAGAGCTTGTAAAACCCACTGACGAAGAAGTATCCGACCAAGCAGTCAAAGCAGCGTGTGTCCTTCTTCAGCAAAACCTTGAAACGGTCGTGCAGGGTTTTCCCATCCTCATTGGTCAGAAAAGTGAGATCGGAAGATAGGGGTGTCGAAGCCGTTTGCCGATCTGCCATTTGGTCGTGTTTTGGGAGTTTTGCCATGATGTTCCCTTTGGCGCACCTTCCGTCATCCAGGGGCTGTCGCTTAGACCAATTCCTTCCGCAGTCAGAATGCTTCGCGTCTGGTCCATATTCGCTGTATCGTTAAGTACAGCAACATCCTACTACGTTCTAGAGCGCAGTGAGTTTGCGCTCGGCTTCGAGGGGATATGGGCCGTCACTACTCCACGCGCGATTTCTTCCGGCAGATGCCGAACCGGCTGCTGGCCCGCTATTTTGAGGCGCATGGCGCGCTTGCGGATGTGAACTTCGCGGGCTTGAAAGAGACCAAGATAGAGCCGCTATTTGCGGCCTGGCTGGGGTTGCCAGAAGACGAGCGCAAAAAGATGGACGCCGAGCTTCTGGAAATCTCCGAGATGAGCAGTGAGAAGGGCTTTCGCGCAATTCTGGATGAGGCGGAATGGCAGTTCCGGGAGACGCCGGAAGCCCACGTGGCGCTGGTGGAGGAGCTGGCGGCGCTGAACAACCATTCTGAGCGGGCGATGGTGACGTTTCTGGATTACCCCCAGTTCTGGAAGGGAGCAACTCTGTTCTCCCATGCGGACAATTTACCCTACTGGCGGAAGAGGAAGGGGTTTCCGCACCAGAAAGCATCGGTACATGAAGAGGGAAGGCGGGCGCTGGCAGCGAGTATCCGCAACTTCTTTCATCGCACGGAGGGGCGGGGCAACAACTGCTTAGTGGAGACGTTTCGACGGGGCGAACTGGATTACTTCTTCGCCTATCCGGAAGACTACTCCCAGCGGAGCCTGGAATGGGTGGAAGGCGAGTTTGAGCCCAGGCCACACAACCCGGCCTTTGAAGTGATCTATGTCTACTCGCAAAGGGATGGGACGCTGGACCTCAATTTTCGCGGAGCCTACAAGGCCGTCGAACCGCTGCAAGCGATGTTTGCTACGGAAATTCTGAAGTTGTCCGAGCTGCCGCCCGATCCCACGGGTGAGCAGGTTTACGATCTGAATCCACTACGGGAGAGAAGTTTTCAGTTCGTCTATGATTCGGCCAGCGGCATCCAGAGCGTGGTTGTGAAGAAACTTCGGTTTTCGTCAATCGCTGTGAAAGGGGACCGTATCACCCTGGAAGCGGATGCCACAGCCAGACGGGAAGCCATTTACGACCTATTGGATGAAATAAGCAAGTCGGCAAGGTTGAGCACCTATCACGTGACGCAGGTGGAACTAGCGGCCTTGATCGTGGTTGACGCGAGCAAGCCGCCAAAATCGGTCACTGTCCGAATAACCTATCCGAACTCTTGTTCGCTGAAGTATGACGATTTGGACTCGAAACTGCGCGAGATGCTTGCCGATTCCGGCATTGAACCCAAAGAGCAAACAGAGAGGCTGGAGTTCGGCGTGACGGAGACCACTGAGGCATGACGCCACTGGAGGCGCTCCAAGGCTTGTTGGCGCGCGTAGAGGCCACTAGAGGCGTTGCGGCGCTGGTGAGCGAAGAGGAATTGAGCCGGTGGCCCGCTGAGGCTGTACGGGCCTTGAAATCGCAAATGCTGCTTGTCAAAGCTAGTCCGGCCACGAGCGTGGTTTGTCCCGGCTGTGAGCAGCAATGCGCCATGCCGGTCCATACGGTGACCGGAGGGACGCGGCCAGCAACTTCGTTTACTGTCTGCGACAAGCGGGATGACATCAACCGGGTACCGGTATCTGCCGAACGGCTGAGGCAGTGGCGTTGCGGCGCGGAAGCCGTTGGAGCGTTTGTTGCGCAGTGCCTGGGACTGCGAGCCAACCGCCAGCGGAAGACGGATACCGGACTGCGGGAGCTTGGCCTTGTGACGGGAAAGAAACGCAGCCAGATGGTTTGCCTGCGAGCGCACGAAGTATTGGAACTTGTGGCTGGGCAGAATGCCCTTCCGTTGGCTGAGCTTGTGTGCTTCGGGGCAGAAGGCTATTCCGTGAACAGCGAAGCAATCCGGCAACTGGTGGACGCGGCGACCACGGGCGATCCCCGCTATACTCCCAACAACGCCCGGAGCGAGGCGCGCAAACAGAAGACTCAGGCCCTGCATGAATGCTGGCAGAGGGCATTTCGCGACCTGAAGGAGCGCCGCCCCGATATGTCCGACGTGTGGTATTCGCAGCAAATCGCCAAGATGGGATTCGCTCCGAAGCGCAGCGCCGAGACGATTCGAAAACACATGAAGCGATAAAAAGTTGGGCGGAATTTTTTCGCCCAGATTCCCGTCCGCGCAAGTTCATTCAATTCAGCCTCTTGTGCCAGCGCGCCCTGGTTTGACCATCTCCGACGCACAAGCTCCCCTCCATCACAGCCCCTTGAAAGCCAAGAATTTGCAAGCTCCGTGGTGCAGAGCGGCAGGCTTGAATCGCCCAATGCGCACAGTTATGCATTGACTTGCGCAGTTCTAAAACGCGCGAGGAGGTTTGAGCATGGCCCACTGCATCTTGCGGCTTCCGGCTGTGAAGGCGGCCACCGGCTTATCACGAAGCTCGGTGTATTTGCGTATCACGCAGGGCGCTTTCCCGCGCCCGGTGAGTTTGGGCGGGCGCGCTGTTGGATGGCCCGAGCATGAGGTTGCGGCCCTAGTGGCGGCCCGGATCGCCGGGAAGCCTGAGAACGAGGTCCGTGTCCTGGTGGCAACGCTGGAGGCAGCGCGCAAGGCGCTGTCGTAGGAAAGAAGGCTTCAATGCGAGTCCGGCGACGCCCCAACCATCGTCTGGTCAAGATTCACCGGAGCTATGCGGTGGAGGAAATCGCCCAGCGCCTTGAAGTCCACAAGAACACGGTGCGGGCCTGGATGCGGGCGGGCCTCAACGCGATTGACGACCGACGACCGATGCTGATTTCCGGAGCTGAGCTTTTCGAGTTCCTCAAAGAAAAGCGGCAACAGAAGAAGAGGCCATGCCAGCCGGGAGAGATGTTCTGCGTGCGCTGCCGAGCGGCGAAGAAGGCCGCCGGAAACATGGCCGATTACATCCCGATTACGGAAGCGTTCGGCAACCTTGAGGGCATTTGCCCGGACTGCGGCGGGATGATCTTCCGGCGGGCAAGTCTGGCGAAATTGGAGCAGATTCGGGGCCAATTGGACATCCAGTTTAGGGAGGAGTAGCGACGTGTAAGTGATTGAGGTTGTCCCACCGTGAACAGTGACTTGTAATAGGGGTACGCATCGATGGCTAAGTACAATGCGGAAAACGAGCGAATCAAGCACCGGTACTTCGGTTGGCTGAAAGAGGCTAAGCAATGCGGCGACGCAACGGTGGACTCCACTGCGAAGGCGCTGAGCCGCTTTGAAGAGTACAACCGGTACAAGAGCTTTCGGGCCTTCCACCGAGATCAAGCGGTCGCCTTCAAGAGGTATCTGGCGGACCAAACCAGCCAGCGGTCCGGCGAGAAGCTGAGCAAGGCGACTATTCACGCCACGCTCACTCAACTGCGGCAGTTCTTTTTCTGGCTGGCGGATCAGCCGAGCTACAAGAGCCGCATCCAACATTCCGATGCCGACTACTTCAACCTGTCGAGCAAGGACGCGCGGATCGCCACAGCCCATACCTCGCGGAAGGTTCCGATGCTGGAACAGGTGAGGCACGTAATCGAGGTCATGCCAAACAAAACGGAAATTCAACGCCGCAACCGCGCTTTGATCGCTTTCACCTTGCTGACCGGTGCGAGGGATAGCGCGATTGCCTCTTTGAAGTTGAAACACATTGACTTTGCCGGGAAACTCGTGTTCCAGGACCCGCGCGATGTGAAAACCAAATTCAGCAAGACGATTACGACTTACTTCTTGCCGGTTGGCGCGGAGATCGTCGAAATCATCGCAGCATGGGTCCGCTACCTCAGAGAAGATAAGCTCTGGGGGAATGACGATCCACTGTTTCCGGCAACCCGCGTTGCGCTGGGAAAGGCGCGGCAGTTTGAGCCTTGTGGACTGGGTAGGTATCACTGGAAAACCACATCGCCCATCCGGACGATTTTCCGCGAGGCGTTCGAAGGGGCCGGTTTGCCCTACTTCCATCCCCATTCACTGCGGCACACGCTTGCGCGGCTTGGGGAGACGCTTTGCCGGACGCCGGAGGAATTCAAAGCCTGGAGCCAGAATTTGGGACATGAGAAGGTGCGCACAACGTTTGACAGCTACGGCTCAGTCACCAGTGATCGGCAGGGGGAAATCATCCGGGGACTCGGGATGTGCCAGTCAAACTCGTCTGCGGAAACCGAAGCAGTTCTGAGGGCATTACTGGAGCGAGTTCGCAACGGAGGATAGGAAAGCGCCCCTTATGCCCTCTAACGGAGGCGCTTCGCTTCGAGGTCGAAAGACCCAACACCTCAAGCGGCAGAACTCTTGAAGGGCAGGACCTTGCCGCCGCGCTGGGTCTGCTCCAGGAAGTCCGCCCAATCCTGCATCATCTTCGCGCGCGGCTCCAGGTAGAGAGCATGGTTGTAAGCAGCGGAAACAGCGTTGCGAGCAGCATGAGCAAGCTGCAATTCGATGTGATCGTGTGCGTATCCCCGCTCATGGAGGATGGTGGACGCCAAGCCGCGAAATCCGTGTCCGGTCATGCGGCCTTTGTATCCCATCCGCTCCAGCGCCTTGAGAATCGTGTTGTTGCTCATGGGCTTCTTGGCGTTCCGGTCGCCGGGGAAGAGCCAGTCGCTTTCCCCCGTCACCGTGCGGAGCAATTCCAGGGCTTCAATTGCCTGCTTGGAAAGCGGAACGATATGAGGCGTGCGCATCTTCATACGATCCGCAGGAATGTCCCAGCGCCCGCCTTCAAGATCGAACTCGCTCCACCGCGCTCCAATCAATTCGCTGGTGCGCACGAAGGTGAGCGCGATGAGCTTGATTGCAAAACGGGTGACTGGCGCGCCCCGATAGACCTCGATGGCCCTCAGAAGATTGGGAAGCTCTTTGGCGTCAATGCGCGCGTAATTCACCTTGCGCGCAGTCTTCAATACATCGCCCGGACGGATTTCACTGGCAGGGTTGCGGCGCGCGTACCCGTGCGCAATTGCGAATCGAAAGACTTGCCCGGTTGTCTCCAGGGCGCGCTTGGCAATGTCGTGCGCGCCGCGCGCCTCGATTGCCTTGACCATTTGCACTACTTCTGGTGCTTCAATCTCAGCAACAGGCCGGATGCCGAAGCAGGGTAGAATGTCCGTCTCGATTCGCCGCGAAACGTAGTCAACATGACGAGGGCTTTTCCCGTGCCGCCAATGCTCCAGCCAGAGCATGGCGACGCCTTGGAAGGAGTTCTCTGCGGCTGCTTTTTCCGCCTTTCGCTCCGTCATTGGGTCAACCCCGGTTGCAAGCTGCTTGCGCGCCTCGCTGTGACGCTCCCTTGCGAGCGCCAAGGTCACATCGGGATATTTCCCGAACGTCATGAGCTTCTCCCGGCCCTCATGCCGATACGCCCAGCGCCACATCTTTCCACCCGAGGGCGTGATCCAGAGAAACAAGCCGCCTCCATCGCTGACCTTATAGGGCTTTGTGTTTGGCTTGATGCGCTTTATTTGGGTGTCAGTCAACTTCATCGGGGCACCTCCAGGCCAGTGTACCCACAGCCTGAAAAGAATATACCCACAAAGGTACCCGCACGCAATAGCGGCTTCCCGTGGATGACTTTGGACGTAGAAAGACGAAATCCCTAGAGTTTTCTAGGGATTAGCGTCGATTCTTGGATTTCCTTGGATGTCTTGAAATCAATCTATGGCGGAGAGGGAGGGATTCGAACCCCCGATAGCCTTGCGACTATGTCTGA
>CAYWMR010000198.1:0-8666 GCA_964458965.1 uncultured Occallatibacter sp. | reverse complement strand
TGAGCGCTTTGAGAATGGCCTCGTGCGATGCGCCCAGGGCTACCAGGGCCGCAGTGGCCGGGTCGCCCTTCAAGTGTGTCAGCCCCAGCATTAGATGCTCTACGGAGACGTATTCATCCTTGAAGTTGACAGTCTCGCGAAAGGCTTGGTCGAGAACCTTATTGAGTGCCTGGCTCACACCGGGCTGGGACGAGGCCCCAGCCACACGCGGCAACTTCTCTTCAATTTGGTGAAGGTCGTTTTCCAGTTTTTCGATGGGAAGGCCGATCTTGCCCAGCACCGATGGAATCACGCCCTCCCGGTCCTCGACCAGCGCCAGCAACAGATGTACTGGTTGGACCTCAGGATTGCCGAGCTCCGTGGCCCGCACCTGGGCCTGCGCGATCGCCTGCTCCGACTTTTTAGTAAGTTTGTCCCAACGAATAGCCATGAAAAACAGCTCCTAGCTTTTAGCTTCTAGCTTCCAGCTTGTCCGTGCCAGTCGCAAGAATCCAGGTCGCGCCCTAAGAGATTTGACTCCATTTCTGTTTGATGCACAAAAAACCACGCGCCGGGAACAAGCCTTCGCCCGCTCCCCGGCGCGTTCTTGAATCAAGCCGCCAACCAGCCGCAGAAAAGTTGGAACCTAGAGGCTAGCAGCTAGAAGCTCGTCGCTGCCCTCAGGCGGCGATATTGATCTTGATTTGCTTGGGCTGCGCTTCGGCCTTCTTGGTCAGTTCCAGCTTCAGAACGCCTGCCTGGTAGCCGGCCTTGACGTTCTCCGTGTCCACGGAAGTGGGCAGGGTGAAGGCGCGGAAGAAACTGCCATAGCGGCGCTCGATGCGATGGAAGTTTTGCTCCTTTTCCTCGGCTTCGAACTTGCGCTCGCCCTTGACGGTCAGCGTCTGGTTTTCCACGCGGATGTCGAGGTCTTTCTCTTCGATGCCTGGAACTTCGAGCTTGAGCACGACCTTCTGCGCATCCTCATAAATGTCCACCGCCGGCACAAAGCTGGCAGCGGTTACCGGTTCGTCTCCGTCGTTCATCTCGCGGAACAGAGAGTTGACGCGGTTCTGCAACGTTGCAACATCCCGGAAGGGGTACCAACGAGTAATTGTCATAAATCTTATCCTCCAGATGGATATTTGGATTGTGGGCTGGAGTCTGAGTTCCAGCCGCTCAATCAATTTGACAAAATAATAGCACAAACGATTCAGAAAATATGAGCGTAATTGACTAATATTTTAGAAATGGCTGTAATCCGTTGAAAATGTTTGCCTTAGCTTTAGATTCTTGGGAGGGGTTTGAGCGCAGTGCGCAGATGTCCCGGCGAAGACAGCGGGAATCCTAGGCAGCCTCGGCGGTGGAGAGCTCTCGCGTGAGGGTCAACACGGTGATGTCGTCCTCCTGGCCGAATGCTTGTGCTGCTCGCGCAATCTCCTCGGCCGGCTTGTTTGAAAGCCGTGCGGCGCGGTCAAAGCCGAGCAGTTCGCCTGACGGCGACATCGCTTCGATCACGCCGTCGGTCATCAGGGTCAGCCTGCCGTCTTCCGGAAGCGTGAGAGGTCTTTCCTGGTAATCGGCGTCGTTCGAAAGGCCGAGGGGGAGCGAGGGATCGAGGGGGAGTTCCGTGCCGCTGAGGTAGGGTGGCAAGTGGCCGGCGTTGGCCAGCAGCAGCATGCCCTCGCCGTAAAGGCGCAAGACAATGCAGGTAGCGAAGCCGCCGCTGCCGCGGGCCAGCAGGCGCTCGTTCATCGCTTTGAGAATCTCCTCCGGACTATGCGTGTAGTGAGCCAGTGTGCGGAATGTTCCGACAAGCAGTGAGACGGTCATTGCGGCGGGCATGCCTTTTCCGCTGACATCGCCGAGGGCAACCAGCGCGCCGCCCCCGTTCAGTGGAATGATCTGGAAGAAGTCTCCGCCAACGTGGCTTGCGGGCTTGTACACGGCCTGAATGCAGTAGCCGGGCGTGGCCGGCATCTCGTCCGGAATATGCGCCTTCTGCACGGAACGCGCTGCCTGCATCTCGGATTCGAAATGCTCCTCCTCGCGCCGGCTGCTGGCATAGCGCAGGATCAGCACGGTCAGGACCACAACATTGGTGAGATCGCCAACCAGCGACGGAACAACGTACGGGAAGGGCCAACGGGTTCCTCCTGCCATGAAATGGAGGTATGCCTGCGCCCATGCATCCTGAGCGAAGGCGGGAATGTGGGACAGGGCGAAAAGGACAGCTTCGGCCAGGCCCCACGCGACCGGAGCCAGCAGGATTGCGACGTCCCTGGTGCCGGCCTTCCAGGCGCGTATCAGGATCGCAGCAAGACACGACCAATAAATTGTCAACGCACAGGCCTGGACAAGATTCCAAAGGTGGTGCGGCTGAAAATCGTCAAATGCCACGGCGACCGCTGCGCCGAGAGCAAAAACGGCAGCTCCGGTATAAAGCCAGCCTCTGGTTTGCCGGGCTAAAGCAACAAAGAATGTGGCGTTCGTGAAGGGTCCAAGCCCCAACAGGAGACAAATCAGCAGGCTAAAGGAGAGGTAGGGAACCGGGCGAAACGTGGCGTAGATCGTGGCAATGTGGAAGATGGACCAATTGAGAAGAAACAGGCTGAACCAGAGGTATTCTCGCTCCTTGCGCCGCAGCAGGAAGAAGATAAGGCTTGCCACTGCGCCGAGAAGGTTCAGGAACAACTCAATGATTGAGGCTGAGTTTTCCCAATAGAGTTGACGGCCCTCGAGCCGGCGCCATTGCGCCAGCGCCTCCACGTCTCCGATGCGCGGTGCGGGATTGAGCCCGCCGGGGCGGGAGCCGACCATGCGCGGGTCGAGCCAGACGCGGATAGCGATGAGCAATCGTCCACTTCGCGCCAGATCGTCCGGGATCGGGAAGATGGTTCTGGCCTGCTCAATATATTTCGGATCAGGGGGCAAGCTGCCGATCTCGCCGATTAGGCGGCCGTTGGCGAATACCTGGCAACTGACGTCGACGTTGGGAATATAGAGGGCGACCGGACCGCGCTGCTGGGGGAGTGCGATCTGGAGGCGGTACCAAGCCACGCCGCTGTAGCCTTGATATCCCTGCCGCGACCATCCTTCGTTGGCGCGAAGCAGGGACCAGTGCGCGTCGTCGAAGTCCGGGTTGGCCCACGCCGGGTCGTCTCCCGCGTGAAAGCGCCACGGGCCACTGAGATCGCTCATGGGGACTCGATCGCTGGCGAAGTCTACAACCTGCGCGGAACTGCACGCAGGCGCACACGCCAGCAGAAACAAAAGCAGAAAGGAAGCCAGGCGCATCGTCTGCCCTAATCGAATGAAATATGGGCCACATCAGGCCACGGGGAATGGAGCGATGATTGCACAAGGCGGGCATGCTCGCCTAGTGAAATGTCTGCCGCGTGGCCCTCGTTCCAAGAGCAGGAATCAAGCCGGTATCAGGATTGGAGCCGTGAAGCTGGTTGTCGACTGTTGGCCGGTAATCAGGCGGGTCAGCGTAAGCACTGTTATGTCGTCGTCCTGGCCAAAGTCCACTGCCGCTTCGGTGGCTCTGGCGGCGTCTGGCCGAGTGGCGAAGAGCGCATCCACGCGGGCAAAGCTGAACAGTTCGCCGCTGGCGCTGCGGGCCTCGAGCAGCCCGTCGGTATAGAGCGAGAAGTGGTCGCCCTCGCCAAGGTCAAAGGCCAGCTCGGTGTATTGGGAGTCGGGGGTGAGACCCAGCGGCAGCGCTCCCGGCAGGCTCAGTTCGCGATCGTTCAGGAACGGCGCAGGGTGTCCGGCGCTGGCAACCACACAGTGGCCGTTGGGCGCCAGAATCATGGCCATGCAGGTGGTAAAGCCCCCTTGCATGCGCCCCCAGAGCCGCTGGTTGAGCTCGGCAAGCAACTCGGCCGGCTGCGGGGCAAACTTAGCCAGTGTCCGCACCGCGCCAACAATTAATGACACGGTCATGGCCGCCTTCAGGCCTTTGCCGCTGACGTCTCCCAGCAGGACGAGGGTACATCCGGCGTACTTGCCTTCGAGCGGAATGATCTGAAAGAAGTCGCCGCCAACCTCTTGTGCAGGCCGATAGGCGCTGGTGACGGCATAGCCTGGAACCTCCGGCAATGTGTCCGGAATCAGCACCTGCTGAAGCTCACGCGCGCTCTTGAACTCCTCTTCCAGCTTGCCTTGGCGGCGCATTGTCTCCTGCATGTAGCGATAGACGGCGTAAACGATGGCCAGCAGCAGAAAGGTCTCGCAAATCGTCTGGGCATTAAACGAGTTGCCATTAAGGTAGAAAAGGGGCGCGGCAATCTTGTCTGAGATGGTCCAGTGCGTATAGCGGCTGCCCTGCTCCAGGGCTATGCGCGCCACAAAGATCATGTTGGTGAGGAACGCCATACCGGCTACCAGCCACCGCGCCGAGTCCAGCCGTTTGCGCAGCACCAGCGCCAGCAGAACGAGTGTAATTGGAAGGGCATCGGCAACTGTGTAGATTGCCGTCAAAGTCCCATCCGCTGCCTGGACCCAGGACACGAGCCAGGTAGATCCCCAATCAGCAAAGGTCAGCAGGCCGTCGAGAGTCTCAGTGGTGACTGCGATAACCGCCAGTACCCACGTCAGGCGGCGAACGCGTGGATTTTCGTCCAGTTTCAGCAAATACAGAAGCAGGAACCAAAGGCCCACATTCGACAGGCCCAGAAACGGCTGCAAAATGCCAAGCGCGAGGTTGTAAGACCACGGCAGGCGCAGGCCAACTAGGATCGTTCCAACCAGCTTCGCGCCGGAGTATGTGGCCATTGCCAGCAACACATGCTGGGACCTGTTCCGCAGCCAGGCAAGCAGGCTCAGCAGAAACACCAGCGCGTTCAGGGAATCGAGCCCGAAGGAGTACTGCAGCCTGCGCAGCCACGCGTAGTCCAACTCCGCCTTGCGGGCACCAATCGCCGCGGGCCCACCAATCTCGGGCGGGGAGGTGAAGCCGCCGATCAGGTCCGAATCAAAGGACTCAAGCGGCGCCTTCCACACGCGCACTGCCAGCACACCATCGCGTGCCGATCCCATTCCGAATGTCTGTGCTCCCTGCTGCCAATACCAATCCGGACGCGGAGGCATCTTGCCGTTGTGCGCAATCAACTGCCCGTTCCAATAGATCTCGTATACGTCTTCGACGTTCTGAAGCAGAATCGCAAACTCGGGCGATGCGCCGGGCGCTGGATCGATGTGCAGGTGCAGCCTGTACCAGCCGAAGCCTACGTACGCAGGATGCCCCTGCTCTCCCCAGGATTTTTCCGCCGTCAACTGTTCCCATCCATTCGAGCCAGTTAAGTCTGCGGTCTCTGGCCGTGCCCAGGCTGCGTCGTCGCCGACGTGAAACTGCCACGGGCCGCTGAGCGTTGTTGTGCCCTTGCCCAGGCCTTCGACCTTGAGCAACGGCGCGGCGGCCTCGATTGCGGCGCGTGCTGGAACAGCGGCGAAAACGGCAATAGACAATCCTGCAAATAGACGCAACGCAAGGGGAAGCTGGCGCATTTCAAAAGAATACTCCGCTGTTTCTGAAGACGATAGCACTAATTTCAAGGTGCCAACAGATTTGCGCTTATGCATTGGGAAGCCGAACACCTGGCTGGACAGGCGCGCCCTTTTACAATCCAAATCAGATGGCACAGCTCACCAATTTATTTCATCTGGTCGACTGGCGCTGGGTGTGGCTCACCGTGGCGGCTTTCCTGGCCGGCGTGCTGAACGCGGTGGCCGGCGGCGGCTCGTTCCTGCTTTTTCCCGCCATGCTGGGGATGAAGATGCTGCCTGTCCAGGCCAACGCCACCAATACTGTTGCGCTGTGGCCCGGCCAGCTCACCTCGATTGCAGCCTACCGCGACGATATCCGCAAGAACCTGCGCCTTGCCTTTCCCATGGGTCTGGCGGGGCTGCTGGGCGGAACAGCCGGCGCGGTGGTGCTGCTGAACACGCCACAAACAACATTCCTGCGCCTGGTGCCCTGGCTTCTGCTGGTGGCGGCCACGATTTTCGCGCTCAGCGGGCCGGTTGCGCGCCTGCTTGAGCGACGCAACCAGGCCCGCCGGCTGGGCTCGGACCCAGCGGCAGAGCATGGTCCTCGGCGCCTGCCGCTTTTCCTGCTCACTGTTGTGGTCTGTTTCTATATTGGGTACTTTGGCGCCGGGGCGGGCTTTCTGATTATCACGCTGCTCTCGCTGTTTGGGTTTCAGGATCTGAATGAGATCAACGCTCTGAAAGTGGTTTCGACCACGCTGGCAAACGGGGTCGCATTCGTCATCTTCGTGGTGGATGGCCAGGTTGAGTGGCGCTACTGCCTGCTGGCCATGTTCGTCTGCGCTGTTGGCGGCTACACCTCGGCTCGATTTGCGCGGATGGTGCCGCAGCGGGTGCTGCGCGGGGTGGTGATTTTGATTGGGTTTTCGATGGCGGGGTGGTTTTTCTGGAAGGGACAGTGAAGGGAGAACAGTTGTCAGTTGTAAGTTTTCAGTTGTAAGTTGAAGTGCGCCTCGGTTTACGAGCCGGCAATTTCACTGACAACTTACAACTGAAAACTAGTCGTCGACAACGTGCAACTACAATAGAGCCATGAGCCACGAAGGCATTCGCTTTGTCGATAAGGAACGTGCGGCGCGGGAGACTGAGGCGGAACGGCCGTTGCCGCGCATTGCCGTAACGCCGGAGAAGGTGCGCGTGCTGCTGACCGAGGGCAAGGGGCTGGAGATCGACTGGGTCGACGGCCACCGCAGCGCCTGGAGTTTTCCCTGGCTGCGCGACGCATGCCCCTGCGCCACATGCAACGAGGAGCGATCGCAACAGGGCCGCAGGCCCGGCCAGCCGAAGCCCAAGCCAACCGCCGTGCTGCCCATGTACACCGCACCGCCCAAGCCGGCCAGCGCACATGCGGTGGGCCGCTACGCGCTCCAGTTCAACTGGCAGGACGGGCATACCGCCGGGATCTATTCCTGGGAATATTTGCGGCGGGTTTGCCAATGCCGCGAATGCACGTTTGCGGCGGAGGAAGCTGTTGGGACGCCTAATTAGCCCACCGAGTTTTCCATAGTCCTCACTGCGGAACGCGACAAAATTAGCTACACTTGTCCTCACCTTCCAGATCGTGAGGTTCTTGTGCGCAAGAATGCCGCTCTGCTTTTCGCATTGCTTTTCTTGTTTCCTGTTGATAGCGCTTTCGCCGATATCGCTGCAATTCACGCAGATCTGCTGCCGCAAGAGGTTTCTGTTCTGGCCGCGCTCCGCGATGCAAGCCAGCTTGAGCCGTACAGTCACGCCTGGACGAACAACTGGCAATATCCCGTTGCCAAGGAAGAGGTCGCCGCGCGGCTTGACAAGGATCTTGGATTCCTTAGGTTGGCGCTGAAGAACCATGCAGACAACGCCGATCTGCTTCTGTTGACAGGTCTGGTTGCCCGCTATGCTTACAACCTGGATGTTGACGGCAGTTACGACACCGCGCTGAGCGTTCTGGATCGGGCACTGAACCTGGTTCCAGCCGATATGCGCGCGCCTTGGTTCCGCGCCACGCTCCTGTGCCAAACCTCGCAGCCCAAATCCGGCGCCGATGAGTTTCTGTCCATCGAAGCAAGCCACGCATGGGATCAACTGCCCGTGGCGTTCTGGGACGACTACATCGAGTGCGTCTCAGTCACCAGTATGCCTGCCCATCTCCTCCGAGCCGCCGATCACATCGAGAAACTGCGAGGGCATGACTCTGAGATGCGCGCCTTCCTGACCAAAACAGCGCACACGCGATTCGACCCCTTTGATCCAAAGAAACAGTACGAACCCAAAGAACTATGGGTAGGAGCGAATGCTGGTGAGAACCCCGATTTCACCAGCACAACATGCGGCGTGCGTGTACGTGCGGGAGGCAACTGGGAGATCAATCAAATCGGCATGGCAAAAGGCGGCGGTTGTATCGCTTACTTCAGTACAGGCCCCTACAAAGCCACTTCACGCAAGCTCTCCCCAAGTATTCTCCTACTCATACAGCGGCCCGATGGGAACGAAACGCTGAAAGAGTTTTCCAGCAAGTACACGAAATATGAGAAGGATGGAACCTTTGAGCCGTTCACGCCATCGCGATGCCCCGCCACAGCCTGCATCGCGATGAAAGGAGTACAACCTGGGATGTACAAAAAAGACGGGGATGGGCATGGCCGAATCATCGTCTTCGAGCGGGATCAGCCCGAGTTTCCGGGGTTGGTGTTCGAGGCTCCCCTTCAGATTCCCAAGCCAGACGGCGGAGGGGGGCCAAAATTCTATCGTCCCAACCAAGTCCAGCAGCGCATTCCCGGCAAGCTCTATTACCTTGTCATGCTGGACGCGGCAGCGTCGATTGAAGAGCCGGCAATGAAGGACTTCGACTTCTTTCTTCAGAACCTGACCGTGGAGTAGGAGCGTCTTACCGAACGCCTCATTTGCGCATTACTGCACCGGCGGGGCCGGTGGCTGCTTGGGCGCGGGCGGGGGTTGCGGAGGCTTGGGCTTGGGGGCTTCCTGCTTCTTTGATGGCGCAAGAATCGCGTGCAGAATCGTGCCTTCCATGCGGGGCATGAATTCCACAATGCCGTTATCGCCAATGTCCTGGATTAGCCGGTTGATGATGGCGTAGCCCAGCTCGCGGTGAGCCATTTGGCGGCCGCGGAAGCGCAGGCTCGCCTTCACCTTGT
>CAYWMR010000197.1:0-8680 GCA_964458965.1 uncultured Occallatibacter sp. | reverse complement strand
AAGAGGACGTTTATTGGGGGCCTGAGACCAAGTGGCTGGGAGACGAGCGCTACAAGGGCGATCGTCAGCTTGAGAATCCTCTGGGCGCGGTTCAGATGGGCCTCATCTACGTGAATCCGGAAGGGCCTAACGGCAACCCTGATCCGGTTGCAGCGGCGAAGGATATTCGGGAGACGTTTGCGCGCATGGCGATGAATGACGAGGAGACCGTTGCCCTGATTGCCGGCGGACATACGTTTGGGAAGGCTCATGGCGCGGCCGATCCCAATAAGTATGTGGGGCGCGAACCCGAGGGTGCTCCTATCGAAGAACAGGGCCTGGGCTGGGCAAACAGCTTTGGCAGCGGCAAGGGCGTCGACACGATCAGCAGCGGGCTGGAGGGCGCATGGACCGCGAACCCGGTGAAGTGGGACAACGATTTTCTCGATAACCTCTTCGCATATGAGTATGAGCTGACGAAAAGCCCTGCCGGTGCTCAGCAATGGACGCCCAAAGAGGTAGCTGCTGAAGACATGGTGCCCGATGCGCACGACCCCGCAAAGACGCACAAGCCCATCATGTTCACGACGGACCTGTCGCTGAAGATCGACCCGAGCTACGCGAAGATTTCGCGGCGCTACCTTGAGCATCCGGAGGAGTTTGCCGATGCCTTTGCGAAGGCCTGGTTCAAGCTGACACACCGCGACATGGGGCCGATCTCGCGGTATCTTGGCCCGCTGGTACCATCGGAGCCGCTGCTGTGGCAAGACCCGGTGCCGGCGGTGGATCATATCCTGATCCACGAGAAGGACATTGCGGACTTGAAGGCGAAGATTCTCGCTTCGGGGCTGTCGATTTCACAACTCGTGACGACGGCCTGGGCTTCGGCGGCAACATTCCGCGGCAGCGACAGGCGCGGCGGGGCCAACGGAGCGCGCATTCGCCTGGCGCCGCAAAAGGATTGGGAAGCGAACCAGCCGGTGGAACTGGCGAAGGTGCTTGAGACACTGACTGCGATCCAGACGGATTTCCAGTCAGGCGGGAAGAAGGTCTCGCTTGCCGATCTGATCGTTCTGGGCGGCTCGGCAGCCATTGAGGAAGCTGCGAAGATTGCTGGGCACGAGGTGCGCGTGGAGTTTTCGCCGGGACGGACCGACGCATCGCAGGAGCAGACCGATGTGGCCTCCTTCGCCGTACTCGAGCCGGTCGCGGACGGGTTCCGCAACTATCTGCGCAAGGGGCTGGAGGGATCGGCTTCGGAGCTGCTGGTGGACAAGGCAAACCTGCTTACGCTGACCGCACCGGAGATGACGGTTCTTATCGGCGGCTTGCGCGCGCTGGATGTTAACTTCGGGCATTCCCAACATGGCGTCTTCACCAAGCGGCCCGGAACGCTGACCAACGACTTCTTCGTCAATCTGCTGGACATGAATACGAAGTGGCGGAAGTCGGCGACGGAAGGCGCGCTGGAAGGGCTGGATCGGACGACAGGCGAGGTGAAGTGGACTGGCACCGTGGTCGATCTTGTCTTCGGATCGAACTCTCAGCTTCGGGCGCTCGCTGAAGTGTATGCGAGCAGCGACGGGGAGGCTGAGTTCGTGAAGGAATTTGCGGCGACGTGGAGCAAGGTGATGAACCTGGACCGCTTCGACCTGGCTTGATTGGCTTCCAACCGGGTTTGGATTTGTTGTGTCCCAGGTCTCAGAATCGAGACCTGGGGCACCCACATTTTCGCCTGGTTTAAACACCCACATCCAACTTGGTCTATTTGCGGGTTTCGACGATGATGCGGAGCTCGGCGGCTAGCGAGGCCAGGTGCGCGGAGAGCAGCGCGCCGGGGTCCTTGAGGCAGGAGTACATGGTCTCCAGCTCGCGGGCCACCTGGGTGCCTCGCGGGAGCCCGTAACTGCCGAGCACCCCGGCCAGCTTGTGCGCGGCCGATTTGGCTGCTTCCATTTCCTCAGCGGAGAGCCGCTTGGTGGCGGAGGCGGCAGCGGCCGCTTCCAGGATGGCGATGCGCTCGTTTACCAAGGGCAGGAACTGGGTCCACAGGCGGTCGAGCGCCTCACTGAGATTTTCCTGGCCGGGGGCGTCCATGACGGAATTACTCCCAGCCCAGTTCGATGGAAATCTGATCGGAAAGCGTCAGCGGGTCGAACGGCTTGAAGAGGACGGCCTCGACTCCCAGGTCGGCGAACCGCTTCTGGTCGGAGCTCTGGACCTTGGCGGTGAGCAGGATGACGGGGATGTGCGAGGTAATGGGATTCTTGCGCAACTCGCGGAAGGTTGTGGGCCCATCCATACCGGGCATCATGACGTCGAGAAGAATCGCGTCGGGCTGGTGTTCGGCGGCACGGGCCAAGCCCTGGGCGCCCGAGTCGGCGAGAACAACCTCCCAGCCGGCGACGGTTTCCAGGCTGAGCCCGGCAACCTCGCGAATGTCGTCTTCGTCGTCGATGATCAGGATGCGGCGGGTCATGGTGTTGCTGCCTCGGAAGTGCAGTGATTAGTGGTTAGTGAACAGTGAACAGTGAACGGTGAAAAAGTGAAACGGTGAAGAAGTGAACAAAGTGCAAAAAGTCAGTGAACAGTTAACCTTTTCAAGTTGTCAGTTGTAAGTTTTCAGTGATTAGTGAACAGTTGTCTGTGATTCGTGACAGGCTCATCCGTTGGGGATGGACGGTTCCGGCGGGCTGGCCTCTTCCATCTGACGCGAACTTCGCAACATGGTCAAGACCAGGGCTTCCAATTGCTGCGGTTGGACGCGAGCCTTGGTCAGGAAGTGAGTGGGACCGAGGGTAAGCTGGCGGCGCTCATTGGGAGAGAACTCACGGCCGGAATAGACCACCAGAGGCAGGCGCGCGAGACTCTCGTGCTTGCGCAGCCAGTCTACCAGGTTGAAGCCGTCGCCGTCGGGCAGGCCGATGTCGAGGACCAGCAAATCTGGCTGGAAAGTGAAGCAGGCATCGATCGCGTCCTGAAGGGTGTGCGCCAACTCGATGGTGATGCTGTCGCGGGTGAACACCATGCCGATGGTCTTGGCCAGGTCGACATCGTCCTCGACGACGAGGATTCGAGCTTTCTCGCCGGGTCCGCAGAGAACGCGGGACAGTTCGCCAAGCAGCGCGCTTTCGTCTAGGGGCTTCTCAACCGTGCCTTCGGCGTCGGCCGTGCTTTTGCGGTTATCGACGCTGAGCAGCACCACCGGAATTCGGACCTCGGGATCGAGGCTGCGCAGGCGGGGCAGAATCTCCCAGCCGTTCATGCCGTCGAGGGAGGTATCGAGCAGGATAGCCTGAACACCCTGGCTGGCCGCGGCCAGGGTTTGCTCCACTGTAACCGTTTCCACGACGCGGTAGCCATGGCGCGCCAATTGGGCGGCGATCAGGGGGCGGGTGATCCCGTTTGCGTCGGCCAGGACAACGGTGCCCTGGCCCAGTTCGTTTTCCACGGGTTCGCCCGGGACTTCCAGGGGAATGGGCTGATAAGGAAGGTAGACGCGGAATGTGGAGCCGCGGACTGGGTTGCGCTCGGCCCAGATGCGGCCGGAGTGCTGCACGACGATGGTGCGGCAGATGGCCAGACCGAGACCGCTTCCGCCTTTCTGGCGGGAGTCGGAGGCGTCCACCTGCTGGAAGCGGCCGAAGATGGCCTCAAGCTTGTCGGCGGGGATGCCGCGGCCCTGATCGATGACGGAGAGGGTGACGCCGGAGACGCCGGGACGCAGCATGATGGAGACGCTGGAGTTGGGCGGCGAGAACTTGACGGCGTTGGAGATGAGGTTGGTAAGAACCTGGAGCAGGCGATCGGAGTCGGCGGCGATCTCAACCTGCGTGGTGTCGTGAATCAGTTGGACGCCGGCGGCTTCAGCAACCGGCTGCATTCCATCGATGGCCTGGCGAATGAGTTCTGCCAGGCGGACGGGCCGGAATGCAAGCGGCTCGCGGCCGCTCTGAATGCGCTCGAGGTCGAGGATGTCGTTGATGAGGCGCACGAGGCGGTCGGAGTTGGTAAGGGCGATGCGGAGCAGGTTGGCAGCTTTCTCGTTTACCTCGCCGAGGATGCCTGAGGACAGCAGGCCAAGCGCGCCGCGAATGGAGGTGAGGGGGGTACGCAACTCGTGGCTGACGGTGGAGATGAATTCGTCCTTGAGGCGGTCAAGAGCGTAGCGCTGGCTGATGTCGCGGAAGCTGAGGACGGAACCGGAAAAGCGCCCCTGATCGAGGATGGGAGTGAGGAAGTATTCGGCGGGGAAGGAACTTCCGTCGGCGCGAAAGATGGTGTCTTCTCCGGCGGCGGCGAGGCGATGGCTGGTGGCGCGGCGCAGCGGGCAGTCGTCCGGGCACTTCTGGTTGGCGTGCGCGGAGCCGTGGAGTAGCTGATGCACGGGTTTTCCGGTGAGGCTGCTGGCCGGAGCGCCGAGAAAACGAGCCGCGGCGGGGTTGGCAAAGCTGACCAGGCCGCGGCGGTCAACGCCGCAGATGCCGTCGGCGACCGAGTCGAGGAGGATCTCCTGCTGCCGTGTGAGTTCTTCGGCACGCCCGCGTTCGTGGGAGCGCGCCAGCATTTGGCCCAGGGATGCGGCAACGGTTTCGACGGCCGCGATGGCCTCGCGGTCTTCGCGCAGCGAGACGTGGCAATAGAATTCGAGCACGGCCAGAACCTTGCTTCCCACGCGTACGGGGACAGCCCAGCCGGAGACCATTTCCTGACTGAGCGCGGACAAGACGCGGGGCGCAGTGGGCGCGGAGGCTAGCTCAGCGATCCAGATGGGCCTTCCATCGGCCCAGACGCGGCCTGGCAGATCTTCACCGCGGGCAATCGTTTGTCCCATGCTCTCTTGAATGAAGGCCTCGGCGGTCCTGCCCGGAGCGCCCCAGGCGGTGCAGAACTCGAGGCGGTTCTCTTCGGCGTTGACATCCCATTTGAGGGCCAGATCCCATCCCTGGGAGATGCAGAGTGCCTCAAGGATGCGCATGTCGGCGACCTGGTTGGAGGTATTTTCGCCCACGATCTGGCTGACAACCAGTTGTAGCGCGAGGCGGTGTTCCCGTTGCTTTTGCTGAGTAATATCGCGCAGCAGGCAGCGCAGAGCGAGCGGATTGCCGGACTTTTGCCGTTGGCTGAGACTCAGTTCCAGCTCGAGCACGCGGCCCTCGGGAGTATGGTGGCGCAAGGGCGCGCGGTCAATGATCTCGCCGTCGAGCGCGCGGCGGAACAGCGCAGCGACTTCAGTACGGGAAGAGACCGTGAAGAGGTCCTCAAATGTATCGAGTTCAAGCAGGGCGGCATTGTCCTTGCCGAAACAGCGTTTCCAGGCGGGATTGGCATAGAGAAACTGCCCCGAGGGGCTGAGCGTGGCAATCATCTCGCTGGAACTCTCGAAAAGGTCGCGATATCGCTCCTGGGACTCGCGCAGGGCCTGCTCCTGGTTGACTGCCGGGCTCTGGTCAAGGGCCACGGCCACCATTCCTGAGAGCGCGCCGGTGCCGTCGCGAAGAGCAGAGATGTGGAGCGTGACCGGGAACAGCGTTCCGTTTTTGTGGCGCAACTGGGTTTGAAAACTGGGAACCTGGCTGGGGGGGATGGCGCGAATTAATTCGATGTATTCGGCTAACTGGCCGCTGACCGACGGCTCGGACGATTTTCGTTCTCCGCCGAGCCTGATCATCTCCTGAAGCAGGCGCTGCCCCTCGCCCGGCGCCAGGATTTCGCCCGCGCTGGACATGCTGGTGAGTTCGGCGGCATGGTAGCCGAGCAGGCGTTCAGCAGCGGGATTGAGGTAGGTGAAACGGCCGTCGAGGCCGGCGGACATGACCATCGGCCCGGCAGAGTCGAGCAGTTCCTTCAGTGCTTCGCCTCCAGGGGGTCCGGCGGGCTCAGGAGGGATGCGTATGATCAGGCGGAGCGCGAGGGCAGCGGCCGCGACGCCGGCGGCGCCGCATGCGAAGTTGAGGAATGCCTCAGAATGGGGGCCCGATGCGAGCAAATGCGCAGTGGCGGAGGCAAGCAATCCGACCAGAAGGCCCGCCAAGGTGGCCAGGATGAGCGAAAAGATCTTTCGCCGCGCCGTGGTGGGCTGCGTTTTCCCGGCCGTGGATTCCTGGTTTGGCTCGTCCTTCATGGTTCCCCCAAAGGCGCCTGCTCAAATGCTACGCTTGTTGCGCTCCTGCTTACGCTTTGTGTAACCGATAGGCGGCCCTTGCGCAAAGGAGATCGCTTCCTTCAGCCCGCGCCGGCAAAGGTCCCGCTGACGCGATTTGACGTAGTATAGACGCTTGATTCCAAACTCCCCTAGGCAAATCGGAGGGGGGCACATCGCGAGTCAACCCTGATGCGGAATGGGCTGGGGTGAATTGCGCACCGGCTCATTCAGAGACCGGTTAGAATTGCCAGACCAAGCCGGTGGAGATGCGGCCGAAATTGGTGGGCAGGCCCGGGATGCTATAGGGAGTCAGATACAGCGGGCGTGTGAGTGTGAAAAGGGAGTATTGATAGCCTGCGCTGACGCGGAAGGCGATGCGGCGCGTGATGGGGGTATCCAGGCCGCCGCCAGCGAGGCCCGCAAACGAGGCGGTCTGGCCGATTGCGCCGTTTGCCGGCCAGGTTTTGCCGGCGCCTCCGGTCCCACCCAATCCATCGAAGAAAAGAGCTTCCTTGCGGATATGCACGGTGTATTGCGCGCCGCCGAGGAGGAAGTAAGGACTTTGCGGCGATCCCAGGTTGGAGCCGAAGTATCCGGAGGTGTCGATTTTGAAACGGAAGCGGTGCCAGGAGTTGAAGGCTATAGAGGCATCGAATCCACTCAGCGGGTGGTGAGAGCCGGGTACGCCGTTGAGCGAGTTGGAGAGGTAGCTATAGCCGCCGTAGACCTGAAAGGTCGCTGGAGCCTCGGAGCGGGTTTGGGCGTGGAGCGCCGGGATGAGGCAAAGAAGCGCGATGAGCGAGAAGTAGCGAGACGGCATTCAGGGCCTCTAGGTTGTGCAGTCTCTTCATCTTATAGATTGGGTTTGGGTTTTGGAAGCCGGATGGGGCGCGAGCGGTGATCGGCGCCCATTGCTACTGCCTGGGAACCGCGATGGATTGCACAATTTGGCCGGGTGCGGCGGCGGGCTTCCCAGAGGGTGCGGCCTGGTCTGCAGGTTTTGGCGCGGCCGGCAGGGGGTCGATTACGGTGCGTTCAATGGTGCGGTTGGCCTTTACCAGTGTCAGGCCCAGGTTGGTTTCCAGAGCTGCCCGGGTGGCTTCAACATCTGCCATAGGGAAGCCGAAGTTGGCGTCGTAGGCGCCTTGCAGGCCGGATTCGTTGACCACCGGTTTGCCCAGGGTTAATTCCAATTGCTGCGCGAGGCTGTCGATGGTTGCCTGCATCATGACCAATTTCCTTGCCTGCGGGTTGTAGAAGCACATGCTTTGCTCGTCGTAGGGAGCAGGGGAAAGAAGACTGGCGGCCTTTGGCGTTGCCTGCAATACCCAGGCGTCCTCTTCCGCGGATACATGCGTGAGCCTGGTGCCGGTGGCCGTGAGGATGGCCAGCTCGAGCGCGGGGGCGAGTTGCTTGAGGTCGCCAGGCGAACTCACATGCAGCGAGTACTTCGCATCATTCCCTCCATGAACTACGAGGCGGCTGGCCTGGATGCCGGCTGCAAGCTGGAAAAGCACAGGCAGCGGGGCGTTCAAAAAATCGTAGGATTCGGAATTGTCGTCCTTGCCGGTTCGGTGGGCGATTGCCATGCGAGCGGCGGGATCACCTGGGCGAATGGAGATATCGAAGATGGGCTTGGGGCCGGTGGCGCCGGCGGAGGCTGCTTCAGCGGCCTTTGCCTGTTTGAACGCCTGCTCGCGAATGTCGGCTGTTTGATCTGCGGGAAAGACGACGGGTTTGCCGCTTGCGAGCGCCACCAGTTGTTCGCCGGTGAGCTGGTGCGGGTCGAGAATGGCGGCGACTCGGCCCTTGGTATCGATGACCACGGTGCGCGGGCGGATCTTGGCGTCGTAGGCGTCGATGATTTTTGCGCTGGTGTCGAAGCCCAGCCAGCCGTTGATGGGGGTCTTGCGGAGAAACTTCTGGACGATAGCGGGATCTTCGTCGTCCACGGCGATGAACTGGATGTTGTTTGCGGCGAGAGATTCGATAAGGGAGTTGAGGTGAGGGATCTCCTCGATGCAGCCGCCGCACCAGGTGGCCCAGAACTCGAGGACTACCACTTTGCCGCGCAGGGACGGCCAGTCGGTTTTCGCGCCTGCCGGGGCCTGCAGCAGATTGGTAAAGGTGAGGGCAGGCGCGGGTTGGCCAATGGTGGCTGTGGCGGCGATGGCAGGCTGGGCGCAGGCAAGAGACAGAACGAGTGCAATGACGTGTGGAAGGTTTTGCTTCATTGGGGCCCTCTACTTGGTTAGACACCGCAGAGGGAAAGAGTGAATCTGGCAAGGACGAATGCCGCGAGAGGTTCCTATCCTGCGGCAACGAATGCAGGACCGTATTCGGCGGTTTCTGTTCTGAGGGTTTTCGAAGCGCCTTATGTCTGGGTCCGTAGTTTCACCGGTTTTTGACGCGAGACCTGGGATTCCCGATCCCCGGAATGCTCAAAAATGAAGAGGCAACCATTGCGGGCTTTACGCGAACGGAATTTCCACCTCGGCAACGCTGCCCGGTGTGGCTGTATTGATGGCCAACACAACCCTTTCAACGTAGCGGCGC
>CAYWMR010000196.1:0-8686 GCA_964458965.1 uncultured Occallatibacter sp. | reverse complement strand
CCCGCAAACTGCGAGTTCGTCAAGGTTACAACTGCCGGCGAAATGCGCAACGCCGTGATGGAGCGCATGACAGAGGCGACCCTGGTGGTGAAGGCCGCCGCGGTGGCCGACTATCGCCCCGTCAACGTGTCGGAACAGAAGCTCAAGCGGACTGGACCCATCACCATCGAACTCGCGCCAACGGAAGACATTCTTGCCGAGGTGGTTCGCCGGCGTCGTCCCGGGCAGCTCATTGTCGGCTTCGCGGCAGAGACTGAGAATCGCCTGGAAAATGGACGCGCCAAGCTGCTGCGCAAGGGTGCCGACGCGATTGTGGTCAACGATGTAGCCAACGAAGGCGTGGGCATCGACGCCGACACCAACGCAGCCACGTTTCTCACGCTGAGCACTTCCATCGAGCTGCCCGAGATGCCCAAGCGCAGGCTCGCCGACCGTATCCTCGACGAGATTATCGCCCTGCGGCGGCCACGCTCCATGGTTCTGGAACTCGATGAGCATGTCGACCACAAATCGAGGCAGGACCAGGTCTTGAAAGAAACTGTCTTGAAAGAAACTGCCTTGAACGAGACTGTCTTGGACCAGACTGTCTTGACCCAGACCGCCTCCCCGTTTGCCACCCGCCGGCAACTGATTGTGGAGTAGAGAAACTTGACCCCGCAGCTCGATTCCGCAATCCGCGACGCACTGCTCGAGCGCGTTCGCTTTTATCGCGACCTGGGCTTGACGGAGTTTTACCGAAGGCCCGTAGACCCGGCGCTGTTGGCCCAACTGGCTGCCCAGTCCAGTGAGCTCAAAAAACTGGGTGCCCCAGGTCTCGATTCTGAGACCTGGGAGCCGAGTAAGCCAGCGAACCTGGGTGCCCCCGGTCTCGACTCTGAGACCAGGGAGCCGAGTAGGTCAGCGAACCTGGGTGCCCCCGGTCTCGACTCTGAGACCGGGGAGGGAGCCTCCCAACCGGAATTCCTCCAGGAGGACACACAAATTCCCTCTCGCAAGCCGCTGTCAACGCCCGCGCAATCATTCAACATTATCCCACCCGCCGATCGCGCCGCCGCCCTGCAACTCATCCGCGACGATATCGGCGACTGCACCCGCTGCGAGTTGCACAAGGGCCGCAACAAGCTCGTCTTTGGCGACGGAGACCCCGCCGCGCGCCTGATGTTTGTAGGCGAAGGACCAGGCGCCGATGAAGACGCGCAGGGACTCCCCTTTGTGGGTAAGGCGGGCCAACTGCTCAACAACATGATCGCCGCCATGGGCCTGAAGCGCACGGAAGTTTACATCGCCAACGTGGTCAAGTGCAGGCCGCCGGGCAATCGCACTCCGGAGCCGGTAGAAGCCAATACCTGCTCGCCGTTCCTCTTCCGCCAGATCGACGTAATCCGCCCCCAGGTGCTGGTTGCGCTTGGAGCAACAGCGGCCACTTATCTTCTTGGCCAGCGCCAGCCGCTCGCCGGATTACGCGGCCGAGTTCACGCGTTTCGCGGAATGCAGTTGATTGTCACGTATCATCCAGCGTTTTTGTTGCGCGATCCAAGGCAGAAAAAAGAAGCCTGGGCCGACTTACAAATTGCCATGCGCGAGTTAGGGCTGAAGCCGCCTGCGAAGACTTAAGAACATGCGGCTTTACAATGAATTCGTTGGAGGTCGAAGTATGCCAAACATCACACTCTACGTTACTGATGAGGCCAAGAATTATGCGGATCAGACGGGGCGTAATTCGCGTCAAATAGCATTTCGAGACCCTTCACCAAAATTGCACCTGACGAACCCAGCACCTACGAGCGAAAGACAGGTCTTTCTTGCAGTAAATGGCGAATTTAGGCTGTCCGTTGGCGACACCCACGCGATTTGGGCCACTCATCAAGCTGAAGGTATCCAAGCGGGAGATTTTACAAGTCTTTACGATCTGCTTGCGCGACGGCCTGGACGCCAGGTCAGGTTCGCGTGGGAGTAATATTCTCGATTCTTAGTGAGCAGAGACCTTTCGCAAGATAAATGGGGACTTTACTTGAAGGGTATATCCACCTCGGCATAACTGCCCGGTTTGGCCTCGTTCACTGCCAATGCAATTCGGTCAAGGTAAAGCCGTACAATTCGCCAAGTGGAATTCCCGAGCACGACAATCGCAATTTTTCGGCCCGAAAGATTTTGCTGATAGCGGATTCTCTTGTCGGTCGTGAGCAAAACCTGGAACCCCGCCGCCTCGGCCGCCTTGAGCAGCTCTCCGTTGGAAATCCGGTCCCACCCGCGATCTCTAGCTTCTGTGACCTCGTGTGCCGAGAGCGCCCCGGCGATTCCGCTTGGCGTGCCGTGGTCAAAAAGAATGCGCATCGGCATAGGAAGCTGCGCCAGCAGGAACTGGCGGCGCGTCGAGGCTGCGGGCCGCAAATTCGAGGACCGCCTGAATCTGCTCTCTCGTCACATGAAACTGTTCGATGATTTCCTCTATGCTCGAACCCGCTTCAAGATTCTCGAAAACCGTAGCGACGGGCATCCGCGTGTCGCGAAATACCCATGCGCCGCTGCGTCTGTCGGCCACGCTTTCCACGGCGGGGCATTGGGACCAATCGAGCGTTGCCATATTTCTACCCTCGTCTTCATTGTAACCTTCTCCACACTTGCCGGGTGCCCCGGGTCTCGTTTCTGAGACCTGGGATTCAGATCGCTCGAACCTGCTCCACAGCCAGCCGCAAGCCCATAGCTTTGAGAATGGCGGAGAGACTGCGCAACTCCGGGTTTCCATCCGCAGAGAGCGTGCGGTAAAGCTGGGTCGGATTCAGGTTCGCCTTTTCCGCAACGTCCTGCACGCCGCCAAAGGCTTTAGCCATTTGGCGCAAGGCAATGAGAAGTTCGCCCTGTTCCCCGTCCTCGAGAATGGCATTCAGCAGCTTAACAGCATAGGCAGGGTCTTCCTTGAACAACTCCGCCATGGCTTCGTCGTGGGTTCTAGCTTTCATTCCTCGTCCCTTGGCTCACAATATCGGCGGCCTTCGCATATTGCCACACTCTCGTTTATAAACGATACAAAGTCAAGCAATGAATAAATGCCTCGACGAACAAGAAGTGCTCTCGCCCCTATTCCCGCCCACTCAACCCCCTGAACCCGGCAATGGAAGACGATAGCATTGCTAGCAAGAATCCGGGATTTGTTGCGGAAACACGCCTCGAAGACGTTCCTTTTTTGCGCGTTTTTTGCACCAATACAGCACCAAAACAGCACTAAGACGGCCTTAACATGCAACAAAATCCACGATTTGTCACGCGTTTGCCTGTACTTATCTGCGAACGCTGGAGTGACAGTTTTTACATCGCAGCATGTGCATTTAACCACACCCACGGCGAAGCGCCACACCCATCCCAGCCCCATCGCGATCCCAGAACGATTCGCCGACATTTGACACTCAAATCCCAACCGCCTCCGCTACCATGAATCATTCTCTGGAGGCCCAATGACCACCGACGCTATCGCCCCGCATCAACCTCGCAAGACGCACAATACGGACCTTGTGCGCCCCATGTATGCGCGCAACTCGCTGCTCGGCCCCACCCCTCGCCACTCCATCCCACAGGACGGCATGTCGCCCTCCACTGCCTACCACCTCATCCACGATGAGCTGATCCTCGATGGCAGTTCGCGCTTCAACCTGGCCACCTTTTGCAGCACCTGGATGGAGCCGGAAGCCAGCCGCCTGATGGGGGAAACCTTCGACAAGAACATGATCGACAAGGATGAGTACCCGCAGACGGCCGAGCTCGAGATGCGCTGCATGCACATGCTGGCCGAACTGTGGAACGCTCCCGATCCCGATAACACCATCGGCACATCGACCATCGGATCGAGCGAAGCCTGCATGCTGGGTGGGCTGGCCTTGAAGTGGCGCTGGCGTCAGAAAATGAAAAGGTTAGGCAAGCCCACCGACAAGCCGAATCTGGTAATGGGCACCAATACCCAGGTCTGCTGGCACAAGTTCTGCCGCTACTGGGATGTGGAAGCCCGCGAAGTCGCCCTGGATGGGGACGACGTTGTCACCAACCCGGAGCGCGCGGCCGCGGCCTGCGACGAGAACACCATCGGCGTGGTCAGCATCCTGGGAAGCACCTTTACCGGCCACTATGAGGATGTCCTGGGCCTCAGCACGGCTCTCGACCAGTTGCAGGAAAAGACCGGCCTCGACATTCCGATTCATGTGGATGGAGCCAGTGGCGCCTTCGTAGCGCCATTCCTGCAGCCGCACCTGCTGTGGGACTTCCGCCTGCCGCGTGTCAAATCCATCAACACCTCCGGGCACAAGTACGGTCTCGTCTATCCCGGCGTAGGCTGGGTGGTGTGGCGAGAGCTTGCAGATTTGGACCCCGACCTGATCTTCAACGTTGACTACCTGGGCGGGGCCATGCCCACGCTGGCCATCAACTTTTCCCGCCCCGCGAGCCAGATTGTGGCGCAGTATTACAACCTGATCCGGCTGGGCAGGTCAGGCTACCGTGCCGTGCACGAGGCTTGCCAGGAGGTTGCAATCGAGCTTGCCGGGAAAATCGAGGAACTCGGTCCCTTCCAGATCCTCTCCGCCGGGCGCGATCTTCCTGTCGTCGCCTGGACGTTGAAAGAGCCGTCGAAGTGGAACTGGTCCCTGTACGATCTGTCTGACCGCCTCCGCGATCGCGGCTGGCAGGTGCCAACCTACAAGATGCCGGCCAACCGTCAGGAAATCATCCTCCAGCGCGCCGTTGTCCGCAATGGATTTACCCACGATCTGGCCAGCATGCTGCTGCGCGACATGAGGCGTCATCTGGACTGGTTTGCCCAGCAGCCCGGCTTCAACCCCACTCTCGACGGCTCCGGCTTCCATCACTAAGAGCCACAAACGCCCCGAACCCCGTCCATTCGCTTGCTTCTTGCGAATGGGCGGGATACCACAAACCTCAACCGTCCCGTTCTCGACATGCCCCTCACGCATCGAATGGAACCGCCAGCAGTTCGCCTCCGTATCTTCACATTGGATAATCTCTCAAGGAGGCGAGCATTATGGCAGTCTTTTGCAATCGTTGCGGCACAGGGTTGCCACCGAGCGCGCGGTTCTGCTCCAGTTGCGGGAATGTCATTCCCGTCGCTCCCACCATGCCGGGCAGGCCGCTGATCCGTCCCCGCGTGGGCCGCCAAATTGCCGGTGTTTGCCTGGCGCTGGCACAGTCGAACGGGTGGGATGTCGCTGTGGTGCGCATTCTCACCGTGCTCGGGTTCTTCTTCTCCGGCGGTGTGGTCGGCGTAGCCTACCTGGCCGGCTGGATTGGCATTCCCGACGAGACGGTGGGGTATCCGGGAGCGTATCCTCCAGTTATATGAACGGTTCGTACCAGTCGGACGGTGCCACGCTGGGCTTTCGAGATACGGGGAAAGGAACGCCGGTAGTCTTCCTGCATCCCACTCCGCTCGATGGCGAGTACTGGCGTCCGATGATTGAAGATCTCGCCGGGGTTCGCGCCATCGTTCCCGACCTGCGGGGACACGGCCGGTCCCAGTTGGGCGATAACCTGCCTGTGGGCGGGTTTGCTCGCGTTCCCGACGCTCCGGTCCTCACCATCGCGCAACTGGCGGCCGACGTGCTTCGTCTTCTCGACACTCTTAAAGTGCGCGAAGCAGTGTTTGCCGGCTGCTCCATTGGCGGCTATGTGCTGCTGGAGTTGTGGCGAATGGCGCCGGAGCGAATCACCGGCCTCGTGTTTGTGTGCTCCAAGCCGCAGCCCGACGCCGAGGCCAACCTGGTAAAGCGCGCCGAGAACATTGCGCAGGTCCGGGCCCAGGGGACGCAAGAATTCTTCGACAGCGCGGCCAGAACACTGATTGGACCCACAGCGCGGGATCGCCGCCCTGCAATCGTCGCCGAGTTGCGCGCGCGCATGACGCTAACGCTTCAGGCAGCAGTGGCGGTGCAGGCTGGCCTGGCTGCGCGTCCAGACTCAGGTCCCACAGTCGCCACCATCGGAGTCCCGTTGCTGGCCCTCGCGGGGGGAGAAGACACTGCGGTCACTCCGGTGGATATGGAGGCCTTCAACGCCGCGCCGGGGGGATGCGAATTCCATCTCCTGCCGGACGCCGGGCACTTTGCCGCTTATGAGCAGCCGCGCAAGGTCGCCGCTCTCATGGCCGAATGGCTGCGGCAACCGGAAGCCTGATTCAATCGGAAGCGGGCTGCCATGCGGGCTGGCGGCGAGACGCTGTTGCCATGAATTCTTCCATGGCCTTGACGGGCTGAATGCCGCCCCGCGCCCCGGCTGCCATGCAGTTGATGGCCGCGGCCGCACACGCGAAATCGAGTTGTCGTTCCAGCTCCCACCCTTGCAGCAACCCATAGATGAACCCGGCATGGAAGATGTCTCCTGCTCCTGTGGTGTCGACCACGGGAACCCGCCAGGCGGGGCTCGATTGAAACTGCTTTCCATCCCATGCCAGCACTCCGCCCTCTCCCAGAGTAGCGGCAGCGAGCCGGCATCCATAGCGGCGCTGCATGGCGCACAATGCTCGTTCCAGATTGGTTTCGTCCATCAGGCGGCCAGGAAAATCGCGGCTGACGATGAGGTAATCGATGTTTTCGAGAAGCGCTTCGACGCCAGGATAGGGCTCGTCCAGATCGGCGATGACGGGGATGCCGGCTTCGCGCGCCCATTGGGCGGCCAGCGTTGCGGCGGCCGTGTCGTAGCCGTCTACGTGCAGCGCGCACGCATTCACGATCCACTCGCGCTTCAGGTCCTCGGGTAGCAGGATGAGACGTTCATCGCGGCGGCAAAGAACGGTCCGCTCGCCGCGGGCATCCACCAAAATGAGGGATTGCGGGCTTGCGGCCCCTTCGACGGTGACGAGCTGCGCCTCAACGCCTGCGCGGGCAAAGGCATCGCGGTGCAGCCGTGCCGCGTCGTCGTCGCCCAGCTTGCCGACGTAGCGTGTGCTCAGGCCCCATGTCTGGCAGGCAACTACGGTCGTTGCCACTTGTCCGCCGGGCATCACGGAGGCGGAGCGGTACTCGGTCTTCGAGCCGCGCGCCGGGTACGTCTCAAGCGGAATGAGCGTGTCTGTAGCGTTGAGGCCCACGCCTACAAGGTCTACAATTGGCGGGCTTGCCATCTGGCTATTGTAATGGGGAATGTGCGGCTGTTACGACATGCCGGGTGCCCCAGGTCTCGATTCTGAGACCTGGGACTCCTCAGCCCCGAACACGCCAGGCGTTCTATCGCGCGGCAACCACTGCTACTGGCTGTGGCGCACCCTTCGGCGCTGACAGATACCCTGTCACCGTGTTCTTGGCGCTCACGTTGTTGACCACGATCTCAAACAGCGCGGGGTCCTTGCCGCTGTAGAACTGAAGTGGCTCGTTCAGGCTCTTGTCTCGCTTCTCGTACTGTTTGTCGTCGGAATAGACTGCGATGGTGTACTTGCTTCTCTTCGAGTCTGCTTTCTTCAGTTCCAGGCTCACCGTCCCCACTTGCTGCTTCACGCCCCTCAGCAGCGTGAACTGGTAGTAGTTCCGGTCGCCTTTGTGCTTCAGAATCTCGAGCTCGTCGCTGTTGTGCGCAATCAGGGAGCTATGGCCGTTCAGATCGCCCTTCATCGACGTCAACTGAGTGTTGGTGTCGGCCAGGTCGCTCTTCGTCTTGGCCGCATCGGTCTTCACTCCGCCGACATCCGTCTGCACGTCGGTCACGGCTGTGGAGACTGCGGCTACCTGCCCCTGCGTCTGCTCCTGCGCGGTTGCCAGCCGAGCTGTCGTCTGCTCCCCGCGAACCTCGCGGACCTGCAGCGCCGACGAGCGCGCATCCAGTTGCTTCTGTGTCACGCCAAGCGACGCCTTCAACTGGTCGGTGGCCACATTCAGACGCGCGTCGGTATCCTGCAGCGCAGCAGCCAGCTTAGTATTCTGCGCTGCGGCGTCCGTCAAAGCCTGCTGCTGAGTAGCAAGCCTGTTGCTCAGCGTGTAGCTCCAGATAATCCCGCCCAGTCCCAGAAGCAGCGCCACTGCGATCGCCGCCAACAGTGCGCCGGAATACCTTCTTGGAGTTACTTCAACAATCTCATCTCTCATGTGTTTTCCTTCTTTCCCTGCCTAACCGTACGGCAGCCCGTTCCGCTTGTCTGGCCTACAATGCTCATTCGCCGGCTGCGTTGGCGATTGGGCATGAAGCGAGGAAGGCAACCTGCGGCAAAGGTGTCTGAACGAGGCCGCCGGTGTGGCGGGAAGGGAAGAAGCACAGCGCCAACCCTATAAGCTGTGAGGCAAGGGAGCTGTTTAGCACAACGCAACGTCCGGGTTGCCGACAAACCCACCGGAACGCAGGGAGCGCGTTAGAGGTTCCAACCGAATGGATGCGCGTGTTGGAGATATCGCCTGCAACTGATACTGTCCGACTTGTAGCGCAGGATTTGGACCTATGCTCACTGCGATGCGACGGACGACTGCTCAGTCACTCCCTACGGTGCCTCGGTGTAGGTGTAGTCGATGTACTGCCAGGCTCCGTTGATCTTCGAGTAGAGCCGCGCATAGAGCGTTACGCCGTAGGTGGGTATGCCGCTGACCAGCCCGGTGGTGAGGGAGGTTGTGGCCGCATCAGCCGAGTTGTACACATCACTTGAGCCAGGCACGGTGGTGCCCAGCCGGAACTCATACTGTGTGACACCTACACCGGCTGACCAACT
>CAYWMR010000195.1:0-8699 GCA_964458965.1 uncultured Occallatibacter sp. | reverse complement strand
CGTGGGGAAACTCGGGCCGCAATATTCTCGAGGGTCCGGGCACAAAGTCTGTGGACTTTTCAATCTTCAAGGATACCCACCTGACCGAATCGAAGGTTCTTCAACTGCGCGCGGAGGTCTTCAACCTCGCCAACACGCCGCAGTTCAATCTTCCGGCCGCAACCGCTGGTACAGCCGCCATTGGAACCATCTCATCGGCTGGATCTGACATAACCTTTCAACGGACTGAGCGCCAGATTCAGTTTGCGGGGAAGATCACCTTCTAACGATCTTTGGCGGCGCTTAGGGCATCGAGCGCCGCCAGACAACAGCGACACAAACAGTGCATACCCCTTGCATAACCTCATCCCACACATTCCAACTGAGGTCTTGATCCATGGAAATCACCGCGCGCAGTCTCTGGACTCTTGTCCATGGCATGGGCTTCGGAGCGCTCTATCTGCTTGCTTGCTCCGGAGCTATTGTCCTGCTCTATCTGGGTTCCTCCCCTAATGTGCGGGCGGATTCCCCACCTGCGGTCGATCGCATTCTCGGCATCTATCTGTCCGTCATGGCCGCCTTGGCATGGCTCACCGTTCTTTCAGGAACCTATATCGTATATCCCTGGTACCGGGCCGTGGCCCCGGCCGGCGCCGCTAATCTCGCTGCCTTTCCGCGCTCATTTCTGCTGTCGAAACCCGCGACAAGACAGTGGCACTTGATCGGAATGGAGTGGAAAGAGCATGTTGCGTGGCTTGTGCCGATAGCAATCACCATGGCCGCCTTCGTCACGATCAAATATGCTCGAGATCTCAAGCATTCCCCGGCGTTGCGGTCCGCGCTTTATGGATTCGTCGTGACTTCACTCTTTGCCGCCGGCGTTGCCGGCTTCTTCGGAGCGATGCTCGACAAGAATGCGCCCGTCGACGGCGGCCAAACCATTCGTCTGGTTCAAGGAGAATGACCGTGAGCACACAGACTGCGATTTCCCGGGACAATGTCCCTGCCTTTCCCAATGGTTCCGCGGCGGCCGCCATCCTTTCGGCTGGCATCGGCTCGCTTGCCGTCGCGCTTTTGACAATCGTTGCCGATCAATCGGCATCCGCGAAAAACTTGCTTTCCATTTACAAGCCGACGGGAGCTCTTTCTGGCGTCACCACGTTCGCCATCCTCGTCTGGTTTGTCGTGTGGGCAGTTCTGGAATGGCGCTGGCGCGGTCGCAACCTCTCCTTGAAGCGCATCGACACGATTGCGTTTGTCCTGCTTGTATTGAGCCTGCTCGCTACCTTTCCTCCATTGGGTGATTTGCTTTGAATGCAAGCATGATTGAATCTCTGAGCACAAACGGCGCATGGCGTCACTCTTCCCAGAAAGCTCTATACTCCCCGCGGCCTTGAATGCTAACGCAACGCACCTGTGACCGCAAGGAATGCGTAGCGCCAGGGCGGTCAACTTTCTACGCCAGTCGAGCTTCGTACCGTCCGTCGCGATTTCTGGCGTCACCGGGGAGGCGACGGCGCTGATTTCCAGATAATCGATTGCAGTTGCGAGTCGCGGATGCTATCCTTGTTTCGTGATTAATTTTGCCGCCAAGAACGCCGGAGCATGTTGTTGCGCGATGATGTGTTGCGTACACAAATCATCTGGCGTGAGGAAATGGCAGGGCTAGAGTAAGTTACAAGCCGTCACCTCAATGGGACCCACCGCCAGAATTCGAACTGGCAGGTGGGTTTTCTATTTGGACCGGAAACAGGCGGATTCAGCAAGTGGGCATCCGCCAGGCAGTTTGTTAATGGAGAAGACAATGGGCGTTCCTGAAATTAGAGCGGAAGACCTGAAGAAGCGGCTCGATGCCGGCGAGAATCTCTTCTTGCTCGACGTGCGCGATGAGTTTGAGTTTGAAACCTCCAACATTGGCGGCCACCTGATCCCGCTCGCCGAATTGCCCAGTCGGGTAAAGGAACTCGATGCAAACCAGAAGATCGTCGCAGTTTGCAAGATGGGGCCGCGGGGCGCCAAGGCAGTGCAGTTTCTACATAAGGCTGGCTTCACCCATGTGTGGAACTTGACTGGCGGCATTCACGCCTGGTCCGATCGCGTTGATCACGGGGTTCGGAAGTACTAGCAGTCGCGAGAGGAGCCCGTTGCGGCAAATCTAAGACTCGGCCTTTCGCGCAGCGCAGGCTGAGTCTTCGCCTCGGAGCGCTATTCTCGATATAGAATCGGACTACTTGCAGAGTCCATTCGCAGCTTCTAGAATTCCCATGCTATTAATCCAGAAGGAGGCATCCTGTGCCTGATGAAGTCGTCCGCGCCTCATTGAATGAGAAAGCGGCGTCACAACTTGCAAATGTCACCAAGACTGCTCCGCAATTCGGGGCCATCACACCGCGCTGGCTGGTTCGCCTGCTGGACTGGAAGCCGCTCGAGGCCGGGACATTCCGGCTCAATAAAGTGGACGAGAGCAAAGCCATCGAGTCGACGTGCGGTCACGAAGATGAGTCAACGCTTGCCTCCACGTTCGTCGATTACCAGGAAAAGCCGCGCGAATACCGCTTGAGCAGTATCAGCGCCGTGCTCAACGTTCACACTCGGGTCTCCGATCTTCTCAGCAGTCCCTACGATCAGACTCGCGAGCAATTGCGCCTGCTCATCGAAAGCGTGAAGGAAAAGCAGGAAAGCGAATTGCTCAACAACGCGGACTACGGTCTGCTCAATAATGTGGCCGCTCCACAGAAGATAAAGACGCGCAAAGGCGCGCCGACCCCGGACGATCTGGACGAGCTCCTGACCAAAGTCTGGAAAGAGCCTTCATTCTTCCTGGCAAATCCGCGCGCCATTGCGGCCTTTGGGCGGGAATGCACTCGTCGCGGCGTGCCTCCGCCGACAGTAACTTTGTTCGGTACGCCATTTCTTACCTGGCGCGGCGTTCCACTCATCCCCTCCGGCAAAATCGCGATACGAAGCAAAGACCAGAAGTCGAAGATTTTGCTTGTGCGCGTCGGCGAGAAAAAGCAAGGCGTGGTCGGTCTCTTTCAGCCAGGACTTCCCGGCGAACAGAGTCCCGGCTTGTCGGTTCGCTTCATGGGAATCGATCAGAGAGCGCTGGCCTCTTATCTGGTGTCGCTCTACTGCTCCGCAGCCGTGCTTACTGAGGATGCAATTGCCCTGCTGGAAGACGTAGACGTAGGTCAATACCATGAGTACAAGTGACCATTCGCGGGTCCCAGCGGCGGTTCCGGAGACGGGCAACTGGGCTGCGGGATTGCACGCGGTTGAAGGCGTGCCGCCCGGCATTCCAGCCCCGGCGGAGCTGTCGCGCATGGCCAACGAAATCTTCAATGCGTTGCCTCAACCGCTCCAGCGGCCTGTTGCCAGCGCAGCAGCAGCCGTGTTGCCGCCGAACTCCGCCGTCACCGGTAATCCCCATGCGGCTGTGCCCAGTCCGACCGCTCCGCCAATTCCGGGCCTGTTGTCTGGACTGAGCGAAGCACACCCTGGGGCGTTCGTCGAGACGCCAGACAGGGGCGCTACGCCAAGAGTCAGCCCTGATGCTCCAGTGGCGACTGGCGTAGCTGTGCCCGGCGGCGGAGTTGACCCGGCGGCCGGCGCGCCATTTGCATTTCTCGCGGACGCGCGGCCGCTTTTTGTGGAACCGGTCCCAGAATCGGCTCCCGCAAATACGCCGTCCCATGCATTTGGGAGCTCGGCTCCCAGCGACGAGGGGTTTGCGGCCATTCCATTTTCTTTGGTTACGCAGGTTCAACCGTCCCAGTTCGCTCAGTCTCCTCAGCCGCCTGCGCCGGCGGTCCCAGGCACATTGGGTTTTGTCGATTCATCGGCGATCCCGGCATTTTCCTTTTTTGAAGATGCGCGGCCGCTTTTTTCAACGCCGCCAACAATTCCAGGTCCCGTGCCGGCCGGTACAGCGCAGCCGACTGCCGCTCCCAATGCGGATTCCACTGGCGCCGGCAGTCCTTTTGCATCGCCGCTCGACCTAAACGCGCCGCAGCTCTCGGGGACCGTGGCTCATGCGCCGGATTATCGCGCTCCGGCTTCACACGATTCTCAAAGCCAGCCTCGGCCGCTGTATCCGGCAAATCCTGTGCCGGTGGTGGCTCCAGGCGCGGACCAGTCCCCGATCCTGCCCGATCTCGGCCTCTCTTCCTATTCATTCGATGTCGAGGCGATTCGACGCGATTTTCCGATTCTGCGCGAAGTGGTCAACGGGCATCCGCTGATCTGGCTTGATAACGGAGCCACGACACAGAAGCCGCAGTCGGTCATTGACCGCATTAGCTTCTTTTACGAACACGAAAACTCGAATGTGCATCGCGCCGCGCATGAGTTGGCCGCGCGCGCTACCGATGCGTACGAGTCCGCGCGCGAGAAGACGCGCCGCTTTCTCAACGGCGGAGCCACGCGCGAAATCGTCTTTGTCCGCGGCGCCACCGAAGCCATCAATCTCGTTGCGCAAAGCTGGGGACGCCGCAACATCCAGAAGGACGACGAGATCGTGATCACTTGGCTTGAGCATCACGCCAACATCGTACCTTGGCAGATGCTATGCGCGGAAAAGGGCGCTCTGCTTCGCGTTGCGCCTGTGGACGATTCCGGACAAGTGCTGCTCGACGAGTACGAGAAGCTGCTCGGACCAAAGACTCGCCTCGTCTCCATCGCCCACGTTTCGAATGCCCTGGGCACGATTGTGCCGGTCAAGCAGATGGTTGAGGCCGCTCATCGTCACGGGGCGCGCGTGCTCGTGGACGGCGCGCAGGCAGTGTCGCACATGCGCGTCGATGTGCAGGCCATCGACTGCGACTTCTATGTCTTCTCCGGTCACAAGGTGTTCGCGCCGACCGGCATCGGCGTGCTCTATGGCAAGTCCGACGTTCTGGACAATATGCCGCCATGGCAAGGCGGCGGCAACATGATTCAGGACGTCACCTTTGAGAAGACGCTTTACCAGCCGCCTCCGCAGCGATTCGAAGCCGGAACTGGAAACATCGCCGACGCGGTTGGCATGGGCGCGGCAATCGATTATCTCGATCGCGTCGGCATCGCCAATGTCTCGCGCCACGAGCATATGCTGCTCACCTGCGCAACGGCGGCACTCGAACGCATTCCAGGGCTGCACATCATCGGCACTGCGAAGGAGAAAGCCGGCGTGCTTTCGTTCGTCATGGATGGCTTCCGAACCGAAGAGATTGGCGACTATCTGAACCGCAAGGGCATTGCTGTGCGCGGCGGTCATCACTGCGCGCAGCCGATCTTGCGCCGCTTCGGTGTGGAGAGCACGCTCCGTGCAACCCTGGCTCTCTACAACACCTGCGAAGATTTGGATGCGCTGGTCGCCGCTCTCTGGGATTTGCGCCAGGGGCGCAACCCGGGACTGGTTTGATTGGAAGCGGAAGGCTATTCTCGTTGGACCGAACAGAGAGGACTTGAGTCCGAATGACAGCTGGTTCAATTGCCGTCGGTGATTTTGCGCCACTGCCCGGTTGGCGCGGCTGCGGCAGGCGCGGAGAAGTCTATTTTAGTGCGAGGCAGGACGATCAGATCGACGCGGCGATTCTGGGCGCGGCCTTCCGGTGTGCCGTTGCCGGCGACGGGATGAAACTCGGCGTAACCGGCGGCGGAAATACGCTCCGGGGGCATGGCCTTTAGGTCGAGAAAGAGGCGGGCGATGTGGGTGGCGCGGGCCGCGGAAAGCTCCCAGTTGGAATCGAACGCGGCGGTGTGGATCGGTATGTTATCGGTGTGGCCTTCGATGCGGAGGCTGTAGGCTGTGGCGCCCAGCGCGGAGGCAATCTGACGCAGCGTGGCGATGGTTTCAGGCTTGGGGATTGCGGAACCGGAGTCGAAGAAGCCTGCTTCGCGCAAGCTGATGACAAGGCCGTCCCGGCCCATTTGGATGGAGACGGTGTGCTGGGCGACCTGCTTAGAGAGCAACTGCTCCATTTCTCGCTGGATCTTGCCCAGGTCATCGTGGACTCTTGCCGGCGCGAGCACGTCCTCTCCCATGACGATGTTGACGGGCAATGCCGGCTCATCGACACCGCTGCCGCCGCTGGCGCTGCCTTTCAGAGGCACCGCTCCACCGAAAATGCCGAGTGTGCGAAAGGCTGCGTTGATGGAATTCGACACTTGCATCTGCTTTTTCTGATCGGCTTTCGACGCGGAGTAGAGAACGACGAAAAAGGCGAAGAGCAAGGTGATGAAATCGGCATATGAGACGAGCCAGCGCTCGTGATTGGGACGCCGCCGGTCAGGACGCCGGCTCATGCTGCGCGTTCCTTTTTTTGCGAGCTGGTGTCATGGAGAAATCCGGCCAGCTTGACTTCGAGCATGCGCGGATTCATGCCCTCCAGAATGGAGACTACGCCTTCAAGCATCATTTCGCGGCGTAGCTGGGCGTCTCGTATGCGGATGCGCATTTTGCCGGCGAAGGGAAGAAAGAAAAGGTTGGCGAGGCCCACGCCATAGATGGTTGCCACAAAGGCTACAGCAATGCCGCGGCCCACCTCTTGCATATTGTCGAGGTGCTGCATGACCTGAATGAGCCCGAGCACCGCGCCGAGAATTCCGATGGTGGGCGAGAAGCCTCCGGCGGACTCGAAGACCATGGGGAGCTGGTCTTCGGATTCCATCGCGGAGTCGAGGCTGACCCTCATGATCTTGCGCAGCTCGGCGGGTTCGGTGCCGTCGACGGCGAGCATGAGAGAGCGCTTCAGAAATGGGTCCTGGATTGTCCTGAGGTCTACGTCGAGCGAGACGACGCCCTGGCGGCGAGCCTTGTTGGCGAAGGCAAGCAGCATGGTGAGGATTTCGTCGTTCTCTTTGCGGGGCGCGCCAAAGACGTGCGCCAGGCTCTTGAACGAGCTGACGACAGTGGGAAGCGGAAACTGTAGAAGGATAGCGCCGAGTGTCCCGCCGAAGACGATGAGGGCCGCGGTCGGCTGTAGGATCTGGCCCAGATTTCCGCCCTCCATGAGCAGCCCGGCAACAATGCCGAGGAGCGCCAGAAGAACTCCGCCGATGCTTCCCTTATCCATTAGTGACCTTCTTCATGCAAAGTTCCTCGAGAAGCGGTGTGCGGAACATACGGAACCCCCGATTAAGTCTCATTTTCAGCGACCCGTTCCCTCAGGGGCTAAAGCCCGCGTTCTTTTTGTTGCATCTGTGGCACGACTAAAGTCGTGCCCTTTCAGAACATCCCCTTGATCAACGGTCGTCGAACCATCGACTGAAACCTGTCGATGGGGAAGCCGGGGTTCATCGGAGATCGGTCGAGATCGAGTGCTGCGGTGAAGCCTGCGCCGCGCTGCCTGCGACGTCGAGACTGCTGATTGAAACAACGCGCTGCACGTCGCCCAATGAGGACATGCGCCGCGCCACTCCTGCCAATAGCCGGGCGCGATAGGCAAGCACGCGCTCCGTCACCTCGTCGCAAGTCTCGCGCACAATCAGCTTTTCTCCATTGATGAGCGTGAGCATTGTGTCCGGCGAGGCTTCGGCGGTCTTGATCAAGTCGCTGTTCAGAACCATTGGCATTCCGTTGAGCCGGGTAAGATCGATCATGGCCGTGTAACTCCTTGGCTGATGTTATCGGCGGGGGGCGCGAAAGGTTAAAGAATTAGAACCGAAGTGCTGTAAGTGTACGGACATGGGACACATTGCGCGGGGTGGTAAAGTCCACCAACGCAGCGCCGAAAAAGGGTCCAGATGCGACGGTAACCAAACCGAGAACAGCAGCCCAGAGAAACACAAAATATGGGCGCGCTCAAAGTGAAAGTCCGTAATTCAACGCGTCCAACAAGGAGCATCCCATGTCCCTGGGAGTCTTAAATAACATCTCCGCTATGTATGCGGAAAACAACCTGAATAACACCACCAACAGCCTGAACACCGTGCTGCAACAGTTGTCTTCGGGTTCGAAGATCAACTCCGGCGCGGATGATGCCGCTGGCCTTTCATTGGTCAACGGTCTGCAGGCCAACTCTGTGGCTCTTGCCCAGTCGCAAACCAATGCCCCGGAAGGCGTAGGTCTTCTCCAAGTCGCCGATGGCGCTCTCTCGCAAGTGACAAGCCTGCTCAACCGTGCCGTGACGCTGGCTACCGAAGCCTCGAACGGTACCCTAAATAGCTCGCAAGATACCGCGGCTAACCAGGAATACCAGTCCATCCTGTCGGAAGTCTCGAACATCGGTTCCACGACCACATATAACGGTCAAGGCGTCTTCGGATCGACCACCAACATCTATACCGGCGACTCTTCCGTAGCCGGCTCTTCAGTCAACGCCCTCAACATCCGCACGCTGTCTTCGTCCAACCTGGGCGACACGGGCGGGGTGATGGCTTACACCTCCGGCTCCAGCGGCGGCAGCGTGTTTGTCAACCTGTCCAACAACGGCGTCAATGCGGCTTCGACCGATAGCTTGGGCGCATCGACAGCCACCACCACCTTGGCCGTCAACTACATGACCACCGGCGCCAACGGCACAGCAGTGCAGGCCACCGCGAACATCAGCGTGGGCGCAGGCACGGCCTATACGAACACCGCAAGCGGCTTGATCAGCGCTATTAACAGCTCCGGCCTTGGCGTGACCGCCAGCTTCGGCACGGCAGCATCGGCCGGCGCCAACTCAACCAGTGCAGCGAGCTCGGCCAACACCGCGCTCGGCGGCAGCACAGACACCGGCATCATTATCTCCGGCACA
>CAYWMR010000194.1:0-8745 GCA_964458965.1 uncultured Occallatibacter sp. | reverse complement strand
TCAAGATCAACGTGGAAGAGAAGAAGGTAGGCTTGAGCCTGCGCGCAGTGGGCCACGAGGCCAGCCGCGCCCAGGTGGAGACCTACAAGAAGGAGGCCCACAAGGCTCCCGTCTCCAGCTCGACTACGACACTTGGTGATTTGATCAACTGGCGGAAGAACGAGCGGTAAAGCAGGGATAAGGGAACAGAAAAGCGACGGCCACCCTTCGGGGTGGCCGTTTTGCGTCGATGGGATCCATCGGGTTATGTCAGGCCGCGAGGGATAACTCCAGCCGCTTGCCGAGCGCACGGATGGCGGCGGCGATGGCATCGATCTTGGTGCGATGGCGCAGATCGATCAAGCGGTTCACTTCCTGCGGAGTGATGCCGAGGCGTCGCGCCAGTTGGGTGGGGCGAACCTTCTGCGCAGCCATTTCCTTCACCAGCAAGAGCTTGGACTCGAAGCCGAAAGTGACCTCGATGGAAACAATGCCGCGACCGGCAGTGGATGGAGCGGGAAGAGCTTCACCGTCTCTCACCAGAAAGTAGAGACCGGATTCCAGAGCATCCACGGCGTGGCGCGCCGCGTCTTCGCGGTCGTCGCCCTGAGAGAAGACGCCGGGGAGATCGGGAAAGCTGACCATAAACGTATCACCGTCGCGTCGAATTCTGGCCGGATAGCTTAACATCTTGCCCTCCTACTTCACCTTGATTCCAAGTTCCCGTTCGATGGCCCGAAGCAGCCCGATACCGATGTCCCTGGATGAGTGCATCGGAATGACGGATTTGCGGTCGTTCAGCGTGACTAGCAGATGGGAGCCTTTTCCCCACTCGAATGTGGCTCCCAGCGCGGCCAGCTTTCGCTTCAGGTCCTTTGCTGTCACCTATTCATATTAAGCAATTTTGCTTAAGAAATGCAACCAGGGAACAGGGGTCAGGGAACAGGGATTAGGGGTCAGGGATCAGGGAACAGGGAACAGAAAAGCGACGGCCACCCTTCGGGGTGGCCGTTTTGCGTTTGGGGCATTTCAGCCCCGGGGGCGGGTACCCGGGTGGAATAGATGGTAAGGAATTACCAACTAAGTGCAAGACTTTGCGCAAGTCCTCCAGCCTTTTAAAGCCGGCAGACGGTGAGCGAAATACCGTATTGCGCGCCGGATGCAGTGTCCATGCGGCTGAATCCTTGTCACAATGACATGTTCATAAATCACATAAAGCGGCGATAGGATTGCGTAGTTTATATCATTCATTCAGGCGCCTCTAACCGATCTGGGCGTACGCCATGAATGCCGACTGAAACTTCCTGTCACGAAAGGAAGGAACTCCATTATCAGTTCCGGCTCCCTCGCCTCTACTCAATCGATGGAAGCGGCAGCATCCACAAACCACTTCCACCGCCGCCTCGCCGTCTGTCTCGTGATGACGGGGCTCAACGCGACTGTCATCGGGGAGTTTGCTGGAACGCTGTATCGTGCGACAGCTCACAACACTCTTCTGCAGGCGGGCGTCAACTTGCTTTTTGCAGCCCTGCTGGGATCGCTGGCGCGCGGTTGGTATCTCGCCCTGAGAAGCCGTAATCGATAAGTGCGCCCGTGGGATGGGCGTTGTGGATGTGAAAAGGAGACTCTTGAAGAGATCCGCAGTTCTTTCCATTCTGATTCCTGGCTTGGTGGGTGCGCTTGCATCGGTTCCTGCCTTCGCCGACAACGTCCTATACGACAACACCGTTTCCGGTACCTCGTATGAGACCGGTGGGATCGGGGTAGTCGCAGGGTTCACCGCAATCACGGATTCGTTCGCGCTGCCGCAGGACTCGACGGTTACGGGCGCGATGTTCGGCTTATGGGTTGGCAGCGGGTATCAGGCGACGAGCGTGACTTGGGCCATTACCACGGAGCCATTTGCAGGAACAACGCTGGGGTCGGGAACGTCGAATGTCCTGTCCTCTGTCAACGTTCCCACCAGCGCGTCATTTGCAACACAGGATGATGCCGACATTGACCAGGTATTTATCGCCATTTCCACTCTGGCGCTCGACGCCGGGGGCACGTACTATCTCGAACTGGACGGGGTCACTTCTAACGATCCCAACTCGATCGGAGCCTATTGGGACGAGAGCGACGGTCCGTCGGCCGCATATTCCGATTTAGTCCCGTACGGGAGCCGTGGGATCGCCGGGCCGAGTTCGGCGTCACATAGCTTCCAGATTCTGGGCACCGAAGAGGGACCGACCGCTACGCCGGAGCCGTCCAGCTTTGTGTTGCTTGGCTGCGGGTTGTTGGGGTTGGCCGGGCTGGTTAAGCGCAAGCTGGGGCCCTGAGTTCCAATCCGCGTTTCTGACCTGGACGAAGGGGGTTGGTTTGGCGTACTTAGGCCAAGCCGCCCGTCTTCTGCACTCTAGTGGTCCATGGCGGCCTGATCAATATGCGCAGGATCGAACGGCAGTCAGGCGGACAAGCCATTGACGAACTCTTCCAGCGGCTCGAATCGCACGGAGAGCGCGCCGTAGTTCCGAGAAAATGCTCGATTCACGTCTTCGGCCAAGACCACATTCTCGCCATCGGGGTGTTGCCGGCGGAAGGCAGAAAGGTTTACAGGATCGAATTTATCGGCAGACCATTTGCATTCTATGGCGATGGGGTGTTTGCGCCTCCCGGACAACACAAAATCGATTTCGTGGCCGCGCTTATCTCTCCAGTAACCCACATCGCGACTCTGCAAGCGCGCCATCATTTCATTGAGCACGAAGTGTTCCCACAGTATTCCTAGATCTTCATGACGGAGTTCCAGCCAGCCGCGGTAATAGCAGATGAAACCTGTGTCGAAGCCGTAAACCTTTGGCGCGGAAATGATCTCCGTAGGCTTGCGCAAGCTGAAAGGACGAACGACATGGGCGACGAAGGTGGCTTCCAGAACGTTTAAGTAGTTTGCAATAGTGGGGCGGCTCACTTCGCACGGGCCAGTGAACCGCGTCGCCTCAAAGATGCCGCCGCTCTGTGCGAGGACGAGCTCGGTAAACTTTTGAAAAGAGTCTCGCCTTTCGAGCCGGAATAACTCCTGAATATCCTTGGCCCAATAGGCGTCGATCCATTCCTGGAAATCCCTCTCGTCGATATCGTTCGCCAGAAAAAATGGCGGCAATCCGCCACGCAAGAGCCTGTGTTTCAGGCTCGGCCGCTTTGCATCGGAGAGGTCGCGCAGGCACATAGGCGTGAGCCAGAGATCGCGCTTGCGCCCTGCAAGGGTGTCTTTGAACTTGATCGACGCACTTAGAGTAGAGGAACCGGTGGCGACGATTCTAACGGTGGGATAATGGTCCGCGGCGATTTTCAGAAACTCGGAGGGATTATCCAGCCGATGAATTTCATCGAGGACTATTCGCTTACCGCTTAGTGTATCCAGAAATCCTTCTGGATCTTCCATCATCCGGCGAACACGTGGCAGTTCACAATCGAAGTACTCGATGTCTGGAAGGCTTTGACATAAGTAGGTTTTGCCCACGCGCCGGACGCCAGCGAGCCAAATGACTGGCCGCTTTTTCCAAGCCTCCTCGATGCGATCTATCCAGTAACTCCGCGCTACCATAGGAAAGTATGATTGCATATAGTGGTACTAAACGCAAGTCTACCTGCGTTTAGTACAGTCCCCAATGCCGCCTAAGATCGCGGCGGACGAATATCGCCTTGAATCAGTCCTTGCAGGCCCACCGATTTTGCGATGGGCCCGCGGGTTGTTTCTTAGTGACCGGTTCCGCTGAGCGCTACCGTTGCGGTAGCGGCGGGGTTGTTGGCTGTGACGGTGAGGGTTGCTGTTGCGGCGCTTGCGGTTGCGGGCGCGAACCCAACGAGGACGAGGCAACTGGAGCCGGCTGCCAGCGTTGATCCGCAGTTGCTTGCCTGAACGAAGGATGCAGCGCCGGTTCCGCTGAGCGCAACCGAGGTGAGATTGATGGGGGTCGTGCTGCTGCTGTTGGTAACGGTAACTGCCTGCGCGGCCGCGGCGGTTCCCGAGGCCTGCGTTGCGAAACTCAGCGAGGTGGTGGAAAGGGTCAATGCCGGTGCGTTGCCGCCGGTTCCGGTCAGGGCGACAGATTGCGTGGCGGGGCTCGCATTGCCGGTGAAGAGCAGCGTGGCCGACCGGCTGCCCAAAGCCGTGGGTGCGAATCGGGCGAGAACCGTGCAAGTGGCAGCGGCTGCCAGGGAACTGGGGCAGTTGTTCATTTGCGTGAACGAGGTTGGGTTTGTCCCGCCCAGAGCGATGGAGCTGAGGGTGAGGGTGCCTGTGCCTGAGTTGGTGAGCGTGATGGCCTGGGCCGGGCTGTAGGCGTAACCAGCGGTCGCGTTGACGGCGGTTACCGGGAAGCTCAGCGATGTGACCGAGAGGGTAACGGAGGGCGCGGAGGCTACGCCTGTTCCGGTGAGCGATACGGTTTGCGGAGAAGCTGTTGCGTTGTCGGCGAAGCTCAGCGAGGCATTCAGTGTTCCTGCGGCGGTGGGCTTGAATGTGACTGAGACAGTGCAGGATCCGCCCGCTGCGAGGTTTCCGCAACTGTTGGTCTGGGAGAACGAAGAAGGGCTTGAGCCACCGGTAATTATGCTGGTGAGCGTAAATGGCCCTGTTCCGGTGTTCTTGAGCGTGACGGTTTGCGCAGCGGACGAGGAGCCGTCGTTGGTGGAGGCAAACGTAAGGGTGTTGGGGGAGAAGGTGATTGCCGGTACCCCAGCGCCGGTGCCGCTGAGGGAAACCGTCTGTGGCGAAGCAGGGCCGTTGTCGTAAAAGCTGAGAGTGGCTGTAAAGGTTCCTGCCGCGGTGGGATTGAAGGTAAACGTGACGGAGCAGGATGCGCCTGCCGCCAACGATGTGGCACACGATGTGGAGCCCTTGAAAGCCGAGCCGTTGGCTCCGGAAATAGTTGGGCTGCTGGTGAAAGTGAGGGTGGAAGTTCCCGTGTTTTTGAGCGTGACGGACTGCGAAGCCGACGTGGCATTGATGGCGGTGGACGGGAAGGTGAGGGTGGTGGGCGATAGGCTGACCGCGACGGTGCTCGAAGGCGCTCCCGTGCCGCTCAACGCTACAGTCTGCCCGGAAGTGCCGGCGTTATCGGCAAAGACGATCTCAGCTGATAGCGCGCCGTCGAGGGTGGGCTTGAACGTAACCGTAACTGTGCAGGATGCATTGACGGCCAGGGTTGCGCCGCAGGTTGTGGTATCGGAGAAGGAAGCGACGTTTGCGCCGGAGAGGCTGACGCCGGAGATGGTCATGGGTCCTGTTCCGGCATTGGTGAGGGTTACGGCCTGGGTTGCGGCCGATGTTGCAACCGTTGTGGAGGCAAAGGTGAGGCTGGGAGCTGACAGGCTTGCGACCGGGGTGTTCGCAGCCAGGCCAGTGCCGGTGAGCGCGGCCGTTTGCGGCGAGTTGGCGGCATTGTCGGCGAAGCTGACCGCAGCCGTAAGAGCGCCTGACGCGGCAGGCTTGAAGGTGACGGTAACGGTGCAGGAGGAGTTGACCGCCAACGTTGCGCCGCAGGTGTTGGTTTGCGAGAACGAAGAAGCGTTGGCGCCCGTGATGCTGACGCCGGAGAAGGACATGGAAGCGGTTCCGGAATTGGTGAGCTTGACGGTCTGTACGGCTGCCAAGGAGCTGACGGCGGTGGAAGAAAAAGCAAGGCTGGTTGGCGAGAGGCTGACAGCTGGTCCCGAGGGCTCCTGCGCGGCTCCTGGCCAGCCGTTCACCACATTGGCAACGTTGAGCGATCCAAGGCCGGTTGCTTTGTCGTAGCCGGTTGTTGCGGCATAGCCGGGCAGGATACCGAGCGCGTCGCTAGCGGTTTGCGGAGTGCAATTGGTTGTGCCGCCGAAACAGGGCGTCGCAATTGTGCCGGTGTCGATGTCGTTGAAGTAGCAGGAGCTTGAATTGGTGGTCGATTCCGCGCTGCAACTCCCGTAGGCCTGCTTGGCTGCCAGGCCGTAGAGTGCGGAGTTGGGATTGCCCTGGCTTGATCCAGCCTTCTGGTTGATGAGCGCCATGACTCCGGCCATCACCGGACTGGACACCGAGGTTCCACCCACGGCCATGTCCAGTGCGTTGGCGGGATAAGTGCACGGAACTGGGCTGGGATAGCCGGGTGGCTGCGTATCGCAGATGAGATAGGCGACTCCGAGGAAGCCGCTTGATGCGAAGAAGGAAACATCGGGCACAGTTCGCTTGTCGGAGGAGGCGATTCCTGTAATGCCTGTCTGCCAACCGGGTTTGGCATAGCCGCCGGTGCACGAGGCGGGAGTGCTGCCGTTCGATGTGGTGCAGTTGCTTACGCCGCCTGAGCCGCCCACTGGCGGAATGAGCATGTCGTAGTAGCCGTTGTAAATCCCGTCATTTTTCAGCAGCCAATTGGCCCATTGCTCCGCGTTGTAGTTGACGCCTTGCTGGCTGTTCATGGAGCCGATCACAATCGGATTGGTGACGGTGTCGTTCCACGGAACTTCGGGAATGTAACCGACGGCGTTGGACAGATTCGTGCCGCTGTTGTTGGTGGCCCAGTTGGCGCTGGTGGAGTTGAAGTCGGTGCCGCCGACCGAAACGTTATAGGGCGTGCTGGTCATGCCGCTTACGCTGAGTCCAAACTCGGCCGCAAAGTCAGTGTTGGGGTTGTAGTAGCCATCGTCGCAAACCGCCGCGGCAGAGTCGCCGCTGGAGACAAACACGGCGATGCCCTGGGTGTAGGCCTGCTGCCAGAGGTTGGCGTACTCCTGATTGCCGGCGGTACCCATTCCCAACTCGCACTCGCCGTAGCTTACGCTCATGATTTTGGCGACATTGTTGTTGACGATGTAGCTTTCGCTCAAGTACAACGCGTCGGTGGACGGGGTGGTCTGGCTGGATGTGACCAGCACAATCGATGCGCCGGGGGCGGCTCCTCCCGACCACTCGACATCGAGGGTGTTTTCAAAGCGGTCGTCGAGCAGGCTGGTCGTTCCAGGATCGGAGTTGGTAACGATGACCTTGGGAACATTGGCGGGCAATCCCGTGGCTGAGCGGAAGGTGGCCACATCGCTTAGAACGATGTTGCTGGTTCCGGCCAGCGCGATGGTCTGGCCCGTGCCGGTGATTGGCGTTGAGGCGGTCCACAGCGATTTGTAGTTGTAGATGGTCGCCATGTCGTAGGGTACGAGCAACTGGTAGCCGTAGGCGGAGTATTCCGGGCGCGGGTTCATCTGTGCGGCAGGGTCTTGAGGCGCCGGAGAGAAGCCTGCTTCATTGGCATTGGGAAGCTTCCCCGGCCCGCTGAGGGGCGTCCACTCGCCAGAAGAGTTGCGGTGGAGAGGGGTCACGGTGTGATGCATGGGCCTGGGAAAGAAGTTGTGCAAGGCTTTGACGCCGAGGACCACGGGAGCGAGCGCACGAGGAATGCCGATATCTGTCACGTTGGCAATGTGCGTGATGCCGCCAACAGTGATGGAGTGCATCTCGGTGTGGAACGCGGTCTCCACCTGGCCCACATTTCCGCTGAATCGGATGCTGGTTTGCGAGGGTGGAATTTCATCAATGGTGAAACCCTGATTCTGAAGCCAGTCGATTACTGTTTGCAGATCACTGGCTGCGACACCGAAGGCTGCGCCGAATTCCGAGGGTGTCAGCCAGTGGTGGTACTCGGGCGAGTCCGCATCGTACTGCTGCGTATTGAAGGACTCGAGCGCCGCCTGCTGGGCACTGGATCGCTTGAGCACAAGTATCAGATCGCTCATGGGCGCGGTGGAAGGCAGGCGGCCATTGTCAATGGCGTTGCGGACGGCTGGATGAGTACTGCCGCAGACCGTGGTCAGTTCGGAGTTATCAACGCGGCTGACGATGCGGGGCTGTTCCGGTGGAAAGCCGAGTGCGCTTTGGCTTTGTCCATGAGTGGTGGCGGGGGGACAGAGCAGGAGTGTTATGGCGCTAAGAAGCGCGGCAGAATGCAACGGACGTGCGAGTGGCATCGCCCAACCAATGTTAAGTACGCCTAATGTACGCATGGAAGCTCCTTGCTTCGAACCGGGCAGGAAATCGCGGCATCAGGTGGTTTATCGGAGGATTCTAATGAAGGATTAGTGCGATTGAATTTGTCTTGCATTACTATGGGGTTTTTAATGTGGGTTGGATTGACGGAAGATGAGTAGCTGTTCTGCAAAATGCAGCAGTTTTGGCGGAGGCGGGTGTTGTTGGGGTGGAATGGGCGCAGGGGCTAAAGCCCGACTTCACTTCTCGGCTTTTGCGGCACGACTAAAGTCGTGCCCTGATACAAAGCCTTCGTACGGTGAGGCGGTTGCTGCTGCCGCGGCCGAGTGAGTTAGTAGTCTCCCGGGTCCCCAAGTGCGAGGGACCCGGGGCACCCACAGTTGTAGACCCACAGTTGTCGATTGAGTTACATAATCATTTGGTCTGGTGCTAGAACTCGCTCTCGCGCTCTTCCGACATCATGCTCTGCTCTTCGGGAGAAGACAGGCGTACGACGCGGTCGATGGAATATGGCGCGCGGTTCTGCACGGCGTGATAGTGGCGGACCTGCAGTTCGCCCAGCAACCCGATGGCCACCATCTGGATGCCGGCTACAATCAGCACCGCTGCAACCACAAACATGGGACCATGCAGATCCATAACGCTCTTGTGCGGGTTCAGGATCTTGAGTCCAAGCAGGATTGCCGAAAGACAGGTGCCTGACATCATCCCCAAGACGCCGAACCCGCCGAAGAAGTGCAGCGGGCGGCTCATGTACTTGAGCAGAAAGCGAA
>CAYWMR010000193.1:0-8770 GCA_964458965.1 uncultured Occallatibacter sp. | reverse complement strand
GCAGGCGGTAATGGCCGCTCCGGCGCCTCAGCCTGTCTTCTCCGTCTCATCCCAGATCAGCGTCCCATGCGTCTCTTTCAGGAAGATCATCCCCACGAGGAATGTCAGCGCCGCAATTCCCATGGGATAGTAAAGGCCCGCGTAGATGTTCCCCGTGGTGGCGCACAGCCCCAGCCCAATCAGCGGCAGCAGCCCGCCAAAGACCCCGTTGCCAATGTGATAGGGCAGCGAGACCGAGGTGTAGCGCACCTTTGCCGGGAAGGCCTCCACCAGGTAAGCCGCAATGGGACCGTAGACCATGCACACCAGAATTACCTGCAGCCAGACATAGAGTATGAGCAATGGCTGATTGGCGTTCACGGCCTCCTTGGCCGGGACCCGCTTGCCGGTCGCCTCGTCGATGGTCTGCGGCGTCAGCTTGTAGGCCTTGGTTACCTTGTCCTGCACCGAGCTGACGCTCACTACGTTGTTGCCTGCAGCCTGCTGCATCCCCTTGTAAATGGGGATGTAGAAAATCACCGCCAGCAACAGCGACGACATCATCAGCTTCTTGCGGCCGATGCGATCGCTGAGCGAACCGAAGACGGTGAAGAACGGCATGGAGAGCAGCAAAGCGATGGCCACGTCGATGTTGGCGGTTTTCGCGTTCAGCTTCAGTACCGTCTGCAGGTAGAACAGTGCGTAAAACTGGCCTGTATACCAAACCACGCCCTGGCCTGCCGTTGCGCCAAACAGCGAAATCAGCACCCGCTTCAGGTTCACCCACTGCGTAAAGGCGTCCGTCAGCGGCTTGGTCGAGCTCATGCCGGCAGCCTTGATCTGCGTGTAGATGGGCGATTCTTTCATCTTGAGCCGGATATACAGCGAAACAGCGACCAGTACGATCGATAGCAGGAACGGCAGGCGCCAGCCCCAGTCCTGGAAGGTTGCCGTGCTCATGCTCTGCTGCGTGGCCACGATTACGCCCAGCGACACAAACAGTCCCAGAGTGGCCGTGATCTGGATAAAGCTGGTGTAAAAGCCGCGCTTGTTATCTGGCACGTGTTCGGCAACAAAAACGGCCGCGCCGCCGTATTCGCCACCCAGCGCGAGGCCTTGCAGCACGCGAATCAAAATAAGCAGAATAGGCGATATCCACCCAGCCGTCTTAAAGGTGGGCAACAGGCCGATTGAGGCCGTGGAAAAGCCCATAATGGTGAGCGTGATAATGAACGCGATTCTGCGGCCCACCAGGTCGCCGAGCCGGCCAAAGAACAGCGCCCCGAACGGCCTGACCAGGAATCCGACCGCAAACGTGGCCAGATAGGCAATCAGGGCAAAGGTATCGTTGCCGGTTGGATAGAACTTCACCGACAACACCGTAGTGAGCGAGCCGAAGATGTAAAAGTCGTACCACTCGATCATGGTTCCGAGCGCGGAGCCAAGAATAATGCGCGGCAAGCCAGTGACGGCTGCGGCACCCGCGCCGGGGCCGGAAGATGCATTGGATGACATGAGAAGCTCGACCTCACAGAACTGGCGCGCCCTCAGAAGGGGGATACACAGGCCGCGCCGGCATGGAAAATGGAATTCAACCTAAGTTGCTTGGTGCGAGGTGTGAATGTCAAGTTAATTTACGAATCTGAGGTCAGCGGGAATGCGATGCGGCTTTTTTGTGCGCCTCGACATAATCCCGAAGTGCCGCGTTGATGCGGCTTTGATAGCGTCGGCCAGTGGAACGAAAGAACTGGATCACGTCGGCATCGAGACGCAGCGTGATCTGCTGCTTGTTCTCTGCCGGAATCAAGTCCGAGACGCGCCGCCAGCCGGTAGTTGGCAGAGGCGGAATGTCGCTGTAGTCGATCCCCTCATCGCCCATCTCCTGGAGTTCCGTCCAGGCCTGCTGTTCCTCGGCAGTCAAGGCAGGAGGATTTTCCGGGTCAAGCCGGTACACCACCAGTCCAGTAGGTTCGTTGCTCATTAGTGTCCGCCCTTCGTGCGGAAATCAAACGGATACGCTCTCCGCGCTCAGTAAAGACAACCGAGAGGATCGTCTGTCCAACCCGGCCCAGTGCGATCCACCGTTCCTCGCCGTACTCGCTGGAGAAGTCCGGAAACTCAAGCCGGTTGCCATCCTTGAAGGCCTCGCAAGAGATCAGAAACGGGACTTTGTGCTTGCGCAGGTTGGCCTGAGCCTTTGCCGGGTCCCACTCGAATTCCAAACCAATTGGCATTCGCCAATACGCTGTCTGCAACTTCATTCATATGCCTTGGACCTTTACTTGTGCACCGGATTCCATGCACTCTAACTCTCTTACTTGCCAGTGAATCCAGAATACCACAAATATATTTATAAATGTAGCTACAATATTTCTCTCGCCGATGGCTCTTGTTACATACTCTCCTGTGCTTTCATGAGTTCTGCTGTCACGTCGCGTACTCCTGGAACCTTCCAGACGTCATCCACGAGCAAGAAGCGATGACTATTGGTGTGTTTTTGAAATGAAATATGTTTCCGTTCTCTATCCAGACTCAGCAATACCGTGTGCGGAATGAAAGCCGCTCGGTTAACACTGTAGTCCTCGTTGAACAACACTACTGCGAGCACATTGAAATGTTGTGTTTGTTCGAGGCCCCTGATCGCGGACAACTGTCTGGAGCCTTTGGAGCCATCGCCGACGATTCGACGGCATTTAATCTGGTAGAGCAATCCGTCCTTCTTCCCTTTGGCGTCGTAATGCGCCTGCGATTTATCCGCCCGGTCCCAATCGAATGCCTTACAGAAGAGGGTTTCTGCCAAATCTCCAGCGGGGTTGTTCGCACTGCTTATGATATTCAGTTTGCGAAGTTGCCCCTCAATATCCGCGTGCAGCTTCAGTAATTGTTTAGCCGACAGCGCTGAAATATCCATCCCGACAATCCTCCTGAAACCTCACGCATACCGCTTCTGATGCCAGGCCCAAGCCGTGCGAACAATCTCATCCAACTCGGTGTACTTCGGCTTCCAACCCAGTTCTCGAATCGCCTTTTCCGAGCTGGCCACCAGCACCGCCGGGTCGCCCGAGCGACGCGGATGAATCTCGGCCGGAATCGGATGCCCGGTCACGCGGCGCGCCGATTCGATCACTTCGAGCACGCTGAAGCCCTTTCCATTACCAAGGTTGTAGATGAGCGGACCAAAGTTGTAGCCCCCGTTCTCAGGCGCTTCCGGCGTCTTATCAAGGGCCTCCAGCGCCAAAAGATGGGCATCGGCCAGGTCGGAAACGTGGATGTAATCGCGGATGCAGGTCCCGTCGGGCGTGGGGTAATCCTCGCCAAAAATCTTGACGTTTTTGCGCCTGCCCAGCGCCACGTCCAGCACCAGCGGAATCAGGTGCGACTCCGGTTCGTGGGCCTCGCCGCGGGTCACGCCGCCCTGGGCATCCTCGGGAGCGCCAGCCACATTGAAGTAGCGCAGCGAGGCGTAGCGGAACCCGTGAATCTGATTCAGCCAGCGCAGCATATGCTCCACCAGCAGTTTCGATTCTCCGTAGGCATTAGTCGGCTTGAGACGCGCATCCTCTTGAATCGGAATAGCTTCCGGCTCTCCATACACGGCAGCCGTTGAGCTGAAGACCAGCCGCTGCGGCCCCTCGGCCAGCATCGCCTCAAGCAGGCTCAGCGTTGAAGCAGTGTTGTTGCGGAAGAACAATTCGGGCTGCTTCATTGACTCGCCGGCCTCGATCAGAGCAGCAAAGTGCAGCACAGCGTCGAATGGCTCCCCTTGCTCTTTGGCAGTAATGAAAAGGTTTTCAAGAGCGGGCCTGTTTGCCAGTTCTCCCTCGACGAATTCCACCCCGGCTGGAAGCAGATCGCGCCTCCCGTGGCTCAGATTGTCGAAGGCAACCGCCCGGTGTCCTCTTTGGGAAAGAAGCCCCGCTACAGTACCACCGATGTACCCCGCCCCCCCGGTCACTAATATCTTCATAAAAAAAACACTGTCCTTTCTTGAACAGTTTCGGTAACCTATGAGTCTATCGCATAGGGTGGAGTTGGGAGGCTTTGCCCTTCCCGGCTTTAGACCGTTTCCGAAACGGCTCACCCGGTGTTGAGTTTTGCGTGCCGTTGGACGGATGCAGGCCATGGTGTTTGCCCGCGCCCTCTCGCCGCAAACCGGGCTTATGGCTTCCTTCCGCGACGCGAAGGTTTGCAGGTTGCTTGCAGATCGAATGCCTTGGACATGAATTGGAGAGCGCCAATGCCCGAGGACTATGCGGCCCAACTTCCGTGTTTCGCGGATCAGGTCATGGCAGGGTTTGACCCTGGCTGCGCAGCGTTGCTAAGGCCAGGCGCAACTGTCATGACGACCGAATTCCCCAGTTTCCCCATCGGATATACCTTTGGGAAAACTCATACCAACCAGCGGGCCAGCCGCGGGGCGTTAGACCGCCTCGGTGCCGGGTTCGCGCCAGGCAGCCTGCAGAAAACGAATCTGCATCAGAATGAGCATGGCTGGGAGGCCCCAATTGCAGGTGCACTCCGGTCCATGGATTTCGCGGGCTGCGTACAAATTGCAACGGAGATTCTTCCTTCCGATATGCGTCATGCGCCGCGAGCCGCCGTGCCTGGCCTTGCGTGCTGGAACAAACCTGTTTTTCGTCCGATAGGTGAATCAGAGCGAGGACTAACAACATGCAGGTAAGATACTCCCCCTCACGAGCCAGTTTCGGTTTGCTTCCCGAGCCCGAAGGCCGTTCCGCAGCTTTTTTCACGAGCATGGCCATCAATTCTGTCGTCCTGATTCTGGCAATTGTTATCGGGATGACCACCAGGGAAATGATCGTCGAACACAAATATGAGCAGACGGAGTTGATTCTTCCCACAAACCCTCCGCCGCCGGTGAAGGTGAAGGTTCCACCGCCGCCGAAGATCACTCCACCGCCAAAGCCGCCGGAAGTGAAGCTTGAGGCGCCCAAGATCAATTTGCCGAAGCCGGAGCCCAAGCCGGAAGTGAAGCCGATTCAGTTGGAAGCCAAGCTGAACCTGCCGGTTATCAAGACGGTCGCGCCGAAAGTGATTGAGGCGCCGCAGCCGAAGCAGGCCCTTAGCTTTGCAGCCGCGCCTGCGCTTACGCCACAGGCTCACCCGTCAACGCAGCAGGTGCATCTCGGCGATCTTCAAGGCGTCGCGCCCAATCCCAATGCCACCCGGCCGGCCACCGTAATGTCCGCCGGCAATCCGTACGGCGGAATGCAGGGTCCGGCAATGGTGCCTCATGGTGTGGTCGGTTCCACAGGTATCGGCAATGGAACCCGTTCCGGCTCCAACACCGGCGTGGTGGGCAAGGTGGCCTCAGTGGGCGTGCAGGGCACCACTGCCCCGGCAGCGACCGGAAACCAGGGAAAGGTGGCAACGCTCGCCATTCCCGAGGTCGCGAAGCCGGCCGCCCTGCCGATGGCAGTTGCGCCGGCCAACATCACCAACCTTGAACTGCTTTCAAAGCCCCCTGCTGAGTACACTAGTGAAGCTCGACAGTTGAAGGTTCAGGGCGACGTGGTTCTGCGGGTTACATTCACCGCAAGCGGTCGTGTTGTGGTCCAGGGCGTGGTCCACGCGCTGGGCCATGGGCTGGATGAAGAAGCTCGTCGAGTGGCCGAACAGATTCGGTTCCGTCCCGCCACTCGAAACGGTCAGCCAGTGGACCTGACTACCAATATCACCATTTCGTTTCAATTGGCGTAGCATCGAACTTGTACCGCAGAACAAATGCTGGACTCAGCCGCGCGATGCCGAAACGGCGCTGGCGGCCTCTGGAAGACTTGGAAGAACTCACCTAGGAGCTTGACATGACGTTTCGGAAGATCTCCCTCACCTTCCTGATCATTACTCTGGGTGCCTCTTGCGCGTACGCAAAAAAAGGACCGAAGTACGAACAGGCGCACCAACTCACCCCCGAACAGGCTGCATTGGTCGAAAGGGCCATCGCGCAGGAAAAGGTGCTGATCAAAAACATTCAGCAGCGCACGCCGCTGGTTGAAACCTACATCCAGAACACCCGGCCCGATGTCCATCTTTACCAGGTGCCGGTGGAAGACCAATACATCCTGAGCCGCGTCGACTTCGGCAGAGGCTTCTTCGACAAGACCTACCAGCCCAGGGCCGGCGCAAAGCACGGCTTTTTCAAGGGCTCTTTTTCCGCCATCACCGGGCTCAGCAAGGCGTTGGGGCTTGAGCGCTTCACATACAATCCCACCGGCTTCATGCAGATGATGTTCCTTGACCCCTATGGTTTCGACTCCCAGCACTACATCTTCAGCTATGTGCGCCGCGAGTTTCTCGGTTCGGTGCGCACCTGGGTCTTCGACGTGCATCCCAAGGTCAACGGCATGGGTCGCTTCTACGGCCGCATCTGGATCGAGGATCAGGACGGCAACGTCGTCCGCTTCAACGGTACCTACACCGCACCGACCAGTGAGGATTCTTCAAAATACTTCTTCCACTTCGACAGTTGGCGCATGAACGTGCAGCCTGGAATCTGGCTGCCCGTGGCCGTCTACGTGGAGGAGACAAACCGCATCGAAGGCGAGAAGACGGTCGGTCTCAAGGCCCAAACGCACTTCTGGGGCTACTCCCTGAAGCTGCCCACCCGCGATAGTGAAAACGTCAGCGTGAAGGTGGACGACGCCGTCGACAAGACCGATGACTCCCAGGACGTGGGCCCGCTGCAGGCCACGCGCGCATGGGTCACTCAGGCTGAAAACAATGTCATCGACCGCCTGGTGGAAGCCGGCCTGGTGGCGCCCTTGAATCAGGGCGGTTTCGAGAATAAGACCCTCGACCAGCTGGTCATCAACCTCCAGGTGCCCAACAACCTGGCCTTCACTGACCAGATTCATACCCGCATCCTGCTCTCCACTACGGTCGAGGCAACCACGGTCGGAAACACCATCCTCATCAGCAAGGGGCTTATCGACAGCCTGCCCAGCGAAGAAGCGATGGCTTCGGTTGTCGCGATGGAACTCGCGCACATTGCCATGGGACACCACATCGACACCCGTTACGCGTTCAACGACCGTCTGCTTTTTCCCGACGAATCGACATTCCAGCGCATCGACATGTACCACTCCGACCACGACAACGCCGAGGCCGCCAAGCGGGCCATGGAGTATATGGAGAACTCCATCTACAAGGACAAGTTGCCCAACGCCGGCCTTTTCTATGCGCAGCTTGTCGACCGGTCAAAGGTGCTGAAGGCGCTGAACACACCCAAACTCGGCGATTCGCTGCTCAAGCCCGACGGAACGCCGTGGATGGCCGATCTGGCGAAGATGTCGCCCAAGCTCAACTGGGACGACCTTGCCCAGCGGCCGGCGAATCCCCTCGGATTCTGGCTCAAAACCGATCCCTGGGACGACAAGGTGCACGAGCTTAACGCAAAGATCTATGCCTACATGAACGCGCGCGACAAGATGCCGTTCGAGGTTACGCCGATCTTCTACAAGCTGCAGCGCTACGACGCGGCCAAGTTGGAAGTTCCGATAACGGTTGCCCCGCAAGCGGCGCCTGCCGGCGGTGATCCCGCACCACCCGCCGCGCCCGCTCAGCCAACTGCCCAGCCCGACGCTGCTCCACAAACACCGCCGCAGGCCACCCAGCCCGCCACCGGCGAGGCGACGCCTCAACCGACGCCGCCCACACCAACCCAGCAGTAGGCGGCCTTCTCAAAAAAAACCCATTGCCTGGATGGCTCGCGCTCATCCCGGCAATGGGACTGCAAGCTGGAGAGACTTGACCTGAAAACACCGCGCTTGCATGGATTCAACCGAATTGGACGTACCTGGTGCCTATTTCTCTTGTCCCGAAGTATCAAAGACCGATTGCCTTCATCCCCAAAGCCGCAAGCTCAATTCTGGCTAAACCGAATTTCTCGAAGCAGTCTTCGATGAGCCTGCCCTTTGACGGCAGAAGCCGGTGGATCCTCTTTCTCGTCTTCATCCTGCTTGCAGCCAGTTCCTCTTCCGTACACGCGCAGACCGTTCCCTCAGCTACCAGCGGACAGTTTTCCATCACGGCCGGCGGCATGGCCTCGGCGTTTCAGCCCGACTATGCGGGCGGCTTCGTATCCGGCGAAAGCCCAAATCGGCTTTACGGCGCAGCCGCCTTTGTGGATGTGAATTTCACTCGTTGGTTTCAGGTGGAGGCCGAGGGCCGCTGGCTCCGTTTCAACCAATTCGTCGACATCAACGAGACCAACTACCTCATCGGTCCGCGCCTGCCCATTCACCGTTTCGGGCGGTTCACGCCATATATCAAGGCACTGGTTGGCTACGGGTTGATGAACTTCGAATTCAACAATGCCACGGGCCGGTTTACCGCCCTGGCCTACGGGGGCGGAGTGGACGTAAAGCTGACCCACAGAATCAGCGCCAGAGGCGATTTCGAAGTTCAGCAGTGGCCCTTGTGGATCAATAACCAGGAGCTATATCCCTACGGCGCAAGCGTTGGCATCAGCTACAGGGTTTTCGGACGGAGCAGAATCAATCCGTGATGCCAAGCTGGGTCAGCATAAAAGCATAGCGCCGGTCCTGCTCGCGGACTCGATCATACCGTCCGCTGGACCCGCCATGACCGCCGTGCATGTTTATAAAGAAGACCAATGGATTCCGGTCGGTCTTCAGCGCCCTCAGTTTGGCAACATACTTCGAAGGCTCCCAATACATCACCTGCGAATCGTCGAACGATGTCTGCACCAGAATGGCGGGATAAGCTTTCGCCGCCACATTGTCATAAGGCGAGTAACTCAGCATATAGT
>CAYWMR010000192.1:0-8780 GCA_964458965.1 uncultured Occallatibacter sp. | reverse complement strand
AGAAGAGTATCGAGGCGTTTCGCGGGGAGATTGAGCGGGCGCTGATTCTTGGCGCAGAGTACCTGGTGCTGCATCCAGGGTCGTGGAAGGGGCTCACGCGCGATGAGGGGTTGAAGCTGGCGGCGGATTCGATCGCTCGCGCCATCGAAGGGCTGCCATGGCACGGTACTGGGTTTCACATTCTGATTGAGAATACAGCCGGCGCGGAGTTTTCACTCGGCGGCAGCTTTGAGCAGGTGGCGGAGCTGGTGGAACGGCTCAAACCCACAGCGCCCGTGGGTGTCTGCCTTGACACTTGCCATACCCACGTAGCCGGCTACGACCTGGTCAGCGCCGAAGGCTACGCGGAGACCCTGGAAAAGGTCGCGTACACGGTTGGGTTTGAAGCGGTGCGCGTGTGGCACTGCAACGACGCCAAGGCCGAGCGCGGATCGAAGCTCGACCGGCATGAGCATATTGGACAGGGAACCATGGGGGTTGAGCCGTTCCGGCGGCTGCTGAACGATGTGCGGTGGGCGCATTGCGGGTTTATTGCGGAGACGCCGGTGGATGAGCCTGGGGATGAGGAGCGGAACGTTCGGGTGCTGAGGAGCTTGGTGGAAAAGCGCAGTCGGCTACCTTGAACATGCGGTAGCATTTTGCTACCATCGTTGCATGCCGCAGCCTGTTAAGCTTTCCGACTCTCTTGTCCTTGATGCCCGCTTAGCAGGCGAGCTTGAAAAACGATCCATTGCTGGCCAGGTCGAGTATTGGGCGAGCCTCGGCAAGCTAATTGACGCGTTGATCGATGGCCGAACCCGAGTGGACGCTCTCCAAAGGAGCGGGTCAAAGCCACTTTCCGAACTAATTGCTACTGTCGGCACCCCTGAAGGCGATGCGCGTCTTAAGGCCTATCTCGAAAGCGAGCCCTTCCCGCATTTCGAAGCCCATCCCACTCGTAAGGGTGTCCTGATCCGAATCGACGCAGACGGGTCCCGATCAGTGGGCCGCTTCGTTGATCGGGAGTTTGTGGTGGAACCACGGGAGATTGGTCGAACTGATGCCGACTACGGTGTGATTGATGCTGAATATGTAGATTTGGCTGAGAATGAGCCGTCTGAAATTCCAGATAGCTTAGGACTTGAGACGCCGACTTATCGAGTTGGGTTCTCTGAGGGGAAAGCAGGTAGCTTCGAAGACTGTGAAGTTGTCTTTACTGCTCATGGGAGTCCATTCTCGAAGCGCAGGCGCACATACGCAGTTCGGTATCTGAAGTGGGGCGGAAAAAAACTCGACTCCCCACTTGGAAGCGAGGGAACCGTGCTTATCGAACCGACTTTTGCCTCAGCGGGCAAAGAATCTCCGCAAATATCTGGTGGCAAGGTCCGATCTAAGAAAGCGGAGAACGGGTGATCACGCTGCTTGACCGCAGGCCGGTCATAGTCGCTCTTGCAGGTCCTAATGGTGCGGGAAAGAGCACCTTCTACCGTGCCCACCTTGCTCCATCCGGCCTTCGATTCGTGAATGCCGATCAACTCGCGCTACAGTTGAAGATCGATCCCTACCGTGCCTCGGACATGGCCGACGCCGTTCGGAGGGATCTGGTTTCGGTCAGGGAGAGCTTCATCTTTGAAACCGTATTCTCCGATCCTGTGGGAGACAAATTGGCGTTCCTCCAGGAAGCTCAGAAGGCAGGATATACGGTTGTTCTCTTCTTTATAGGCATAGACGGAACAGAAACTTCTCGAGAGCGCGTAGCTATGCGCGTCGTGAAGGGTGGCCACGACGTTCCAACACCCAAATTACAGGCACGTTATGCTCGCGCGATCGAGAATCTTCGACGCGCGCTCGTGACCCTCTCCAACGTCGCAGTCTACGAAAACAGCGACTTGCGTGAGCCGTATCGGTTGGTAGCTGAAGTTCGCGAAGGTCAATTGCGAATATTTCCGCCAATTCCAGAATGGCTTCGCCCACTGCTGCCCTGAAACTGGCGCGTCTTCCCATTTACACTTAAGAGGTTATGGCGGAAGACAAGGAACTGCGATACGACCCGGCTGCGATTGAGCCTAAATGGCAGGCGCGATGGGCTGCGGACCCCGCGATGTATGCGGCCGAACCGGCAGACTGCGGCAAACCCAAGTATTACGTGCTGGAGATGCTGCCTTATCCGAGCGGGCAGTTGCACATGGGGCATGTACGCAACTACTCCATTGGCGATGCGCTGGCTCGGCACATGTGGATGCGGGGCTACAACGTGCTGCATCCCATGGGCTGGGATGCGTTCGGGCTGCCGGCGGAGAACGCTGCGCTGAAGAACAATACCCCGCCGCGCGAGTGGACCCTCAGCAATATCGCGGCCATGAAGCGGCAGTTTGAGCGCCTGGGCATGGCCTTTGACTGGGCTACGGAAGTGACCACATGCCTGCCCGACTACTATCGCTGGAACCAGTGGTTCTTTCTGCGCATGTACGAGCGGGGCCTGGCCTATCGCAAAAAGAGCAAAGTGAACTGGTGTCCTGAATGCGCCACGGTGCTGGCCAACGAGCAGGTGGTGGATGGCTGCTGCTGGCGGCATGAGGAAACGAAGGTTGAGCTGCGCGACCTGGTGCAGTGGTTCTTCCGCATCACCGCTTATGCACAGGAGTTGCTGGACGGCCTGGACAAGCTGGATGGATGGCCGGAAAAAGTTCGCACCATGCAGCGGAACTGGATTGGGCGGAGCGAAGGGACGGATGTTGATTTCTTCCTGGAAGAAAAAGCCGACGAGTTGTCAGTTGTAAGTGGTCAGTTGTCAGAAAAGACACGCATACGCGTGTTTACTACGCGTGTTGATACGATCTTCGGCGCTACCAGTGTGCAGCTTGCGCCGCAGCATGCGCTGGTGGCCCAGTTTACCGCGGCAGACCCCGAGCTGAAGAGGCAGGTGGACGAGCTGATTGAGCAGCAAAAGGCGGCTCGCGAGGCGGGCGACCTGGGCGCGATTGAGAAGCACGGTGTGGCCACGGGGCGCTTTGCGATCAACCCCTACAATGGCGAGCGCGTGCCTATCTGGGTGGCCAACTACATTCTGGCCGACTACGGCACGGGCGCGATCATGAGCGTGCCCGCGCACGATGAGCGCGACTTTGAATTTGCCGTCAAGTATGGACTGCCGATTGTGCAGGTGATTCACCCGGAGCCGACGACGCTCGCCGTAGTGCTTCCCTTTGTTTCAGAAGAGGGGATCCTGGTGAACTCCGGTGCATTCGACGGGCTGAGCTGCACGCAGGCCCAGAAGGAACTGCAGCGGGTGGCTGAAAGCGGCGGGTTTGGCGAGCCGAAGGTGATCTTCCGGCTGAAGGACTGGGGCGTAAGCCGGCAGCGCTACTGGGGCACGCCGATACCGATGATTCATTGCGAGCGGGATGGGCTGGTGCAGGTCCCGGACGAGCAGTTGCCAGTGCTGCTGCCGGAGCAGATTGAGATTACGCAGCAGGGCGGATCGCCGCTGGGACGGGTGTCGGAGTTTGTGAACGTGACGTGCCCGAAATGCGGTGGCGCGGCCAGGCGCGAGACCGACACGATGGACACGTTTGTGGATTCGAGCTGGTACTTTTATCGCTACACCGACGCGAAAAACTCGAACGCGCCGTTCGATCCGGCGATTGCGCAATACTGGTTTCCCATCGACCAGTACATTGGCGGGGTGGAGCACGCGATTCTGCACCTGATCTACTCGCGCTTCTGGACAAAGATGATGCGCGACCTGGGGCTGGTGACGGACGACGAGCCGGTGAGGCACCAGTTCTCGCAGGGCATGGTCATCAAAGACGGCCACAAGATGTCAAAGAACAGGGGCAACGTGGTTTCGCCGGACGACATGGTGGCTCGTTTCGGCGCCGACGCGGCACGCATGTATTCGCTTTTCGCCGCGCCGCCTGATCGCGACCTTGACTGGCAGGAGGATGGAGTGGCCGGGGTGAGCCGCTTCCTGAGCCGCGCCTGGCGGCTGGTAAACAAGTATGCGCTGGTGGCCCGAGCAGGTCGCGGACAGCAAGCGGACGCGCCGGAAGGACTGGAGCTGAGGCTGCTGCGCAAGCTGCACCAGACCATCGCCAAGATCACGCAGGACTTTGAGGGGCGCTGGCATTTCAATACCTGCGTTGCGGCCATTATGGAGCTGGTAAACGAGTTGCAGGCTGCAGACGCGCAACTGGCGGCGGGGGAAGTTGCGGCGCCGGTTGTTTACGAACTTCTGCGTTCGCTCATTCTGCTGCTGGCGCCGTTTGCGCCCTACCTTGCGGCGGAGTTGTGGGAGCAACTTGGCGAAGAGGGAGCTGTACTTCGCCAGACATGGCCAGTGAGCAACGCGGTGCTGGCGAAAGAGGAGGAACTTGAGATTCCGGTGCAGATCAACGGCAAGCTGGTTACGGTGATTCGCGTGGCAGCCGATGCGGACTCCGCGGCCATGGAGGCGGCGGCGCTGGGTAACGAGAAGGTTCAGTCGCGCATCGCGGGGAAGACCGTGGTGAAGGTGATTGTGGTGCCGGGCAAGCTTGTGAACCTGGTGGTTCGATGACGGCTCCGCTGCGCGGAACGCAGTCGTTGGTAGGTCAGATGGGATGGGTTTCCGGCCGGCCTCTGCTCACCGCGATCGAGGTCGCCTGGCGCTGGATCTTCGGCATTCCGTTTCTGGTTGTTTGCTGGGTGCAGATGCAGGGTGTGCTGGGCAAGCTGGACCTAGAGGCTTCAGGGTTCAATGCGATCGATCGCCAAAACCCCTGGGTCGCAGCGGTGCAGGTTGGCCACGTGTGGGGGCTGTATCAACCGCTTTGTGTTGGGGTGCTGCGCTGGCTGCTGCCCATTGCAGGGCTTTGCTGGGTGGTGGCATCCGGCGTGGGCCGCAGCTTTCTCCTTAAGCGATTGGATGCCAGGATGCGGGTGAGGCCCGTTGTCATGATGGCTTTGCAGGCGGCGTTTCTTGCGGCGATGCTGGCCGTGTTCTGGGGATGGTTCCGGTCGGTTGAATGGGCCGCGGAAACGCATATGGCCGCTCAAGGCGAGCCGGATCTGGTGGGCTTCGCGTGCTGGGCAATCTTTCTCACTCTGGGTTTCTTCACGGTGTGGGCGCTGGTTAGCTGGGCGCTGTCGATGGCTCCGATTCTGATGCTGCTGGAGGATTGCAGTCCGGCTGAGGCGCTGAAGCGTTGCCTGCGCCTGGGAAGGCCGTTCACCGGCAAGCTGGTGGAGATCAACCTGGTAATGGGAATCGTGAAGCTGGCGCTGATTGTGCTGGCTTTGGTGCTCTCCGCCGCGCCGCTGCCCTTCAGCGATGAACTGGGATCCGATGCGCTGCATTGGATTGCTGTTGCAGCGGCTATCTTCTACTGCGTGGCTAACGATTACTTCCAGGTGGTGCGGCTGAAGGGGTTCGTGGAGTTTTGGAAGATGTTTCGCGGGGAACGAATTAGCGAGTCGGCGAGTTAGGTGAATCCCAGGTCTCAACGTCGAGACCTGGCGCACCCGGCGAGTCAGCAAAGGGCCGTACGCTACTTGTTGACGGCGGACGCGGCTTCGTCTTTGAGATAGGCCTGGCCGAGTGTGCCCTTCTTCTGCGCAATTGGCAGCAGAGTCGGATAGAACTGGACAAAGGTCGTGTCCACGGCAGCATGTGCGGTGTGGCATGAGTAGCAAGGAGCGCCCTGGGGAATCAATGTCCCGTTCCCGCCTGCTGAATCAAAGGAGAAAAAGGCCCACTTGCCCGGGAAACGCGCCTCGTCCTTCACGTGTACTTCAAGGTCCATCACGCTTCCGGCTTGAAAATGGCCGTGCTGGTTGATCGAGCCTTTGCTTCGCGCCTCTCTCGCTTCCAGGACGATCACGGTTTTGTCTGGCCATGTTCCCGTTTCGAGAAAGCTCCGGTAAGCCTGGGGATTGACGAAGACGTTATCGAACATGGAGTGGTCCTCCATCCCGGCTGGCTTTGGGAAATAGCTCATGTCGATGCCAGTGGTGAGATAGATCCACTCGCGGTAGTTGGTGGGCGGCAGCATTTCTCCGCTGCTGGTATACACAGGTGTCACGATTGCGGCAGCCGCGACGACTTGGGGTTTGTGGGAGGCGATAGCAAGGGCAATGGAGGCTGCAACCAGGCATGCGACAGCCATTGGAGCGGTGTATTTGGGGAACACAATAACCTCCGATGCAAGAGGATACGGGTGGAGATGGCATGAAGTTCCGCAGGCAGCCGGGCAGCAGGGCAGCCGATCTGAGCCTCGGAAGCGGCCAGCTTAAAAGATCTTCATCCGAATCACCAGATACTTCTTGGGGTCTTCTCGGATACTTTTCACTAGCTGAGTCGTTTCTTCCAGCGTCTTGTCGGCCTGGTCGTAGACGGAGCGGTTCTTGAGGAATTGGCCCGCCGTGCCCTTGCCTTCGTCCAGATCTTTGAGGATGCTGTCGAGGCGGGTTACGAGGTCGTCAACCTTCTGCGCAAATACGGGGTCTTTGGCGATTTTGCCGGCTGCGCCCTTGCCGGAATTGATCTCGGCCATGAGTTGATTGGCACTGGCGACGGTGGTATTCAGGTTGTCGTAGAGCGTGTCGTCTTTGAGGAACTTGCCGGCGCTGCCCTTGCCTTCATTCAACTCCGCGGTCATCTTGTTGATTCGTTCCACGGCTGAATTGGCGCGATTGTAGAGGGTGTCGTCGTTAACAAACTTGCCCAGGCTGCCCTTGCCTTCGGAGATAGAACTGGTGATGTTCTGAAGATCGGTCGCGATTTGCGAAATCTTGCGGTAAAGCTCGGGATCGTTGATGAACTCGCCGACGGTGCCGCGCCTGGAGTTGAGGGTATCCACCAGGGTCTCCACTTTTTTCATCAGTGTGTTGATCTGCTTGATGGAGATGTCGCTGCTGGTGATGACCTGTTGAATGCTGGGCGCGCCGGTGGTTCTGAGTTCCGCGTTTTCGGCAGGCGCGGGGCCGCTTGCGTTGATTGAGCTGATATCGACGTAGCTGTCGCCAAGAACGCCGGACTGGGAGATCATCGAGGTGGAATCCACATGCAGCAGATGCCGGAATTTTTGACCCACCTGCATGGTGACTTCGACTGGTGTGGGGTCGCGATCGGGAACCACGCGGACGTGAATCACGTTGCCGATGGTAACGCCTTCCAGGGTGACGGGCGCACCATCCTTGAGGCCGGCGGCGTTTCCAAAGTAGGAGCGGAGCAGGAGCCTGTGCTCAAACAGGCCGCCAGTGGTGTTCGACATAAGAAAAATGAGCGCGACGAGCACGGCCATGGCCGCCAGGACCAGGACTCCCACTCTCAGTTGCGACCACTGAATCTCTTTGCGGCTTGGCACGGTGCTCCCTTGGCGAAAGTGAAACCCTTGACGACTTTGAGGATAGCAGAAGGGGCGGAATTATCTTTCATTTTCAAGCACAACGCTGGCCATGGCGAGGTTGGCGGTGTGGGTGATGGAGAGCGCGGAGCGGGCAACACCCATGGCGGCGGCGATTTGGGCGGCGCGCCCGTGAAACCTGAGTGTGGGCCTTTCGCCTGGCGCGCGGACTACCTCGATCTCAAGCCAGTTGACACCGAAGCTGATGCCGGTTCCCAGCGCCTTGGCTCCCGCTTCCTTGGCGGCGAACCGGGCGGCAAAGCTCTCAGCGGCCTTGCGCTTGCGCAGGCAATAGGCCTGTTCCGCAGCGGTGTAGACGCGATCGAGGAAGCGGCTGCCATAGCGATCCATGGAATGTTGGATGCGCCCAATCTCAACCAGGTCGATTCCGGAGCCGACGATCATGGTATCAAGCTACATCATTTTGCTTTTGTTGGGTGTAATGGCATGTAGCGCCGGCGCATTCCGGGGCGCATTTTAGACCTTTCAAACTGGAACGGACAGCGATCAAATTACCAGCGCAAGGGACTATTGCCGCCTTAATCGCGCCGATGTTCCAAAGCCGGTCAGGTGCCGTTCGACTCCTGAACATTGGTTATGCTGGATGGGGCTGAACCGATAAGAGCGGTGTGAGGCTGACAATGCCGCAAAATCTCGGAAGGCAAGCGAATGCGGTGCCGTGGGCGCTGCAGATGAAAGCAGTCTCGATGGAAGAGCCGGGGCGGCTGGTCCAGACTCTGACAGGCGCAATTCTTGGTTGCGGCGGCTGGGTTTTGAGCCGCGGGGCCAACGATACAGGGATGGTGAGCATGCTGTTCGAGTTTGAGCGGCAGGCCTGCCTGGAAATCTACAGTGTGATGATTGCATCCGGACTGGAACTGAGCCAACACGGGCACGTCCGGTTTACGGAACTTTGCCAGTGCACCCGCAGCCATCTGGGGGATTGCGGCGCGGAGATTGCCAGCATCGACCTGGAAATTCAGACGTTTCCGCTGGAGATGATGACTGCTTCGACGGTTCGCGAGGTTGGGTGAGCGGATGCGGATCGCGATTGGTCAACCCGCTTCGACCAGCCCGTAGCGCCGCTGCCACGTATCTTTAAGGCGCGCGCGAACGCTTTCTCGCTCGGCCTCAGTTGCTTCGACGCCCGAAGTGTTTGTGAAACCCGCGGTTGCCGGTCGCGGACGAGGTTGGCTACGCGAAAGTCGGGAAGGCCGGCCTGGCGGGTGCCAAAGAATTCCCCTGGTCCGCGCATGGAGAGGTCGAGCTCGGCCAGCTCGAATCCGTCCTGGGTGCGAACCATGGCGTTGAGCCGCTCTTCGCCGAGCGGGGAGACGCGGTCGCCGGTGATAAGGATGCAGTAGCTCCTGGCCGCTCCACGGCCTACGCGGCCACGGAGCTGGTGCAACTGCGCCA
>CAYWMR010000191.1:0-8878 GCA_964458965.1 uncultured Occallatibacter sp. | reverse complement strand
TTGCGAACAGCTTAGCTGCCCGCGAGACCAGCCGTCTCATCCCATCTAAAGCCCGCGACCGTTTTCGGCTGTCTTCGGCACGACTAAAGTCGTGCCCTGATACAGAACCGCCGCAAATTGACGAGGAGATGAGCTTTTCAACTGGCTGCAGGTTCGTGCCCTTTCAATGCGTGGGCTTAATCAGAGATTCCATCTGTCGCTTAGCCCTTTGGTCCCTTAGTCCCTCAGTCCCTTAGTCCCTGCCCACTGTCCACTGTCCACTGCTTTTGGAGAACCGCCGATTTCTTGATACTGTAACAGCCTGGGATGCTGTTTCTTCTCCTTTGAGATCATCAGCAGCCGATAAACACTACCGACAGAGGCACGCGGGATTTGAATTCAGAAAGCCAATCGCCGGGGCCGCTCGGCCAGGAATCGCAGCGATTCGCTCATGCGCCCATGGGTCTGCTCTCGGCCGGCGAGCCTACGCTGCATCCACGGCTGCGGCTGCACCGCGGCTTTCCCAGTGTTTATCTGCCGGATAAGCGCGACATTATTGTTTATGTCCCGCCGGGCTACGACCAGCATCCGCATCGAAGCTACCCGGTGCTTTATCTGCAGGACGGGCAGAACCTTTTCGATGGGCGAACGTCTTTTATTCCCGGCCAATATTGGCGGGTGCGCGAGCAGGCCGATGCGGCCATTGAAGCGGGCGAAGTGGAGCCGCTGATCATTGTGGGCATCTATAACACCGGCGACCGGAGGCTGGCAGAATACACACATGAACGCGATTGGGAGCGAGGCGGCGGTGAGGCCGACGAGTATGGCCTGCTGCTGACGCGGGAGATACTGCCGTGGATTGCCGGGCACTATCGCGTGCGCACCGAGCGGGAACATACCGGGCTTGGCGGGTCGTCGCTGGGCGGGCTGGTGTCGCTCTACCTGGGCCTGCGCTATGCCACCTGGTTTGGCAAGCTGGCTGTGCTGTCGCCCAGCGTGTGGTGGAACCACAAGAGCATTCTTGGCTACCTGAACGAGCGCGCGCCGGAGATCTGGGAGCGGCCCCGGATGTGGCTCGATGTGGGCGACAAGGAGGGGCGGCGGACGGTGCACGATGTGGAGCATTTGAACCGGCGATTGAAGGCCAACGGCTGGCACCCGGGAGAGACGCTGCACTTTGAAAAGGCGCATGGGGGAACGCACGATGAGGGGAGTTGGGCGCGGCGAGTGCGGCCTATGCTTAGGTTTCTGTTTCCACAAGGCTCATGAACGGGGCCAGCCTGCCGGTACGAACTTCCCGCGAACGTCTGCCCACCGCAGGTGGTGCTATTCTTCCTTCCATGCGACTGCGAATCGCTTCTCTGCTGTCTCTGATTGCCCTGCTGCTCACCGTTCTTCCTCTGCATGCGCGCGTCCTCCGCGTGGAGGTTGCCACGCGAGCCGACGTACTCGACGGCAAGCCTTTTGGCGATGCGGGAACCTATGAGCGCATTACCGGCCGCGTCTATTTTTCTCTACCTGTAGCCAACGAGCACAACAAGCAAATCGTCGATTTGGGCAACGCCGTCAACGTCAAGAATGGCACGGTCGAGTTCTCTGCCGACTTTATCGCCGTGCGGCCCAAAGATGCGAACAAGGGCAACGGCTCCATGATTCTTGAAGTGCCCAATCGCGGCCGCGGGCGCATTCTCTCTCTGGTTGACGGCGGCGACTGGGATCTGGCCCACAACGCAGGAGACGCGTGGCTGCTGCGCAACGGCTACACCATCGTCTCCCTGGGCTGGCAATGGGATGCGGCCGGCGCAGGCGCGCTGCGATTCTTTGCGCCCATTGCAAAAGACCATGGCGCCACCATCACCGGCCTGTTGCGCGGCGATCTGATGCTATCGAAAGCGGTGCCTGAAATTCCTCTCGGCCACCTGATGGGCGAAACCATCGGCGGCAGCGAGTACCCGGTCCACGATGCGAGCGATGCTCGCAACACGCTTACGGTCCGCGACTTCCGCAACGCCCCGCGCACGGTGATTCCCCGCGGCGATTGGCAGTTTGCGCACATGGTCGATGGCAAGCTCACACCCAGCGATCGATTCATTCACCTTAGCGGCGGCTTTCAGCCCGGCAAGATTTACGAGTACGTCTACATGGTGGCCGACCCCGTCGTCGCCGGCGGAGGCTTCGCCGCCATTCGCGACTTTGCGTCCTACGCCAAGCATGCGGCAGACGCGATTGCACCCGCGCAGCGCGTCTATGGCCAGGGCATCTCGCAGGATGGCCGCTTCCTGCGCGACTTTCTTTACGAGGGCTTCAACGCCGACGAAGACGGCCGCATGGCGCTGGACGGGGTGCTGGCACACGTTGCCGGAGCCGGACGGGGCAGCTTCAACTACCGCTTTGCACAGCCCTCGCGCGACGCGCAGCCCACTTCCTCGGTCTTCTTCCCAACGGACATCTTTCCCTTCACCGACCAGCCGGAACGCGATCCAGTTACCGGCGAAACCGCGGGCCTGCTGGACCGCGCAACGGCGGAAAAGGTGGTGCCCAAGATCTTCTTTTCCAACACTTCTTATGAGTACTGGGGCCGCGCCGCAGCCCTCATCAGTGTGACCGCCGACGGCAAGCGGGACGCGACAATCACAGAGAATGTCCGCATCTATCACTTCACCGGGTTACAGCATTTTTCCGGGCCCTTTCCGCCCGAAAAAGGCTCGGGCGACCTGCTGGGGCAACAGAGGCAATCTCCGCTGGCCGTCAAATATTTCTGGCGTGCAATGATCGCCAACATGGACGGATGGGTGCGCGCCAACATCCTGCCGCCGCCCAGCAAGTATCCCCGTATCCGGGACGGAAATCTTGTGCCATTGAGCGCCTACGCGTTGCCGGCGATTCCGGGGCTGAATCGCCCACACGAGGCCAATCAGGGCTTCCATCTTGATTTCGGCCCGAACTGGCGCGATGGAATTCTTTCGATTGAGCCGCCCACGGTTGGCGAGCCGTTCCCGGTGCTGGTGCCGCAGGTGGACGAGGACGGCAACGAGCGCGACGGCGTGCGCCTTCCGGAGTATGCCGCGCCGCTGGCCACCTATGTGGGCTGGAATCTGCGCGACCCGTCGATTGGCGCGGCGGACCAGCGAGTCGCGTTTGAAGCGTCGTATCTGCCATTCCCCAAAACCGCCGCCGACCGCATCAAAGCGGGCGACCCGCGCAAATCGATTGCCGAGCGGTATGCGGACCGCGCCGACTACCTGGCTCGCTATACGCATGCACTCGACGAATTGGTGAAGCAGCGCTGGATTCTGGAGGAAGACCGCAGTGCTGTGATTGCGCGTGGGGAAGCGGAGTGGGATGAGGCTACGAAGTAAGATCCGTTTCGGCCGATATGCGAATCTGCGGACAGTTTCGCAGGCGGCGTCCAGCACCATGGATACCCAATAAGCAAAGGCTCCGGAGTGATTACCCGGAGCCTTTGCATTTGCAAGCGCCGTAACCTTGCATCGGACCGGCTCTATCGCCCGGCTTCATCCAGCTCATCGATCTGCCGCTGGAGTTTGCGCGCCGCTCGCCCGTTCAGCCTTGCGATCCCGGCAAATAATGCCGCAACGAAAACGGCAAAGAGCGCAACGAAGACAACCGGGAATGCATGGCCCGCATGAATTGCATGGTTGAAGGACGTCGCCAGCACTACGGCCATTCCGGGAATCAGCGGACCCAGATACCAGCGCCACACGCTGCGAAGCAGGTCGCGCTGGCGAACGAGCTCGCTGCGCTGGAACTCGATGAAGCTCGAACGGCCCGCGTCTTCGGGAAGCTGCCTGCCGGAACCCTTGGACAGTAACACCCAGACCATATAGAACATGCCGGCGATCATCAGCCCAAAGCCGATGCGCGCAAGCAGGTCCGGGGTCCGTGTAATCTCCCAGCCGAAAAACACCACCACCGCAATTGCGGCGACATACTCGCGCACATTCCGCCACTGAATGTTGCGCTGAAAACTACCCGCGCTTGCTTGAATCTGCTCCACTGACATATGAACTCCTTCCGTTGGTTGTCCCTGCCAAATCTCTCTTATTCGGCGGTCGTTTTGGGATTCATCGCACATCTCGCCCTCCCTCTTTGAACCGGTGCGCCAGAACGTGCTTGATCCGGTGAATTTTGGTTGCAACATTGCGTGCCGAAAGCCCTGTTATTTCCGATGTCTCGGCCGCATCCATTCCTTCCAGATACGCGACCATCACCTGACGGTCGAGTGTTTTGAGTTGATGAACCAGTTCGTAAAGCCTGGCAACCGCGTCGCGATGTGCCGCGGCGTCTTCGCCTTCCCTGCTATCCGCGGGCTCCGGCAGGTCCTCGAGTCCGACGAAAACTTGGCGTCTCATCCTAAGCTGCCGTGAAACATGAGAAGCCGCGGTATTGTGGGCCACACGATAGACCCACGTGCGCAGCGAACACCGGTTGTCGAAGCCATCGAGACTCTTCCACAGCGCTATCAGAATCTCCTGCAGCAGGTCGCGCCGGGTCTCCGGATCGGCCTCGTAGGCAAAGGCAAGCCGTTCCAGAGCGGCGCTGTACGCCGTCAGCACATCCGCAAAGTTTGTTCCGTGGCTGCGCTCGACGTCCGTCATGGATTGATTTCTCTCCACATTCAAGGTAGTCCACGGGGTGGGAACTTTCTTACAGCCGGCGGGGCAAGCGAATCTCGGGAGCCCGGCTGGACCCGACGTGGGAGTTGGCGCGAACCGCCCCAGGGCTGCAGAGCTTCGAGCATTCGAGCAATTCGAGCAAGCGACCGAATGGGAACGGCTCGGTGGGTTGTCAACGCGTGCTAATGCGGGCGGCCGGGCAAAACGAAATGCTCTGCACAGCGGGGCTCGTAGAAGTCTCCAGCCATGATGATGGGGCTGTCGTAGCTGGCAGGCTTGCCTTCGATGAGCCGTTGCGGATAGAGCGCTTTTGCGCCGCAAGTACAGTAGGAGACCAGCTCGGTGATGTTGCCCGAATAGGTGCGAACCAGCCAGGAGAGGTCCATCATCTCGCCGAAGGGCATACCGCGGAAGTCAAGTTCCAGGCCGGAGACCATGACGTCGTGTCCAAGGTCAAGCAGGCGGCGGGTAAAGGGGAAGAGATCCTGGACGAACTGGCCCTCGTCGATGGCAACACATTCGATGCGTTTGCCGATCTCTTTTTCTGTGGATTCGAGGATGGGCAGGACCGACCACGGGTCGGCGGAGCGGAACTCGACGGCCTCCATTTTGCCGCAGCCGTTGCGGTTTCGGCTCTCCACGAGGCCGGCGGCGGCCTTGGTGTCGTCGCTGGGCTTGAGCAGGAGCACGTCTTGCTTGGCGTACTGTCGGCGGGTTTCAATTCTGCGCAACAGTTCAGCGGTCTTGTTGCTCCGCATGGGGCCGACGATCAACTCCAGTTTGCCGGGCACGGGTTTCTCCTGCGTTCGATCTATCAACACTGCGTGAATCATCTTATTGTGTTCGACCGGTTAAACGGAATGGAGGGAGATTGTTGAAAAGCAGGATATTGCGTGCTATCTGGCCGCGTCAGGCTGCAGTCGAGGCGCATCGGCGCCGTTTCTTCCCTCATGGCAGGCGTGGTGGGGCTGTCGCGGCGGGTTTTGGGTTGGCTACAAACCGACACCGTGAGGGCAGGCGACTTGCCGCGAATGGGATTTTCGGCGATACTTAGGTGTTGTGTCTTGCGCGGCTGGGCACTCTTGTCCGGCCCTTTGTTTGGCTGTGCGACGGTGGACCAGAGAGCCGCACGCCGGGAAACCCCTGAGACCGCAACAGAGCACAGGATTTTGAAAGGAACCGTATCTCCGTGGTAATGATTCGTTTAGCGCGTTTCGGCGCACGCAAGCAGCCCTACTATCGCATCGTGGTCATTGAGAAGGATCGCGCCCGCAATGGCCGTTCGATCGAGGTGATCGGCACCTACAACCCACGCACCAGCCCGGCCACAGTCGACCTGAAGCACGAGCGCGTTGCCTACTGGCGCAGCAAGGGAGCGCAGGTTTCCACCATCGTGGAGAAGCTGCTGACCAAGAATCCGGCGCCTGCCGCGGTGGAAGCCCCGGTCGAAGCCTGATTCCCTTTTACTGCATCGCTCAAGGGGTGCCTGGCGGCGTGTGCATGGGCCATGTTGGGACGGATCAAGTCAGGCGCAGCCTCACTCTGTCACAGACGGGGGCGGGGGCTTGCTGATACTATTCGCGAACAGATTTGAGTACGCAAATCCCCGGTCGCTGGCTTGTGCGGCCCATCCGGTCAGGAGCACGAACATGACCCAACACGAAATGGTTGCGCCAACGTCGGTAGCCGAGTTGGTTCGCGAGATTGCCCAGGCACTGGTGGATGAACCGACAGCGGTGGAAGTGGAGTCCGTTGGGCGGGACGAGAACACGGTTCTGAAGCTGCGGGTGGCTCCGGGAGATGTGGGCAAGGTGATCGGCAAGCAGGGACGGACGGCGCGCTCGGTGCGCACCATTCTGGGCGCCGTGAGCATGAAGCTGCATCACCGGTACACGCTCGACATTCTGGAAGAAGACGACGAAGGCTGAGGGGCCGGCGGCTCGCGCGTCCGGGTGGGAAGCGGAGGCGGAGATGACGGATGCCGACGAGGCGAACAAATGGGTTTGGCTGGCCCGGATTCGTCGTCCGCAGGGACGCAAAGGCGAAGTCTTCGCCGATATCCTGACCGATTTTCCTGAAAAATTTGTTGAGCGCAGGCGGCTTTGGCTGATTGCCGATCCGGATTCGCCTGGCGCCAAAACGCATCCGGCTCCGCGCGAAGCGGAACTGCTGGCCCACTGGCTGCACAAGGGTGGTATCGTGTTGCATCTTATGGGGGTTGACTCAATCTCCGCAGCCGAGACTTTGGCCGGCCTTATCGTCGTCATCCCGATGGCGGAACGCGCGGCGCTGAGCGAGGACGAAGTTTATATCGGAGACCTTGTGGGCTGCGCTCTGGTGGATGTGGCCGGCGAATCTGCCGTGACGGTGGGCGAGATCGAGGACGTGGATCGAACCGCTGGGCCGGTGGCGTTGCTGGTGGTTCGCGGCGCGGATGGGGAAGTGCTGATTCCGTTTGCCAAGAGCTACCTGCGGAGGCTGGACGTTGCCAGCAAGCGGGTGGAAATGGCACTGCCGGAAGGGCTCGTGGATCTGAATTCGGCGGGTAGGGGTTAGGCCGTTTTTGACGAATGAATTCTCCAGAAGCAGCTGCGGTACCCGGAACGGCCCGGGGCTAAACATGTTGCGGAAAAACTCGGGAATTCTGGTGGAATTTGTCGAGAGCATACCTCAGGGGCTAAAGCCCACGTTGATTTGATTGGCTTTGTGCGGGGGATAAATCCCCGGCCTACCGCCCGGGTGAGTTTTTCCGCAGCCTGTAAAGCCCCTGAAAACCGGGCGTCCATTCAGGGGATAAAACCCCTGGCTCGCTTCAAGAACCGCGTGAGCGATTCGTAAGATACTGCATGGGACGCAGTTTGATTTTGGTCCTTTCACGACAAGAAAACATACGACTGGCGCACCAATTTCAGAATTGCAATTTGCGCAGGCTGGGATGTTAAGAGTCACACTTTTTCATGCGCGTTTATGCGCAGGTAAACGCGTATCCGCGTGTGCTACGACGTCCGTGTTGACATCCCAGCCTGCGCACTTCACCGCACATCCGGCGACGCGCCAGGTGCGCGCATTCCCCATTCAATCCCGCGGAGGGAGCAGGGGCATTCATGCCCCTGAATGAAGGTCTGATTTTCAATGGCTTTAGCCCCGGGCCCTTCCTTTCACCGCCGCTGCTCTTTGAAGAACTGATTCTTCGAAAAACTTTCTGTATCATAGGGCTATGAGCGCCGCTACCCTGGATTTCCGCGAACCGATTGCGTTTCGGACCTACGACCCGAAGCTTGAGCCGATTGCCGCCAGGGTGCTCGCCGGCGAGCGCCTGGACTCAAGCGACGGGCTGGCGCTCTATGGCTCGCGCGATGTGCTGGCGGTGGGCTGGCTCGCCAACTACGTCCGCGAACGCATGCACGGAGACGTAACCTACTTCAACGTCAATCGCCACATCAATCCCACCAACGTTTGCGTGGCCGCCTGCAAACTGTGTGCGTTCGGACGCAAGAAGGGCGACCCCGCCGGCTACACCATGGCTCTTGAAGAAGCGTGGGAGACTGCGGCGTCTGGCTATTCTGAGGCGGTTACGGAGTTTCACATCGTAGGCGGATTGCACCCGGACCTGCCGCTTGAGTATTTTCTCGACCTGGTGCGCGGGCTCAAGGTCCGGTTCCCCAAGGTGCACATCAAGGCCTTCACCATGGTCGAAGTGGCCTATCTGGCACGCCGCGCAAAGCTCACCATCGAGCAAACCCTGGTAAAGTTCCGCGACGCCGGCGTGGACTCCATGCCCGGCGGCGGCGCGGAGATCTTCGCCCCCCGGGTGCGGTCGATCATCTGCGACCACAAGATCGACGGCGACGAGTGGCTGCAGACAGCCCGCCTGGCCCACAAGCTGGGGTTTAAGTCCAATGCCACCATGCTTTACGGCCACATTGAGAACGACGAAGACCGCGTGGACCACCTGCTCAAACTGCGCGCCTTGCAGGACGAAACAGGCGGCTTTCAGACCTTCATTCCGCTGGCGTTTCACCCCGAGAATACCCCGCTGGATCATCTGCCGGTGACGACCGGACTGACCGATATCCGCCAGATCGCGGTCAGCCGCCTGCTGCTGGATAACTTCCCGCACATCAAGGCTTACTGGCAGATGATGACGCCCAAGATTGCCCAGATCGCTCTCCGCTTTGGCGCCGACGACCTCGACGGCACAGTGATTGAGGAGAAGATCTACCACGACGCCGGCGCCACCACGCCGCAGGGCATGACGCGCA
>CAYWMR010000190.1:0-8884 GCA_964458965.1 uncultured Occallatibacter sp. | reverse complement strand
CCAGCCCGACGGCCGGCATTAGCGCCCCGGTCGACAAAACTCTTTGTGGAATAGCTGCCGGATCGATTGCGTCTTGCTGGATTTGCTTTGCCGCTTCCATCTGCATTCCTCGGCGTGTAAACGTTATCTCAAAATGGTGACCACCGAAGAATAGGAGGATGGGCTCGCTGTGTCAATCGGCAGCCATCGCGCGCGGCGCAAACCATCGGCCCAAAACGTCATGCCAATCGTCAGGCCAATGGTGAATCGGCGGCCATAAACCCGCTCATCCCTCGGCGCGAACCAGAAGGCATGTGATGTTGTCGTGCCCGCCGGCCTTGTTTGCCGCCCTAACCAGCCTGCCGCAAAGGTTGTCGAGCGGGAAATCGACCCCAAGCAGCGACTGAACGTCGGAGTCGGTCAACTCCCGCGTCAACCCATCGGAGCACAGCAGGAAAAGATCGCCGCGCTCGGCCTCCAGCTCGAAAACATCGGGAGTGACGCACTCCTGTGTGCCCAATGCGCGTGTGATCACATTTCTAAGCGGCGAACGCAAGGCCTCCGCGCGCGTCATGCGGCCCATGCGAACCTGCTCTTCAACCAGCGAATGATCGAGCGTCACTTGCGTCAGGCTTCCGTTCCGCAGCCTGTAACAACGGCTGTCTCCAATGTTGAGCACCCACACGCGGCTTTCTTCCACCACCAGGGCAACCAGGGTGGTTCCCATCCCGCTGAGTTTTTCGTTGCGCTGCGAGCGGGAGTAGATGGCGTCGTTGGCGGCGCAAATAGCCTGCTCGGCAACCCGAAGCAGCCCCGCAGGTTGTTCCCCGCCGCGGCTCGAAAGCAGCCCCATCACCTCGTCCACAGCAATGGAGCTGGCGATCTCCCCGGCCGCCGCCCCGCCCATACCGTCGCAAACGATAAACACTCCGTGCTCGACGGAGAATCCATACGAATCTTCATTCGAGGGGCGCTTGCGGCCACGGTCTGAAACCGCAGCCGCCGCATAGTGAACGACAGCCGTTGCCAAGAAACTTTCTCCCATCAACCAGTGTACACGGGCACGCGCGGGGCCAAGATGGTCAGATCCGCTCAGTGCGCGGCTTCATTTGCCTCAGCTCCCGGCAGCGGTTCCGGCGCAGGCAATTCAAACACCTCGATGGCGCCCGCGTTGAGCACGGCTACGCGACGTCCCGACGGCGAAATCGCCATATTCCCGCCGCCATCCAGAGCCGGGCTTGCAGGCGCTTCAAATGCCAGCTTCCCATTCGCCGCATCAAGAACCCGCACCACCTGCCCCTTTACATCGTCGCTGTCCATCGGTGCAAAGCCGGCCATCGCGTGAGTCACGGCCAAAGTCTCCCGCGCAATCCGCAATCCATTCGGCGCCATCTTCACCAACGGCCAAACCAATGCGCCCGAAGTCGCATCCTGCCAAAGACGTCGCCCGCCGGTGTCAACTGCCACCAGATTGCTTGCGCCCGACGTGGCGCAGGCCGTCACCAGCACCTCCCGCTGCGACACAAAATCGACGTTCGGCGTGCAGTCCGATTCCACCCGGACCAGCGTCGAACTTCCCCCTTCAAAATAGTCCAGATTCAGAATCCAATCCCTGCCATTTCCGTGCAAAAGCTCGAGGTACCCATCGGCGTTGATGGGCAAATGAACCACCGTTCGAACGCGGCTCACCAGCATCACCTTTCCGGAATCCCTGCGAAGAATGCGCAACACCAGGTCCGGAGCGCCTTTGCCTTGCTGCGCCTGCGCTTTCTCTTCATCCGTTGAAACACTGGCCTCGGCGCTCGCCGAACTCGTCTCCTGTCCCGCCTTGGGCGCAGCCGTGGCGGGCTCGCGCGAGTTGGTAACCAGAAACTGCTCGCCGGGGTCCGTCTCAAGCCAAAGCAAAGGCCCCGGGAACTCCAGAGCTGGCTTCAATACCAGCGTCGAGTCGCCCTGCCGCAGGCTGTTCCGGTCGCGCAGCAGAAAATGCCCGTCCTTCAGCATCCACAGGTAGCGCGCCCGGTCATGCAAGGTCCACAGCGCCTCCGCTTCCACGGTCCCTGCCGGCAGCACCAACACCAGCGCGTGAATCTGCCGCTCCCCGCTGTCTCCGCTATCGCTCGGATCGCGATGCAGCAATCCCGGCACGCGAAACGTAAACAGCAGCCGGTTTTCGTCAAGAAAATCCAGCGAAGCCACACACCACCGCAGGTCCAGATAGTTGGGATTGGGCGCGGAGAAACCCAGCGGCGTCACGGGAATGGTAAACGCGGCCGGCACCGACGGCTTGTCCGGGAGCCGGTCTGACAGCAGCCTCTCCTTCATTGCTTTCCACTCAGCGTTGTGAGGCTGTGGCGCGGCTGGCAGGTCGGCCGCAACGGCATTCCCCGCCTGCGCGTGCACTGCCGGCAAAGCGGCCAGCGTGAGGCCTGCAACCGTGAGCGCCGCAACCGCGAACACCGCACCCGCCCGCAACAACATCGCCGTCTCTGGGAACCGTTTCGCCACCGAAGAGTATTCTCGCCGATATACCCCGCTTTGTGGGAGTGGGATTGCCCGCAGGTAGCATGTCAACAATAATGGCGCGGGCTTCAGCATGAAGGGTACGGGCTTCACAGTCTGCTGAAAAACCCACCCGGGCGGTATGCCGGGGATTCATCCCCGGCAGAATGCCAATCAAATCAGCCTGGGCTTCAGCCCCTGAGGTAAGTTTTCCGCACCCACTTTAGCCTCTCAGCAAAGTCTTCACAATCCGACCCACAACTTGCCCTCCAACCAATATGCGACAGTTAAAGAAGCATGCCAGCCAGCTCGAAAATCGAATTACGCCTCAGACTGCTCGGTTACGGCGCATGTGCGCTCGCGGGCTGTCTGTGGGGCACAGGCTTCTTTTTCGGCCGCCTGGCCATGAACGAAATGAGCGTGGAGCACATGGTGCTCTATCGCTTTCTATTTGCCTCGCTGGGCATGTTGCCGGTCGTCGTCATCAACTGGGACCGCTTCCATCTCACCCGCGCTGAGCTGCGCATGCTCCTCATCTCCGCGGCCTTCGGCATTCCCATCCAGTTCCTGCTTCAGTTCCAGGGCCTGGCCCGCACCACCGTCAGCCACGCTTCGCTCATGGTGGGTGCAATGCCGGTACTGCTGGCCGCGGCCGCGGCAATCTTTGCCGGCGAACGCCTCGACCGCATCGGCTGGATGGCCCTCTTCGCTTCCTCCATTGGCGCGGCCTGCATCGTACTCGGCGGCAGCCACGGCCATGTAGTGCGCGGCGAGCCTTCGCTCGTCGGCGACCTCATGGTTTTCGCATCGCTGGTCGTCGCCCTGGCCTGGATCCTGCTCAGCATGAAGCTGATGCAAACCCACTCCCCGCCGGTCGTCTCCGCCTACACCATTCTTTCCGGAACCGCAATGCTGGCCGTCGTTGTCCTGGTCCCGTGGCTGCTCAATCCCGTAACTCATTGGCACGTTCAGCCGCCGCCGCTCGCCCATGTCAGCCTCACCGCCTGGGCAGCCCTAGCCTGCGGAGGCCTGCTCTGCACCTCCATCACCACCCTGCTCTGGAACTGGGCCATCCACCACGTCCCAGCCTCGCGCGCCGGCGTCTTCCTGAACATTGAGCCGGCCCTGGGCTCCTTGTTAGGCGTTAAGCTCCTGGGCGAACATCTAGGCCCCTACGCCTGGCTAGGCGGAGCGCTGATACTAGCCGCAGCCATCACGCTAACCACGCGAGGCCACACCCCCGACCCCGCCATCATCCTGGAATAGGGCAGCGGCGCAGTTTGCGGTTTGGCGGTGACTCCACAGGAACTCTCCAATGGCGCACCCTACGGGACATCGTCAGCGGCAAGTGATTCACTTGGCGATTTGGCCTCACCTGAGTTCGGTACCTTGATGGAACCGGAGGACCGGCGCTCTTGTCCTCGATCTCCCTCACGGTGCGCCTGCGCCAGGATGAGGGCCCCATCTTTTGGGCTGGATCACTGCGAGGCGGCGGGCCTAGACTATGTGCATGTGTGCCAGACAAATTAAGAGACCTCCAAAGAGGCGGTTTGCGGTCGGAGCAGAAGTTCGCGTGAAGCGTCCGGGTGTGAGCGGCACAATTGTCCAGTTGGATGCTTCGCCGACGGTGATGGGAGAATACTGGCATACAGTTCGCACCGATCGCGGCGAACGCAGAGAGCCGGGGTCAAACCTGGAACTGATCCCACCCCCTGCGGCGAACCCTTATCGAAAGGAGCCACTGACGGCCGTGACCGATCGAGAACTGCTGCGGCCTGAACAGGCTATCCCACTGCTGGACACTCAACTTAAAGAAGCTGTCGAAGCTCTCCGCCATGACGACTCCGAAGTTGATGTGTGGGAGGCCGTAACACTAAAAGTCGTTGAGCGCACCTTTGGCGAGCATTCCAGGGAAGCGAAACAGTTTGTGGCCACGTTAAGCTATGCCGGACAATCCGACGAGAAGGCACAAGCGTGGCACATCGAAAATATAAGGTCCAAAAAGATTCTTCTCCGCGCATTTATCAAGACACTTGAGCTTATCCCCGCTCACCCGACGCATGATGAAGACCATCGTTTCGCGAGGATGGCAGTGTCTGAGGCACACTAGAGCGTCGCTGAAGATGAGCGTGTGCACCCGATGGTTGGGTGTGTTGTGGTCAAGAACGGCAAGGTGCTGGCGCCAGCGCATCGAGGAGAAATTGAGGGCAACCATGCAGAGTTCATTGCGCTTGAGAAGAAGCTTGGAGATGAAGCCCTGACGGGATGCACCGTATACACAACTTTAGAGCCGTGTACAACCCGCAAGCACCCGAAGATTCCATGCGGAGATCGACTGATCGAGCGGAGGGTCGCTCGCGTCGTTTATGGGATGCTCGACCCTGACCCGAGAATTTGTGGAAAGGGGATTCGGAAGCTTCAGAGCGCTAATATTGAGGTAAAGTGGTTCCCGCACGAATTAGTTATGGAGCTCGAGGAATTGAACCGGCACTTCACCCGCTCCGTCGGGGAGTCTGGGGCCGCCGCTGGCCAAGCTCAGGCAGAAAAAGAACGCATCGTGAAGGAGAAACGCAAGCTCTACAATCTTCTGCGCAAAATTAACGGAATTCAATGCGACTTTCGGTTTCCGCCGGGTCAGCAGGACGCTATCTTCAACGGCCAGCGCATTCTTTTAATCAATAAAGACATCGAGAGTATTAGGGACGTCCTCGTCGAATCGCTTGACCTGCCAGAGGCCCAGGCGCTGGTAAAACTTAGAATTCCTGCGGCTCCGTTAGGTAGCGTGCCTTGGGAATGGCTGGAGGCAACATGTAGGGAACATTTTCTCCCTGTCCAGCGTCTGTTTCGGGAATTGGAGGCGGAAGTGCAGGCTCCTGCACCTGCCGTCTCGGTTTCTGACAAATGGGTCGATTTGATGTACCCTGTCAATCATTTGGCCCAGCGGCTCGGGCTTGGTCCCGATGCTCTCGCCTGGTGTCGAGAATCGAAGGTTCCGGGACTCGTGACGCAAGGGTTGGCCGAGGTCGTGCATGAGCCAGACTCCGCAGGGCAACCTCACCGCCTCCGTATCAAGACCTCTCCGGAGTCGCTGACGCTCGTTAGGAGGATTCCTCCTCAGCCCTGAGAGGATTCACAATGGCGGGCCGGGTTCTCCGGCGTAAGTCAGCCCACCAAACTGGGTGCCACAGGTGCCTCGCTCTTGGGCACCTGGGAAAGCACAAACCGACGACCGCTCCCGTCGGCACGGCAATTTTCGAACCACGCTCCTACCGTTCCCAGGCGCGAACCCACCCGTTCCATCGCCTCCTAACTTCGGATGAACAATGTCCATAATCATCGCGTCGCTGATCTTCCCTCGCGCGGTGCCTTCATCTTGCGGTTGCAACCGAGGAGAGTCAACGAAATCTGAAATTTACGTTTCTTCTTGACGCACTTCTATTGCACGAGTAGTATCCCGGCATCATTCATCCATGCTTCCTCGGTCGTACTCTTTTTCCAAGGGGGATTTCTGACTTGGTCTTCCCTCAGCGTGCGATCAATGTGCCTTCGTTTTCTTCATTTCTGATTGCACAGGCTATCCGCGCCGCCTGGCGGAATGACCTTGCTACTAAGAGCGGGAAACGGGCTTCGAGCCCCAGACCTGCTTTCTTGTGGAATCTCCGAGCGACGACTGCGCCGGCTCGGGGCTCCATATTCCCGTTCCGCAGGTTTTCAAAATGGCTTCCTGGAGGAGAGTCGATGATGGTCCATAATACTTGCGTTCGCCCAATGGCGCTTTGCTTCTTTGTTCTCACGCTGCTCACACCATTCGGATGCAAAAGCGCCGGGGGCGAAGGCTCCGGCGGAAGCCCCGCCAACATCTCTGGGCCATTGACGATGCTGCCCGAGTACGATGCGCGGGCGCCAAGGACCTGCTCGAAGGTGACGAGTCCACCTTCGGCCGAGCAGGCAGCTGTGTTGGTCCAGTGCGCCATGGACGGCCTTTCGCCAACGGGTCTTCAGCTGACGCAGGATGTGAATCTTGAAATGGGTTCGCCGAGACCTTTTGTTTACTACACCGACGCAGGTTTGGCAGGAATCGACCTGAAGGCCCAGGTCTACCCGCTACGCGGCAGCTACACAGGTTACTTTTGCAGGAAGTGGGGTGGTACCCTGGTGCCGATCGGGCAAAACTGCGTTGTAAGCGCGGTGCCTGTGGCCAAAGGGTGGTGTTGGAAGACGTCGTTCGGTGACTGGAGTTGCAAAATGCAGGGGGGAGCTCCGAAAATGGTGGCCGGCCCAGGGCCGAAGACATTTTAGGATTTCGGTAAGTGGTCCACCTCAGACCAGTCGACAATGGGGTCCCCATCCATCGCTTTCTCTTTGTCAGAGCGATGGGTGGGAGGTCGCCCGACTTACCAAGTGCGCAGCACCCAGATCAAACTCCCCCGCTTCCATCTCGTCCTCACCTCGGATGAACAATATCCATAAACAGCGCGTCAAACAGCGCGTCGCTGATCTTCCACCCGCCATCCTTCTCACCGCGCGCGGCGATCAAGCAGTATCTGCTTTCGAACCTGAGGTCATCCTGGAATTGGGCGCCGTCCGGTATAGCGCCCGCGCAGTATAATTTGGGCGATCTGCCACATTCTCCCAAGGACTCTTTCAATGTCGAATCACGATAGCCCGGGCCGCTCGATCACACGGCGCGCCCTGTTGGCGCAGACCGCACGCGGCGCAGTCCTGGTCTCGGTTGCACCCTATCTGGGTCAAGCACAGGCGCTCATGCCCCAGCAGAGCTTTGCATCCAGAAGCAGAGAGAGCTTCGACTTCGGATGGAAGTTCCTGCACGGCGACCCGCCGGACGCGCAGGCGATCAGGTTTGCCGACACAAACTGGCGCGATGTCGATCTCCCCCACGACTGGAGCATCGAAGGACCGTTCGACCAGGCCGCGCCCAGCGGTGGGCCTGGTGCTTATCTGCCCACGGGAATCGGCTGGTACCGCAAGAGCTTTCATATTCCTGAATCGGACCGTGACAAAGTCGTCACGCTCGAGTTTGACGGCGTTTACCAGGACAGCGTGGTTTGGATCAATGGGCATTTCCTCGGCCATCGTCCATACGGTTACATCCCCTTCGCTTACGAACTGACTCCGCATCTCAACTTCGGCGGCGAAAACGTAATCGCAGTGCGAGTCGACAATTCAAACCAGACAAATTGCCGCTGGTATTCCGGCTCCGGCATCTATCGGCACACGTGGCTGCTTACCACCAATCAGCTTCGCATTGCATACTGGGGAACATTTGTCACCAGCCATCACGTGTCCGCGGCGTCGGCAGTCGTTGAGGTCAAGACCCGGGTCGTCAACAGCCGCGGAACCAGCTCTTCGTGCACCCTGAACACCGATCTCCTCGACAGGGATGGGAAGGTTGTCCAAACCGGGAAGTCATCGCAAACGATCGAGCCCGGCGCGGAATTTGAGTTCGTTCAGCACATGAACGTGGATAAACCGAACCTCTGGTCGCCAGCCAACCCTTATCTATACACAGTTCGAAGCTCCGTGCAAGATGCAGGCCGCGTGATCGATGCGTACGACACGCCCGTCGGCATCCGTGAAGCTCTCTTCGACGCCAATCGAGGATTCCTGCTCAACGGCGAACACGTAAAACTGAATGGCGTCTGTCTTCACCAGGAGGCCGGCAGCGTGGGCTGCGCTGTGCCTGAGCGCGTCTGGGAACGGCGCCTTGAAATCCTCCGCGAGATGGGATGCAACGCGATCCGACCCAGCCACAATCCCTTCGCGGCGGAGTTCCTCGACCTGTGCGACAGGATGGGATTCCTGGTCATGGACGAAGCATTCGATGAGTGGAGAGTTGCCAAGGGCCAGATCAAGAATGGCTACCACATTTACTTCGACGAATGGTATGAACGGGATCTGACGAACTTCATCCATCGCGATCGCAACCATCCTTCTGTTGTGCTTTGGAGCGCTGGCAACGAGGTTCCCGATCAGGCTGCCCCCGATGGCGCGGAGACCCTGCGCCGGCTCAACATGATCTTTCACAATGAAGACCCGACGCGCCCCGTCACGGTGGCCTGCGACCATGTTTACTCCGAGCCCTTCACCGAGATGGCGCGCCCGGAGTTTCTTGCCGCGCTCGACATCGTCGGCTACAACTACGTCGACCGCTGGCGCGATCGCGCCGAAAAATACTACAGCATCGATCGCGAGGCGTTTCCGCAGCGCCGTGTGGTCGGAACCGAGAGTCAGAGCACCGGCGGCATTCGCGGGGATTACTCGGGCCTGTTTCCGCAGGCCTCGCAGCAGCAGCTTACGCGGCCGTGGTATCACCCCGGGGGCGAACTCGACGTGGAAGAGCTTTGGCAGTTTGTCAGCACCTATGATTACGTCGCAGGCGACT
>CAYWMR010000189.1:0-8885 GCA_964458965.1 uncultured Occallatibacter sp. | reverse complement strand
GGCTATGAACGGCTTTCTGCTCGACACGAATATTCCTTCGGAATTGATGCGCCCCGTTCCCGAGCCGCGTGTGGAGACGTGGCTGGAGGCTGCCGACGACAATCGGCTGTACTTCAGCGTAGTCTCTTTGGGAGAGATTGTGAAAGGGATCTCGTTGCTCGCCCCGGGACGCAAGAGAAATGAACTTGATAGATGGCTGGAGACAACCCTGCGTCCGTGGTTCGGTGCCAGGATTCTTCCGTTTGATGAGACCATTGCGAGGCGTTGGGGAGTCTTGAGCGCGCAGTCGGAGCGAAAGGGAAGAAAGCTCAAAGTTGCCGACGCCATGATTGCCGCAACTGCTTTCGTCCATGACCTAACCGTTGTTACCCGCAATGCGAAGGACTTTGCTGGCCAGGGCGTCGCTGTCTTCAATCCATGGGTATCCTGAAACACAGCAAGCCAGGGGTCGCTTCAATGCCGAATACTACTCTAAGACTCACGCTGCTTGCCCTTGCTTTCTGCGCGGTGACCGCTTCGCTGCTGGCAGCCGAGACGCGCACCCCAACCCAGGATGGCCTGCTCTACGGCACCGCGGACGGCCAACCGCTCACCATGGACTACTACGCGCCCGCCGGCAATGGCCCGCATCCCATCGCCATAATCATTCACGGCGGAGGCTACCATGGCGGCGACAGCAAAAACGGCAGCGAGGCCTATGTGGCCGACTTTCTGGCGCCGGCCGGCTATGCGGTGTTCTCGGTCAACTATCGCCTGGCGCCCAAGTATCCCTATCCCTATATGGTTCTGGATGTGGAGCGGGCGGTGCGCTTCATTCGCTACCACGCCAAAGAATGGAATGCCGACCCCAACAAGATTGCGCTGGTGGGTGGCTCTGCCGGCGGCTTCCTCAGTAACATGGTTGGCTTGCTGAATGCACCCGGCAACCCGGCCGCAGCCGATCCCGTAGACCGCGAAAGCGCCCGCGCGCAAGCCGTGGTGAGCCTCTATGCGCAGAGCAGCTTTGAGTTTGTTCCGCTGAATGTGGACGTACACAGGCTGCTCGATCCGCTGATTGCCGAGAAGGGCTTGCAGGCGGCTATCAAAGAAGCATCGCCGATAACGTATGTTTCAATGGATGCACCGCCGTTTCTTCAGATACTCGGTGACCGGGACGAGTACATTCCGTTTACAGAAGCTACCAATCTGCAAACCGCTCTGCGGGCCGTTGGCGTGCGCTGCGACATCATTCGCATTCCCAACGGCAAACACGGCACCGGGGAGTGGCACAAGCTCCCCGGCGTACCTGACTGGGAGCGCGAAATGACCGAATGGCTCAACGCGCGCCTGCACCATAAGGGCGCGATAGGGCAGGGAATCCGTACGCGGATGCCCGTTTCCACTCCTTGATGCCTGAGAGTTCATCGGCTGGCGGTATCGCTGCCACATGCTGACGCTAAGAGGGCGCACGCTCAAGGAATGATTGATAGATCAAGGTTCTATCGATCATATTATTCATGTATAATGAGCGATAGAACGAGATCCTATCGCTCATGAAATGGAACTGGCAAAACCCGGATTGGCCTGACTTCAGGTGGGATCGTCTTCGGATGGCCGCTGCCGAAGAGCAGTTTCTTGTTGGTGCAGGCGTCGTAATCGGCACGATCAAGCACCTTGGCGCAGACGAGCACAGTCAGTTGCTTGTGGACTGGATGAGTGGAGAAGCACTAACCACATCCGAGATTGAAGGCGAAATCCTAAACCGGGCAAGCGTGCAATCGTCCATCCAGCGCCAATTGGGGATGGCTAGCGATAAGCGGCGCAGCACTCCAGCGGAACAAGGGATCGCCGAGATGATGGTCGATCTTTACCGCACATCTTCTGAGCCTGTCTCGGACGAAATGTTATTCCGCTGGCACCGCATGGTGACCGCTGGCAGAAGAGATATTGCGAACATAGGAGAATACCGAACCAGCCAGCAGCCTATGCAGGTTGTTTCCGGGCCGATTGGTTCTGAGAAGGTTCACTTTGAAGCTCCGCCTTCGAAACAGATTCCGGCAGAGATGAAGCAGTTTATTGGGTGGTTCAACCGGACAGCGCCGCACGGTATCGAATCTTTGCCGGCAGTCACACGCGCAGGTATCGCCCATCTCTATTTTGAGTCCATCCATCCGTTTGAAGATGGGAACGGCCGAATCGGGAGAGGCATCGCCGAAAAGGCATTGGCACAAGGCTTCTCTCAACCTCTAATCGTTGCATTGGCGCCAACGGTCCTCGCACGCCGGAAGAGCTATTACGAAACGCTCGAACGCGCCGGGAGACGGAACGAAATTACAGACTGGCTGAATTGGTTTGCGGAGATCGCTTTGGAGGCGCAGCGACGAACGGTCCGGCAGGTTGAATTCCTGATTGCCAAGACCAGGCTGCTCGACCAACTGCGTGGCCACATGAACGAGAGGCAAGAGAAGGCGCTTCTACGCATGTTCCGCGAGGGTCCCGAAGGATTCAAGGGCGGACTTAGTGCGGGCAATTACAGCACCATCACCGGAGCCACTCCCGCTACGACTACCCGCGACCTGGCGGACCTTACGGAAAAGGGTGCTCTGATTCGCACGGGCGAGCGCAGGCACGCCCGCTACGCGCTCAATTTGAATAAAGAGGGCCAATGAGGCCGGCTGCCAGGATGGAACTCAGCGATGCAGCCGGCCTATTGTCGACCAACCTCAGTTTTCAATAACAGCCTCTCTACCACGGCAGCGTCTGTCCCAAATGGAAATATCCCCCGCTCGGCCCGTCGTCAGCCAGGGTGGCAAGCGCCGCGCTGGTCTTTGCGCCTTCGCTCAGCTCCATGGTGGCGTGCGGTCCGCCCATATCCGTCTTCACCCAGCCGGGGTGCGCCGAGTTGACCTTGATGTTGGTATCGCGCAGCTCCCACGCCAGGTGGATGGTAAACGCGTTCAGCGCGGTTTTCGATGCGTCGTATGCAAACGACTTGGCGTTATAGATGGGCGACTTGGGGTCGGCATGCAGCGTCAGCGAGCCTAGAATGCTGGACAGATTCACAATGCGGCCCGCTGCGCTTTTCCTGATCAGCGGCAGCAGCGCATCTGTAAGGGCAACCACGGCAAAGAAGTTGGTCTCAAACACGCGGTGCAGCAGATCCGATGAAACCTCGGAGGCCGAGTGTTCAGGACCGGTTCCGGGAAACACGCCGGCCGCTATTCCCGCGTTGTTCACAAGAATGTCGAGGCGCCCATAGCGCGACTGAAAGTAATCGTAGGCAGCCTGCGCATCCCCCGGCTTGGTAATGTCGAACTCGAGCACGTCGGCATCCACGCCCGCAGCACGCAATTTTGCGACAGCCTGTTCTCCCTGCGCCAGGTCGCGTGAGCCGATGACCACCTTAGTGTCCGCATTCTTCAGTTCGAGAGCCGTCTGGAATCCGAGTCCGCGATTGCCGCCCGTAATGAAAGCAATTTTCTGAGTCATTAGAAAAAATCTCCCCTTCGCAACTTTGGATTCGCCCACACCGCACCTGGGTTCACGGAGTTTTCCTGTCCACCCTGATGCAAATACTTTTGCACTTATGTGCTTTTTTGTACGCATATTCAACAAATCTGAGGTAAGAATGGAAATGTGCCCCGACTCATTCCCCTGTCCCTTCTTGCCTTGCTGCTCTCGCCGCCGCTGGCGCTCGCCCAGTCGCTCGCCCAGTTGCTTACCGTCAACGCCCCCTTCGATCCCGCCACCTACAAGCCGCTCGACAACGGTCAGCGCGCCCATCGCTGGCGCATGGAAGACGGCGCCGGTCCCGCGCTCCACGTACAGTCCCTCGCCTCAGCCGCCTATCTGCAGTTCATAGCCGATCCCCCAACATGGAAAAACAACATCGGAGGATATGGGCGCCGAGCCGGAAGCAGTTACGGAAGCAACCTCATTGAAAACAGCGTGCATGAGTCCTTTGCGGCCATTGAAGGTACCGATCCCCGCTACTTCGCCTGCCGATGCAAAGGCCTCTTTCCGCGTTCCGCCCATGCCATTAAAATGACCCTCCTCACTTACACGCACTCGGGCCACGAAACGCTGGACATCCCCCAGCTTGCCGGCGCATACGGCGGCTCCATGATCGAGTACACTTGGTGGCCCCACCACTACAGTGCGTTGGTGCAGGGTGTCCAATCGGGGCACATCGTCGTGGGAATCATCGGCGCCGAGCACATTATCCAGGAGTTTTCTCCCGAGCTTAAACGAATCATTCATATGCGCAGCGAGCCGCCATCCGTTTCAAAGTGAGCCCGGCGACGGAAGATGGCAAATTGCTGCGAGAATCTAAAGGCCATCGAACAACAACTTGCCTTAAGAGAATGATTGCCCCAAAACATTCTCCTGAAAAGAAAATAGGAAGTGAGCAATTCTGCGCACGCCCCTGCATAAAGGAATACACTCAAGAGTGAGTCTTCGAGTTCATTGATTTGTGCAAACTTAGCACCAGCTTGCGGGCGAGTGTGTCCGGGACAGACCAGACATCTCCTGGCAAGCCGTGGGAATGATAGATAGCGGGCAACTTTTCTGCAAAGGATGCCCTGATTAGCCCTCACTTTAGGCCGCGGCGTTCGCGACTCTTCCCCCATTTTCGAGTTGCAGCGCCGGCGTAAAAGCCGGTATCTTTTACTTTTAAGGAACAAAGGCATGCGTTTGTCCGATTCCCCTGAGAAGGACGAAGCTGCTTTGCCTCATAACGACCGGGCCGAGCTAGCTCAAGCCGCGCTGGAGAACCTGTTCGATGTCTCTCCCGACGCGATTTTCGTCACCGACACCGATGGGGTGATTCGGGGCGCGAACCCGCGTGCCGCCGAATTATTCGGTCACACACAGGCTGAGTTGGCAGGTCAGCCCATTGAGAATCTCGTTCCAGAGCGCTTTCGGGCCCGCCATCCCAGCCATCGCGAAAACTACAATGCACACCCCAGGGCCCGGCAAATGGGCGCGGCAATGAATCTCTTCGGCCTGCGCAAGGATGGATCCGAGTTTCCGGTCGACATCATGCTCAAGCCCATCCAAACTCCCGCCGGTCCCGCCGTTCTTAGCTTCATACGGGATGTGACCGAGCAGCGGGCAGCGCAGGAAGCTCTGCGCATCAACGACCAGCAGCTCAGGTCCATTGTCGAGACCGTTCGCGACTACGCCATCTATCTCCTCGACCCCGATGGCTGCGTCATGACCTGGAATCCCGGCGCTGAGCGGATCAAGCAGTACACAGCCGATGAAGTTCTCGGCCTGCATTTCTCGCGCTTCTTTACGGATCAGGATGTGGATCGCGGCCGCCCGGCCGAGATGCTACGCCTTGCAGCGCTTCGCGGCCGAATAGAAGAGGAGGGCTGGCGCGTCCGCAAAGACGGATCGCGCTTCTGGGCCGACGTGACCCTTACCGCCATCCGCAACGATGCCGGCGTGCTCACTGGCTACGCCAAGGTGACGCGCGACTTTACCGACCGCAAGCGCGCTGAAGAGGCAGTAATGCTGCAGTTGAGCAACGCGCTGCTGGCCAACATGGAAATTGGAAAACTGCTCGGAGCCATCTCCGCGAGCATTCACGAAGTGGTTCCGCACGACACCGCCGCCCTGGCTCTGTTTGACCCCGCTGTGGGCGACCTGGTGGTTCAGTTTCTCGGACCACGCGACACGGATGTTTTCCCGGACGACGCACGGGTCCCGATCGAAGGAACCGTCTCCGGAGCCGTTTTTCGCACCGGGGAGCCCGTGCTGATTGAGCGATTATCCGATGCCTCCTTTGCACCGGAAACCGTCCGCAACCTTGCACGGCTCGGCATGCAGTCAGGTTGCTGGGTTCCGCTCGTCCATGGCGGCAACACCATTGGATCCATGGGGGTTCTGAGCCGTCTTGAAGGCGGTATCGGCAAACAGGAAATGGGAATGTTGGGCAAGATTGCGGTTCAGGTGGCCATGGCCGTCGACAACGCAACCGCCTTGCGCCGCATGGCCGAAATGCGCGACCGCCTGCGCCAGGAAAAGCAGTACCTTGAAGCTGAAATCGATCGCGAGAACCGCTTCGAAGACATTGTTGGCGAGAGCACGGGATTGCGCCGGGTGCTCAAGGAGATTGCCACGGTTGCGCCCACTGACGCCACGGTGCTCATCCAGGGCGAAACAGGAACCGGCAAAGAGCTGTTGGCGCGCGCCGTTCACCGCCTCAGCCCGCGCCACGAGCGCACCTTTATCAAGCTCAACTGCGCGGCCATCCCCGCGGGCCTTATTGAAAGCGAACTCTTCGGCCACGAGAAGGGCGCCTTCACCGGGGCCATTGCCCGCAAGATAGGCCGCCTCGAACTTGCCCATGAAGGCACACTGTTTCTGGATGAGATCGGCGAAATGCCGCTCGACCTGCAACCCAAACTGCTGCGCGCCCTGCAGGAGCGGGAGATAGAGCGCCTCGGCGGCAACCGGCCCATCCCGGTCAACGTCCGCCTCATCGCCGCCACCAATCGCGACCTGGCAAAAATGGTTGCGGAAAAGCAATTCCGCAGCGACCTCTTCTACCGCCTCAAGGTCTTTCCCGTCTTTGCCCCGCCCCTTCGCGAACGCGCCGGCGACATCCCTATTCTGGTTCGCCACTTTGTAGACAACCACAGCAGGCGCATGGGCAAGACCATCGAGACCATTCCCGACGAGACCATGCAGGCGCTCGTCCGCTGGAGCTGGCCTGGAAACGTGCGCGAGCTGGAGAACTTCCTCGAGCGATCTGTCATTCTCACCCGCGGGCAGGTGCTCTTTGTGCCCCTCGCGGAGCTGGAAACTGAGGACGACTATGAGGACGTCGAGCCGGAGAATCCCAACCTCCAGGCAGCGGAGCGGGAACACATTCTGCGTGTCTTGCGCGAGTCGAAGGGCCAGATCGGCGGATCCGACGGCGCTGCCGCTCGCCTCGGCCTCAAAAGGACCACCTTAAACTCCAAATTAAAGAAGCTCGGAATCGAGCGAAGTGACTATATCTAGTCTCGGTGACGTTATTTCGTCATCGTCACTTCGTCACTTCGCCCTCGTCACTTTCCGCCAACGTCTCCGCCACTCCTGCTAACCCCTGTGTTTTCAATATGTGACGCAGGTCACATCCTTTGCCCGAATCTTTGGCACGGGACGTGCCTTAGTCATGGCATGGCGCAGGATGAGCCAGCATACGCTACGAATCACGATTCAAGAAAACGAGATAGCGATGGAGATCAAGCTGGAAGGGCGATTGGCCGGTCCGTGGGTGGATGAGCTAACTCGCTTCTGGCAGGAGAAAGCTTCCCAGTTAGCTTCAAGAAAACTTCTCCTCGATTTACGAGATATGACTTTTGCAGACTCAGGTGGAACGCAAGCGCTTAGAAGCATCTATGTCCAGACAAACGCTGAGTTACTAGCCGGCACGCCTTGGACTCGATTCATTGCCGAACAAATCACGCGCGAGGACGCGCAAAACATTTTGGAGGAGGTCTGAAATGGGAAACATGCATGCAGCAAGCGGTTGTGTTAGCCAGGCTCAACTTTCTGGCGAGTTCTTCAACAAGTTAGGCCCAGCGGCGCTCAGGGATCTGTCTTCCATGGCATATCCGTTGACATACTCCGCCGGCGTCATTCTGTTTTCCGAGAAGGATCCAACTCCGGGAGTGTATGTGGTTATGGAAGGCGAAGTGAAGCTATCCATTAACTCCAGCGATGGCAAGCGCCTCATTCTCCGCATCGCAAAGAAGGGTGAGATTCTCGGCCTGGCTTCCACTCTTTCCGGAACCGCAAGCGAGATGACCGCCGAGACTCTGTACCCTTCGCGCATCGCCCCCATCGAGCGCCGCGAGTTCCTCAACTTCCTTACCCGTCATCCTGAGGCCTATCAGAACGTGACCGAGGAGCTTGGCCGCCACTACACCAAGGCATGCGAGCAGTTGCGCACCGTCGGGCTTGCCTCATCTGCGCCAGAGAAACTCGCCCGCCTGCTGCTTGAGTGGAGCCAGAACGGCCAGAAGACTGAGACCGGCACTCGATTCGTCTTCCCGCTCACCCATGAAGAGATCGGCGAGTTCATCGGCATCTCCCGCGAGACAGTTACACGCACGCTGGGTGTTTTCAAAACTCGCCAACTGGTGTCCTTTCACGGAGCAACGCTCACAATTCCCAGCCGCGTAGCTCTTGAAAACTACGCCCACTGCTAGTGAGTGCGCCACTGGACGGGCCTGATGTGTTGTCCCAAAACTTCGCAACAATATTGGGCTGTCATTCTGAGCGAACGGGGCCCCAAAATTGGGCTGTCATTCTGAGCGAACGGGGCCCCAAACGTCGTTCAGTTTGGGGGGGGTGAGTCGAAGAATCTGCGGTTGCTCTTCGATAAACTTCAGACTCACCGCACACGTAAGTGTGTTAGATCGTGCTCCAGGAACATGCTTTTCTTAAAGCGTGTTTCAAACATGCTCTGTATCAGGGTACGACTTTAGTCGTGTCTCCATGGGCCTTCGGCTCACCCTAGGAGATGAAAACTCAGATGCTGGGTGCCCCAGGTCTGGATTTTCAGACCTGGGAAAGCCCGCACATATTTTCGCCCCTTCTTCCCCGGTTTTCGACCGTGCCGCGAGCGCCGCAATAATCAGTGCGAGCTTTAGTCCCTGCGGCTGCAGCGGCAGTTCGAAGAGGTCCGCATTCGATGGGCCAAAGCCCGCACCCTTCAACGGTTTCATCCATTGCGGTGGCATTCCTCGGGGACGCCGCAATGGCCTCATTCCTCCCCCGGAATGCGCATAAAGCCTCCACGATACAATCAGAGACAAATTTTCCGTGGAGGCTTTATGCGCAGATTCCTTCTCGCCGTTCTCGCTTTCGTTGCTGCCCTTTCGTTTACCGCCCCGCTCATCGCCCAG
>CAYWMR010000188.1:0-8900 GCA_964458965.1 uncultured Occallatibacter sp. | reverse complement strand
ACGATTTCGACTTCCATCTGGTTTCATGGTTCGATTGCCTCAACAGTTGGCGGCATGGAATCCCCTACCCCCACTGGACGGCTGCCGCAAACTACGGCGCAGGCGAGACTCGCTTCGTCTTTTACCCGCCCCTGACGTGGATGGTGGGCGCAGCGCTGGGAGCGGTTCTGCCCTGGAGCCTGGTTCCGGTGGCGCTGACGTTCCTTATGCTGGCGGCCGGCGGCCTGGCCACACGCGCACTAGCCCGGATGGCAATGAACGACGCTGCCGCAACACTGGCCGGCTGCGCGGTGCTTTTTTCCGGCTACACCCTCTTCTGCGCCTACGAGCGCACAGCCTTCGGGGAGCTTTCCGGCAGCTTCTGGATTCCGCTGCTTCTGCTGTTCGCTCTGCAGGACGGCGAGGGCAATCCGTCCGGCTCTCCGGTTCGCCGCGCCTTGAACGGGTCGGCCGCCCCGCTTGCTTTGGTTGTTGCGGGAACCTGGCTCTCAAACGTTCCACTCGGGGTAATGGCCACCTATCTGCTGGCCGGGGTCGCGCTGGCCGCCGCGCTGCTCAAAAAGTCCTGGGCGCCAGTTGTGAGGGCCCTGGTCGCCGCCGCCGTTGGAATCGGCCTGGCAGCCATCTATCTCTTTCCCGCCGCGTGGGAGCAGCACTGGGTCGATGTCCGCGAGGCCATCGACGATCCCGGCGCGAAGATCGAGTCCAGTTGGCTCTTCGCGCGCCATGCCGACCCCACCCTGGCGGCTCACGACGTGGTGCTGCGCCAGGCCTCGATTCTTGTCGTGGCCATGATAGGCGTGGCGCTGGCCGGCCTGCTGGCCAGTTGGCTACGCGGCCGATTGCCCGGCCGGCGCGGCTGGTGGATTCCAATCGGGCTAATTCCCGTGATTGTGTTGCTGCTCCAGTTCCCGGTCTCGCTGCCGCTTTGGAATCTGCTGCCCAAGCTCCGGTTCTTGCAGTTTCCCTGGCGCTGGCTGGTTGTGGTGGAGGCGCCGATGGCCATTTTCTTCGCCTCGGCGGTGTGGCCCGCCAACTCTGCCCGCCCCTGGCGGCGGTTTGCCGTTCTGGGGGCCTGCATCGCGGTCTTCGCGGCCATGACCACGGTTGCGGCCCTGCAATTCTTCCAGCCCTGCGACGACGAGGACGCCGTACCGGGCATGTTGAATACCTATGGTTCCGGCCAGGGCGTGCTGGGGACGGATGAATACGCACCAATGGACGCCGATGACGCCCAGATTGCCACCGGCCTTCCAGCAGCATGCCTGGTTACTGATCCTGACGCTACGTTGGGAAAGAGCACAGACGACCCCGACGCCAATCCTGTGTGGCAGCCGGACCAGGGCAGTTGCGATCAAACCTTCTCCGCATCGCCGCTTCGGGCCAAGGATCATGCGGAGCATTTTGAGCTGCGGGCCAGTACCGTTCACGCCGGCTACCTGGTGCTGCGGCTCACCCGCTACCCAGCCTGGCGCGTGATGCTCAACGGCCGGCAAGTGGCCGATCTGCCCCAGCGCAACGACGGCCTGCTGACCATCCCTGTTTCGGAGGGTCCAGTGAAACTGACCGTGGACTGGACCACAACCCCTGACGTGACGGCCGGGCGCTGGCTTAGCGCGTTGGCCGTGCTGTTGCTCACTGCCCTTTGGTTACTGGAGCGAAAGCTGGCCCGACCTCGTTAAAGCTGCCGCAGCCTCGTTTATGATGAGGGAAATGGCTGCCGACGTGAAATCGCTAATTCAAGAGGGTGCCGAGCTGACCGACCTGGCGCTGGAGGAACTGCTTCCGAACGTCGATACGGTACCCGCCTCGATTCACGGAGCAATGCGGCACTCAGTTTTTGCAGGAGGAAAACGCCTGAGGCCGGTTTTGGCCATGCAGGCGGCCGTGACCATCGCGGGCACGCTGCCTGCTGGAATCGCACGGCTGGGCGCGGCCATCGAGATGCTGCACACATATTCGCTGATCCACGACGATCTGCCCGCTCTGGACAACGACGACCTGCGCCGTGGCAAGCCCACCTGCCACGTTGCATTTGGAGAGGCTATCGCAATTTTGGCAGGAGACGCTCTGCAGACACGCGCGTATGAGGTGCTGGCCGGGCTTGAATCGCCGCCCGCGGCTACCGTGCAGATTATCGGCCTCATCGCAAACGCCACAGGGACGATGGAAGGGATGATCGGCGGCCAGGTGCTGGACCTGGAAAGCGAACACCGGAAGCCGACGCCGGAATTGGTGGAGGCCATTCACCGGGCCAAGACGGGTGCATTGATCCGGGTAAGCGTGGTGGCCGGAGGCGTGTACGCGGGCGCCAACGCGGACGATGTGGCCCGGCTGGATGTCTTTGGGCGCAAGGCGGGGCTGGCGTTCCAGATTGTTGATGACGTGCTGGACATGACGGTGGACTCGGCGCACCTGGGCAAGACCGCGGGCAAGGATCTGGCTACGGAAAAGGCCACCTGGCCGGCGGTCTATGGTATCGAGCAGAGCCGGCGCGACGCGGCTGCGCTCATCGAGGAAGCGTTCGCCGCGCTGACTCCCTATGGCAGCCGCGCAGATGGGTTGAAGTCGGTGGCGCGGTATCTGGTGGAGCGGAAGAATTAGCGCAGGCTTGGCGGAAAACGCCGGAAGGAGCCGGAATTAAGAACTGGCCCCCGCGCAACGACTTCACCAGAGCTTCTAAAAGGTCTTGGGCGGCGCCGCAACCACCGAATCCGGAGCCCCTCCCTGCATCTTGCACTTCCAGTCGCCAAACGATGTCTTCCAGCACCAGCCTTGCGCTGACGGTACCACGCTCTTCAGACAATTCTGTCCGGGCGGATTCAGGCTGGCGCTCACAAGCGTGCAAAAGTAGCCCGTGTAACTGCCCCGTAGCTCGTAGACCTTCGCATTCAGGTCGATTCCCGCAAGACCGGCATCGCTGTAATAAACAAACGGCCGCGAGGACCCCATGTCGAGCTTTACGTCCTGAATCAGCCCCAACCCAGTAGCCGAAACGGCGTCCATCGTACACTGCACCATCACAGTCGCCAGTGCCGCCGAGGGCGGACTCTTCACAGATGAGCAGGTTCTTGGAGCTCGCGCGTTATATTCGGGCAGCATTGTCAGCGGCCCGGAGACGCCGGCCCCGCTCTGCCCGGCGCCCTCGCCGTCGGCGCTCTTGCATCCAGGCGGGATAAGCAGTGTGAGAACAAAGAAGCAAAGCGCCAATGGGCGCATGCGATGCGTAGAGTTCATGCCTGGTTCTCCTTGCGACAGTCGTCGAATTGCGGAAAGGCCTGGGCACCACACGAAACGAAACACTCGGGGAGCAGTTGGGGAAGTCCTGGGAAACACACACAACGGTAGACCATTCCTGCCGGCGTGCGCTGTTCTGAATCGCTCACCTGAGACAGAAATCCTGGGAGGAGCTTAGCCTGTTTCGAAATTCGGCGGAATCCAAGACGTAGCTATGAGCCGGACGAGCGTCCGCCGCCGTAGACTGTAGAAACAATGCTCTCAGAAGCCGACATCCTAACCGCGTTGCGCGACTGCTTCGATCCGGAAGTGAAGCTGAATCTCGTGGATCTGGGGCTGATCTACTCAGTCGCCACCGGGCCGGACCCGAATTCGACACCCGCGTGGCCGCGCCAGTGGGTCAAGGTAACCATGACGCTGACCACTCCGCATTGCCCTGCCAGCGGACTGATCTTCGAGCAGGTACACAACCGCCTTGCTGGTATTTCCGACATAGCAAAGGTCGAGGTAGATTTGGTGTGGGAGCCTAAGTGGACCCCGCACCGCATCAGCGAAGCAGGCCGCCTGCAGTTAGGGATATAAACTCTGGAAACCAGGGACTAGCGCGCCAGAATCTGACGCAGCTTTTCGCGCTTTTCGGCAATGTCTTCCACTGTATCCTGCACCTGGACGAGAAGCCGCTGTGCATCGTCGACATAGCCGGGGACCCGGCTCCACCATTCCCGCAGCGTTTCCTGCTGATCAAGCAGTGCCAGTGCAGCGCCTGAGGCAGCCGCCAACAGTCCCGCTCGGCGACGGCCCGTGAGCAGCAGCAGACCGCCGGCCAGCAGGGTACCGCCCGCGACCAGCCCGACCCAATCCAATTGCTCTGCGCCTGACTCGCTCATAGCAGTCTCCATCTCCGCGTCGCTCAACGTTTGTTTCAGGGGTACGACCACCATGTTTTCTCCTTAACCCAAGCGAACGGCGGTTCCCACAGGGTGCGCCGAAATCGATGTACTGAGTATCGCTCCAAATGGTGCTCGGTGGGAAATGACCCGTGGAAAACAGTGGTTGGCAGCAGCGGGATGAGAGGAGAAGAACAGGGCTGGCCACGGCTCCGGCGGGAGAATGGCCAGGGCTTCACTCCAGGTCGAATTCGCGCAGCGGCCTGCCCTCGGGGGCGTCCTTGGCCTTGCGCAAAGCCTCGGCAAACTTCTTCTCCAGCAGATCGGCCTTGTTCTTTTCGGCGTCAACCGATTGCCGGAAGATGGACTCCTTGCGCTCATCCTGCGCGCGCATGGCCTGGGCCGCCGATTCCAGATCCTCGAACATGCGCTTGCGGGGAGCCGGTGTGTGGCTCACCACCAGGCCAGTTGAGGCGTCGATCTTGAGCATCGCCGCACAATCGGGACAAACCACTTCGAAAATCCGCTCTTTCGCTTTAGCCATTTCAATCCAGAATTGTATGCGCTTTGGCGAGATTTATACAGCGAATGAGAGAATCTGGCAGGGACCGTGGTGCATTCGGGTTCATTTTGAGCCGCCGGAAACCCATAAGCCGCCTATGGCCCTGGATCGATGGAGGCCTTGTTGGTTTGGTTGCTCGGTGAGTGCACAGAATTGTGAAGCAGGAAACCTGGGGGATGAATGGATTTCAATTACGTTGTAGCTCCGGCCGCTATTGTTCTGATTGGCGCCCTGGTAGTGTGGCTTTCCGTGCGGCGGATCGTCTCTCCCACGCAGAAGAACCTTTGGCCATTGCGGCGGGTTTGCGAGCGCGTTACGCTGTCTCTGACGGCCCTGTTCACAACAGCAGCGGCGGGAACCTGCGCCTGGAACGCAATTGCCATTCAGGTCTTTCGTGCAACCAATCCTCCGCTGGGAAACCTCTATTCAGTGAACGGGCATAAGATGCATATCTACTGCATCGGGAGCGGCTCGCCGACGGTAGTGCTGGAGGCTGGGCTCGGAGTGGTCACCGACGTATTGACCTGGGGGGACTTCCAGCCGAAACTTGACCCTACGACTCGTGTATGTTCCTATGACCGCGTGGGCCTGGGCTGGAGCGAGCCGCAGCCGGGCGCGGGCGACGCCGACCACATTGCGGCCAACCTGCACCAACTGCTGGCGGAAGCCAACGTAGCCGGCCCCGTGGTGCTGATGGGGCACTCGATGGGCGGCGTATACATGCGCGATTACCTGGCGCATTATCCCGCCGGCGTTGCCGGGTTGGTTCTTGTGGATAGCTCGACTCCATTGCAGGAGCAGCGCTTCCAGGCGCTGGCCGGGGGGCGCAAGGAGCTAAGCACCGCGCCTGGATTCAATCTCCAGAAAATCCTTTACATACTGGGCGTTCCGCGCCTGGTGGGGCGGTGCGGCCGGCCAATTCCAGGCTGGGAGAGCCGCGCCGGAAAGGCGCTGGGGGAAGACGAATGCCAGCCCAGGGACGCGTCCCTGAGCGAATACGAAAGCCTGCCGCTTACTGGCGAGGAGACGGTGCATACCGGACCGTTCGGGGCGCTTCCGATTCTGATCTTCTCGCAGGACACAACCAGGTGGACCGAGGTGCCAAATCCGACCAGGCAGGCAATCGATCAGGCGAACCTGTGGAACCAGATGCAGGAGGACCTGAAGAAGCTGTCCACGCGCAGCCGGAGAATCATTGCCAAGGGCAGTGGGCACTATATTCAGGGCGAGCGGCAAGAACTGGTGTTGAAAGAGACGCGGCTATTCATCGATCAGATTCGCGGTTCGGCGCCGCAACCTGGAAATTACGGCTCCACGATCACGGAATGAAGCTCTTTCAAGCCACGAAGGGCGGAACGCTTCCATCGGGAAATGCGTATGAATGACCAACGGGGGAGCGACCGTGAACGGGTCCCTGGCGCGCTTCTGCTTGAGGCGTGCCGGATCGCGCGGATGGTCAATAGAAGCGCCTCCTTGTGAGTAAGGAGAACGATGCATTACTCAATCGCAGGAAAACTCGCAACTGGCTTGATCGCCGCATTGGCGTTCTCGCCCGTTTGCATGGCGCAATTGCAACTGGCCGGAGATTGGCAGGGAACACTCAGTGCCGGCGGCAACCAATTCCGCATAGCCTGGCACGTCACAGCCGCAAAGGACGGAACCCTCACCGCAACGATCGACAATCTTGACCAGGGCATCTACGGCGTTCCGATGAAATCCATGACCTTGAAAGGCTCAACCGTCACGCAAACGATGGACACCACGATCCAGATCAATGGCGAGTCCCATGACGTCCGCGGCTCGTTTGAAGGGACAATCGACAAGGACGTTAGCGAAATCAAAGGAACATGGACGCAGAACGAGCCGGAGCAGGCACCTGCCGAAGTCGATTTGAAGCATGTGCCGGCACAGGCGGCAACAAAGCCAGCCGCACAGCCCGCGGTAACCGGAGATTGGCAGGGAACGCTCAGTGCGGGCGGCAACCAACTTCGCATCGGCCTGCACATCGCGGCCGCCAAGGACGGAAGCCTCACCGCAACCTTCGACAGCATCGACCAGGGAGTTAACGGCGTCCCAATCACCGCGGTCGCGCTCAATGACTCCAAGCTCACCTTCACCATCGATAGCGCTCACGTCGCGTATGAGGGCACGGTCAACAAGGACGCAACCGAGATCGACGGCACCTTCACACAGGGCCAGGGGTTCCCGCTCGATTTCAAGCGCGCCGCGCCGCCCGCGCCGGTCGCCGCACCCAAGCCTGCGCCGCCATCGGACATCGACGGCTCGTGGACAGGCATGCTTGAAGCCGGCGCAACCAGGCTGAACATCATATTCAAAATCGTCAACACGGGCGATGGTCTGACGGCACAGATGCAGAGCCCCGATCAGGCTCCGGTCTGGATCGCAGCGTCCTCGGTGGTGCGAAAGGACGGCTCGCTTACCATCTCCTTCAAGGGTGTAGGCATCGAATACGAAGGCAAGATTTCCGCCGACCTAACTGGCATTGACGGCACCTTCACGCAGAATGGCTATGCATTGAGCCTCGATTTGAAGCGCGCGGCGAAGTAACGCAAGGAAAGCCGGCGCAGCGTAAGCACTCACCGAACTTTTGATGCAGATGCCGGTCCGCCGTTTTCCTCAGCCTGGCGCACGTGAAGGAGGATGCGCCGATACGAGGTAAGTCTCGGTGATCCCTCGCCTGTAACCGCAAGGATGACGTGCGCAGTTCCGGCACCCTTGCAGGGGATAATTGGCAGCCATGCCGGTCGGCATGCGGCATCGGCGCGGATTGTCACTCGCGCAGTCTCGGCGCCGGTCAAAGTGACGGCCGCAAGATTGCCGTCGGCAATTCCGGCTTCCCCATAGTGAAACCAATGGAAGTGCAGCGTGCGCCCATCCGGATCGATGCTGCGGCTCGCATCCAGCACCACCGTCTGCCCCACGTCTACGTTCAACTCAATCACCGAAGTGCCGGGAATCCCATTCACATCGACAAGCGGATTGTGACTCGCATGCGTGAAGTCGGCTACAGTCCACGCCATGCGGGCCGCGAAATCGTTCTGGAATGCCTCGCGCCAGCGCCAGATGGTTGCCTGGTCCGATACGTGTCGCATTCCATCCACGCCCACCACAGTGTCCTGCGAGGTGACGCGCCCAAACTCGTCGCCTCCCTGGGTCCAGATCGGGTGCGTCTCTCCATACGGTTGGCGATAGATATAGCGCCCGCCCCAGCCGCCCCAGTCTGGCCGGCGAAACGAATTCAGACCATTGTTAATGAGGCCGAGAAACGACGGCGTATCGCCTTCCATGATGAAGGCGAAACGCGGATAGAGTTTTCCTAGGGGACCTTTGCGAATGTTAGCTTCAAGCCACTCGTTGGTCACGGTCGTAAAGTCGGCGCCTGCACCGTTGCGGTAGTAGGCGTCGCCGCTGATGCCGGTCCATGTGGCGTAAGAGTACTCGCCGCCGGTGGGTGTTGATGGGCTCACGATGTAGAAGAGATCGGGGAACTCGCGGCGAATCCACGGACCGGCATCGTCCTGGTCGCTGATGGAGCTGATGCGCAGCTTGGCGATGAGCCGTGCAACCTGGTCCGGGGTGTTGGTTGATCGGACTTCAATCAGCGCCTGCGCAAGAGTGTTGGCTCCTCCCCAAAGGCAGATCCACACGGGCCTGCTGTCGTCGCGTCGCATTGCGCGGACAATCGCCCGCGCGCCCTCAGACGATTTGCCGCTGCCCGTCGCCGCCATGCCATACGCCGTTTGGCCCGCATAGACACGGGCGGCAAGTTGCGATGCTTCCGGCCAGCCTTTCGCATGCAGCAGGAGATTTGGCCGGACCTGGCCGTAGGCGGCGATCAATGCCCGCATAGTCTCGGGATGAATCGCATTCTTCTGCCATGTGGAGGTAGTCGCGATGAGTCCTTCGATGTCGAGTTCATTGGAGTAGAGCAGCAACCGCACCAGCGACATCTGATCGTCCGGCTCGTTGCCAATATCGCTGATAACGATGACCCGCGGATGCCCGGTGAAATCGTCGACATGCGTGGGGGGAAGCGCCTGCGCGCGTAAGTCGCTTGCAATGACGAACAGACAGACAAGCAGGATAGCCAGCATGGTTCGTCCGCGCTTGCAGCGCTTCCTGCCTGATTCCCGCGCGTGGCCCCGTCTGATGGTGCTCATCGATTTGCCTTCCAACACAATTCTGGCACACTG
>CAYWMR010000187.1:0-8918 GCA_964458965.1 uncultured Occallatibacter sp. | reverse complement strand
CTTGATGGCGCCGCCCTTGCCGGCCGCATCCCGGCCTTCAAACAGCACCACTACCTTAAGCTTCTCGTGCTTGATCCATTCCTGCAGCTTTACCAGTTCCACTTGAAGCTTGCGGGATTCTTTTTCGTAATCGACGTCTTTGCCGAGCCGCTTGGTTTCGGCTGTGGCGGGCGGCATCAACACCTCGGTGTGTTCTTTGCCGTTGGCGACTGCTCCATTCGCAGGCTTTTCCTTGTGCTTCTTTTTGCTCTTGTCTGCCATTGAACCTCCTTCTCCGATGGCGGCGGAGTTCCGCGCAGGCGTGCTTCCAGGCGAAATGCCAGTTTGCACATCCAATAGCAGACCGCCATTCGGGCCGTTTGCACGATTCTAACCTGACTTTAGTTCAATGCATCAGTTTTTGTTAATTTTTAAAAAAATGGGTAGGCGCCGACACCAAATCAGAGGATCACCTGTCGCTGTTCGAGAAGTTCACTACTCTCGTCTATAGCAATGCGCCCGGCGCCCGCACGTTTAAATACCACCGCTTTTTCACGGCCGTAGCTATATGGCGATGGGTCTGAATGTACTTTGAATCGAAGCCCTGAGCCTACGAAATGACCGGATTTTGCAGCTTGGGATACCAGCGAGCGCAAACCGCGATTTCAAGCAACCGGGGAACGCAGCAAAAGGCATTGCAAGAACTATGTGATGTTCGATGCCAGCGCACCGCTGGTGTTGCTGAACGCATGGTTCAAGCCGCCGGCAAGGGCCTTCATGGTGGCTGTCGCGCCAAATGCGATGAGCGCCACAACAAGCGCATACTCAACCAGATCCTGGCCTTGTTCCGAGGAGAACAAAAGATGCAATCTCACAGCTAATACAGACAATTTGTGCATAATTCTCATGGGGCACCTCCTTCTGTTTGACATTCTATTTCTTGGATTCTAATGCTCCTGCAGCAAAATGCGATACAACATTCAGGTTATAGTGAGCTGCTTTGGTATCAAATTCGATACTTCCACTGTTTTAGAGATCAGTCAACGCAAATCCACGAGGTTCCCGCCAGTGTTCGCGCCCGGCTTTTCCTCGTTCACCGGCTCCACGCGGACCTTCGCGATGCGGCGGCCATCCATTTCTACCACGGTCAGGCGGCGGGATTCAAAAACAATAGATTCACCCGGTTCCGGAATGTGGCCAAGGCGCATCAACAGGAATCCGGCAAGCGTTTCCACGCCACCATCGCGAGGCAGGCGCCATTGCATCTGCGTCTCCAGGTCGCGAAGGTTCACGCCGCCGTCCATGAGCAGCGCGCCCGATGCGGTGGTTAGGACGGGCAGTGCGGGCGAGTCGAATTCGTCTTCGAATTCGCCCGTCAACTGTTCGATCGCATCCTCGGCGGTAACCAGGCCAACGGTGGAACCGTATTCATCCACCACGATGGCGAAGTGGCGGCGGCGCTGCTGGAAATCGCGGATCAGGTCGAGTACAGATTTGGTTTCAGGAACAACGAGAACGTCGCGCATTACCTGGCCCAGCTTGAGCTCGGCGAAAAGCGTGGCTGCGGGGCGAGGCGTCTTGCTCTCCCATTTCTCCGCAGCCAGACTCTTTGGCAAGCTTGGAGCAGCCGCCGGAGCACCCGTGCCTTTGGGCCGAAAGTACATGAGACGGGAAAGATCTTTGGAGTAAACGACGCCGACAATATGCTCTGGTCCGCGGGTCTCGTCGTAGACCGGAATGCGAGAATGCTTGCGGTCGATGACCCGCGCGCTGGCTTCTTCCAGAGGCATGTTGGAGGGAAGTGAGAAAATTCTCTGCCGCGGGGTCATGATCTCGCGAATGGACACGTCGTCGAGCTCCAGGGCGCGGTGGATGACTGTCTCTTGAAAAGCCGGTAGAAGCCCCATGCGGCGGGCCGCGGTGGCAATCAGCTTGAGTTCCTCAGGCGAGTGGACCTGGGCTCGCTCGGTCAATTGGATATCGAAGCCGCGCAGTATTACGGCAGCCGAGCCCGTGAGGAACCGAACCGCGGGGCGGACGAGGGCCATAAAAACCAGCATGGAGGGCGCCACCGCGACGGCCAGGGCCTCAGCGCGGCGCAGCGCCAGAGATTTGGGAACGAGTTCGCCGACCAGCACGTGAAAGTAGGTAATGATGGCGAACCCCAGCGCGACTGCCCCGATGTGGGCGTAAATCTGCGCATGGGCCAGGTTCAGGTTCAGTGCGTTCAGGCCGTCGAGCACAACACCGGCGGCAAGTGGTTCTCCGATCCAGCCAAGAGCCAGGGAACACAGCGTGACGCCGAGTTGGACGGCGGGCAGGAAGGTGTCGAGGTCCTGCTGAAGGCTGCGAACGGCGCGTGCTCCCGGGACGCCGGCGGCCAGCATCTGCTCAATGCGGGTATCGCGAATGGAGACCAGGGCGAACTCCGCGGCCACAAAAAAGGCGTTGGCCAGGATAAGCATGGCCACGGCGACAAATTGCAGCAATGGAAGACCGTGCATCTGGGTGTGAGGATAGCAAAGTTAAGGGATCAGGGATTAGGGAATAGGGAATAGGGCTTGGCCCCGGCATGTTGCGGAAGAGAGGCGAGGGGCCGTGGGAACCATCTTGTGGCATCTTGCGTATGGAGGAGCAGACACGTTTTGGCTCTGAATGCACGGCTGGGTGACGGCGAGGCGTGTGGGGCCGTCTCACTGGACAGGTCTACTTCGTCGATTCATTCGCGCCGTGAGGATTTGCGGCTTTCTTGAGATTTAGGGGGATTCTGGTGGCTGCATCGAAAAAGAGCAGGCGATTCTGGATTTGGCTGTCGATTGGCGTCCTGTTGATTTTGCTGGTGGCGGGGCTTGGGCTGGCGCGTCTTGCCAAGGGTTCTACCATCGATCCAAACAAACTGGCCAAGGTTACGCGCGGCGACGTGGCGCGGTCGGTAGTAGCCACCGGGCAAATTCAGCCCATTACAAAAGTCGAAGTTAAGAGCAAGGCCTCCGGAATCGTGGAAAAGCTCTACGTTGACATCAACAACGTGGTGCACAAGGGCCAGGAGTTGGCGCAACTGGATCAGCAGGAGATTCAGGCGCAGGTTGAGGCGCAGCGGGCACAACTGGCTTCGGCCGAGGCCAATGTGGCCACCTTCGAAGCCAATATTGAGCAGGACAAGGTGAATGCAAACGCGCCGGACCTGCCCATGTACAAGGCCACGCTGGACCGCAACCTGGAGATGCAGAAGGAAGGCATTGTGAGCCGTCAGGCGCTGGACGATGCTAATAAGGACTACCTTGCTGCGCTCACGCGGCGCGACTCCTCGAAAGCGCAAATCGGCGTGGATACGGCCAAGCTGAAGCAGGCGCGCGCGCTGGTTCAACAGAGCCAGGCCAGCCTGAAGCAGCTTGAGGAGCAATTGAGCTACACAACCATCGTGGCGCCCATGGACGGAGTGATTCTGTCGCGCGACGTGGAGATCGGCGATGCCGTCAGCTCGATTCTGGTGCTCGGCTCGACAGCCACGCTGGTAATGACCGAGGGCGACATCAACGAGGTATACGTACAGGGCAAAGTGGACGAGGCAGATATTGCCCACGTATATATGAGCCAGCCGGCGCGCATCAAGGTGGAAAGCTTCCGCGATCGCTTCTTCAACGGCAAGGTCACCAAGATTGCGCCGATGGGCGTGGAAAAGGACAATGTAACCACGTTTGAGGTACGGGTCTCCATCAACAACCCGGGCGGAGAACTGAAGGCGCTGATGACTGCCAACGCCGAAATCCTGCTGGACGAGCACAAGGGCGTGCTCACGGTGCCGGAAAACGCGGTGATGTACGACAACAACAAGAATGCTACGGTGGCAATCCCGGATAGGAGCCAGAAAGACGGCCAGCGGAAGATCGCGGTGCAGGTGGGGCTTTCCAACGGCTCCGTAACGGAGATCGTGAGCGGCCTGAAAGAGGGCGACCAGGTGGTATTGCAGCAGTGAGAAATGCAGGCAATAGGGAATAGGGATCAGGGAATAGAAGAACGCCCTTTGTCCGGCGGCGCACAGAGGTGTCCGGAAACGGACATGGAATGCCCGGATGATATAAGCCTCATTGGTGCTTAACCATTGTGTTCACTGCATTTTTGAGAGCGACTGGTTTGGCAGGTGGATTGCATCGGTTTAACTCGGGCTATTCTGTCCACTGTTCTCTGTCCACTGTCCACTGCATTTAGAAAGAGGCATACGATGAAGCATCTCCTGTTAGTAACAGCGGCGTTGGCGCTGGCGTCGGTTTCGGCGCTGGCGTCTGAGGCCACCTTCGAGCGCACCCTCAAAGTTAACGGCAGAGTGGAGCTTACCGTGGCCACCGGTTCGGGGAGCATCCGGCTGACGCACGGCTCCAGCGACCGCATACACATCTTCGGGCGGGTACGGTCCAACTGGGGCGAGAATGAGGAGAAGGTGCGGGAGATCGCGGCCAATCCTCCCATCGAGCAGACGGGCAACATCATTCGCATCGGCGAGCGTCACGAGACCCTGCACAATATCAGCATCGAATACGAGATTGAGGCGCCGGCGGACGCGTATCTCTCGGCGAACACCGGATCGGGGAGCATAAACGACGACGGGATTGGCGAAAACGCCAAGCTTTCCACCGGCTCAGGCAGCATTCACGCCAGCGGATTGCACAACGGCTTTTCGGTGAACACCGGTTCCGGCGACATTTTTGTCGAAGCGACAGGGCAAGGCGATGTGAAAGCCCATACCGGCTCAGGGAGCATAGAGCTGCACGAAGTTCGGGGCGGGCTGGATGCGGAGACAGGCTCGGGCAGCATCAAGGCCTCGGGAGCTGCGGCCGCCGCCTGGAAGCTTCACACGGGTTCCGGCAGCGTCGAGTTGTGGCCGGGAAGCGGGGGTTACACGCTCGATGCTTCTACCGGGTCGGGAGGCATCTCCACCGAACGCGAGATGACGGTGCAGGGCTCGTTCGATAAGCACCACATGACCGGCAAAGTAGGCGGCGGCGGACCCACGGTGCGGGTTGAAACCGGGTCTGGGAGTATACGGATTCATTGAGAAAAGCAGTGGACAGTGAACAGTGAACAGTGATCAGCTCGTTGTCCCGGCGTATGTTGGAATGCCTTCGTTAATTGTTATTCAGGCGGGGCTTGTTGGGCTCCTTGGGAAGGCCTCGCCTGCCTTTTTCTCCGTTTCAGTTCCCTGCCCTGTGGGCCGGCTCCTTCTGCTTGCTCCGGATGGATCTGACGTGCAGCATCCAGCTTTCCCGGCATGTTGGGGTACCCCCCTCCCCCCCCGGTCTCTGAAAATAACCCATATTTGTTTCAACGAGATACGGAGCGAGCTTCGAGGCAGGTACGTCATTCTATTGGAGATCGCCGCAGATATGAGCAAACAATAGGGTTACTCGTGTTTTCCGGGCGCTCCCGCGAGGTGTTGACGCCTTACAGTCCAATCCTGGGCGTTTTCACTTCGCTGTACAGGGGTCGTGAAAGACACTATGAATCCATTGTGCGCCAGGGTGCGGAAATAATATGCAAAATGTGTACATGAAATTATGTTGCATATCCTCGTCGATTGGGGTTCCAGCCAATGCCATTGGCGCTAAGGCGATTTGGCGTCGAGGCGGGCTGCACCAGCTTGCCGGTTTGCGGCTGCTGGTGACTCCAAGGTAGCTTCCGGGTTGGCGACCATCCAGGAGTAGAGCTGCCCGGCTGATAGACGCTCCTCTTACTTCAGCGACCTCATAAACCGCACCGCGCTCGGCACAAATGCGGGGTCAACCCATCGAGTGGGGCTGCGCTGAAAACTCAGCCGCCCATTAAAGCTGCCGAAGATTATCTGCATTTGAGGCGAGAGTACCTTAAGCGGCTGGCCGGCGCGATTTCGTCCCAGCACGCTGATGCAGACCGCACGTTTAAGTAGGCGGCTTCGCTCAGAGCCCTTGACTAACACAAGTTCCGCCCTCTGACGCTCAAAAACCTGCCGATGTCGAACGTGGAAGTTGTTTGCAAAAAGCCCTCGTATCCGCTTATCGCCAAGACTATCCGGCCTCCCCGCAGCCAAAACCTCAAAATACCCCATGAGGTATAGCGCAGGCTCAGATTTGTGATCCCATCCCTCCAACCCACAATAGAAAATCAGCATGTCGCCCTTTGCCAAATGACGAAGACCTGCCTTCGGCGGCGTGGGGTCGCCATAGGTAAATGTGGCGAACTCAGGATCAAAATGAATGGACTGACTAGCCATTGCAACGCGGCGGTGCTGTGGGAAATATTCCACTAGCTTGCGTCGCTTCAGGCCGCAGGTGTTGCCATAAGTGCGTTCGTCAGTGCCGGAGCCGTCGGGGATCGGAATGTATTCGAACGAACCGTCGGAGAAAAGTGGCCCTTGTATCCCCCCAGATCCGCTATCAGCCCCGATTCTTACCATCGCAACCTTCATCTATCGGCACCCGCCTTTGGGAGGAGGCATCCTTTCTGCGGGACGGGATTGTCTAGGTTTATAGCCCTTAGCCCACTTCAGAATTTGCCAGACTTCATCCTGCATCTCTGTGGTAAGGGAATTGGACAGCACAAGTCGCACATGCTTATCTTCAAACATATAACTGTAGATCCCTGGTGCGAGTTTTCTTAGGTCTGGCCCGGCCCCTTCAGGCCGGACGAAGTACTCGAACTTCAAGAGGGGTCCCCGTCCATTTCTCCCGATCACTCGAGGCTTTATACCGACCCAATTAACTTTGTAAGCGATTTCCTCGTGGCCACGATCTGGAATCTTCCCGCCGACGCCGATTACTGCATCGAAATTAAAACCCCGCACCCGGCCCATGCAATCGTCGCTGCCGAAAACGCCCGATGTGCCAGGGTCACCCTTGTGAGTTCTTTTGTACAACAGCGTATTCAATGGTTCTCTCATGCGATCCCCTTCGTTTTATCTGGGATAGAAAAGGCGCTGATGTTGCTAACGCAGTTGATGTATCCGGTTAGGAATCTCAGCTATCCTCCAACCCGATATCTTGCTCGGTCACAGTCTGCTTCTTGTTGTTCACTTTCCAACTATTTGGCAACCCGGTCGCGCCAAAATCCCGCAAGGCTTTGAGCAGTTTCGGGCGCAATACTTCATCGAATACTCTGTGGCAGTTCGGACACAGTGGAATACCGTTGACCTGTCGATCACTGGCACGTTTATCTCTGCTTTTCCATTCTTTCTCGTCGATGATGTGAGCGGCGTCGGGTAACGGGTATGTTGCGCCGCACATCGGCATGGGAGATGCTTGTCCGTCTTCCTGTCTCGAACGATTTTGCGCTTCACATCTGGATTAAAGGCCATGTAGAGACCCGCTTTCGTTGCGTTCAGACGATGGACTGCTTGACTCTATGGACTAGCTATTTTACCACGCAGTTCGGTGCAATCGGCGAGTCGCTAGGCACCTCGGATTCTCGCTCTGGTTGAGTTACCGCCTATACGGAAGTAATCCTCGGATGACGGTCGCGGCACGTTTCGAGGTCGCCGGAGGCGGGTTTAGTGCTTCCGGTCGCGTTGCCAGCGGCCGACCTTCTTACCGGCTCGTGCTTCTGAGGCGCCGGGTGGCGAAAATCCTCTCGGCCAGCCTGCAACCTACGGGTAAACTGGAACCATGGTTCGTCTGAACCGATTCAACTCCAGCGTTGTGCATGTGCTGCGGCTGGTGCTGCTTACTTGCCTTTGCTGGTGGCCGGGATTGCTTGCGGCCGCAGCTGCGCCCACGCCCAAACCTGTCATCGTCGCCTACGTCTTTCCGCAAAATGCTCTGATTCAGCCGGGTGACATTGCGGCGGCGAAGGTTACACGCATCAACTATGCGTTTGCCAATATCGCCGATGGACGCATTGTGAACGGCTTCCCAAACGACGACCAAAATATGGCTGCGCTGGTGGCGCTGAAGAAAGACAATCCCTCGCTCACCGTGCTGGTTTCAGTGGGGGGATGGCTTTGGTCGGGCAGCTTCTCGGACATGGCTTACACCGACGCGAGCCGTCGCATCTTTATCGCAAGCGTGACCGACTTTGTAACTCGCAATCATCTGGATGGGCTGGACGTTGACTGGGAGTATCCTGGGCTGCCGGGCTCGCAGCCGCGCTTTCGGGTTCAGGACAGGGAGAATTACACGCTGCTGCTGGAAGATCTGCGCGCGAGCTTCGACAAGTTGGAAAAGAAGCTCAAGAGGAATCTCTATTTGACCGTTGCCACAGGCGCGCAGGCCGAGTTTCTGGCGCATACCGAGATGGACAAGGTGCAAGAGTATGTGGACACGGTGAACCTGATGGCTTATGACTACTATGAGCCTGACTCGGATGCGATAACCGGGCACCATGCGCCGCTTTATACCAGCTCTGCCGATGCAAAGAAGGTCTCAGCCGACGATTCCGTTGCGTTATACGAGCAGGCCGGGGTGCAGCCGGAGAAGATTGTGCTCGGCGTGCCGTTTTATTCGCATGTGTGGGGCCAGGTGCCGGCTGCGAACCATGGACTGTATCAGCCGGGGAAAAAGGTCGATCATGCGCGCGAACTATATGGCGCTTCGCCCGATGCCATGCTGCAGAATGGGTTTGTCCGGTACTGGGACTCGGTAGCTGACGTTCCGTGGCTTTATAACTCGGAAAAGCAGGTCTTTGTATCGTATGACGATCCCGAGTCGCTGAAGTTGAAGTGCAAATATGTGCTCGATCATCAGCTGGGTGGCGTGATGTTCTGGGACTATGAGAGCGATGCGAGCGGGGCGCTGCTGGATGCGGTTGACGCCGGGCTGCGTGGAGACGGGGGTGCGGCGCATCGATAAGGGAGAAGCGGACATCCCTTAAGGGGACATAAATGCCCGTGGCTAAAGCGTTTTCCTTATTGGAGTAGAGCGTGCGGCGTGGACCGGGAGGTCCACGCGACAGCCGGCCAGGAGGCTGATTACATG
>CAYWMR010000186.1:0-8932 GCA_964458965.1 uncultured Occallatibacter sp. | reverse complement strand
CCCGGGAAACTTCCCGCTTTACTTTCCCCCAATTTGCCTATATACATGCAGCAGCAATCAAGGAGAACGATCCATGCCTGCCGACTTGCAAAGCATGCCACTGAGTCAGATTGTCACCGCGATTGGCGGATTGGGAACCGCCGCCTTTGGCCTGGTGGATGCCTCGAAAGCCGCCTTCGGCTTCATCAACCGCATCGGCCTCGACCACATCAAGCAGGTTACCTCCCAGTTAACCCCCGACCAGACCGGCGAGGGCGTTCCCGCCATACCCATCAACGCGCTGCCCCGCAAAAACATCCTGGAAACCGTTGAGGCCAATTGGGTGAACGGAACCGATGTGGGCAGCCAGAAGGCGATCGCCAAATCCCTCATCAAGCTGCATCTCAGCGTGGGCAATGCGCCAACTCTGGCGGCAAAAACCAACACCGATCCCGCGGTGCTGGGCTCGATTGCCGGCAAGATCGCCACCGGTGTCTCCCTCACCCAGCCGGAAAGCGATGTATATTCGCGCTTCGACCTGATTGTGACGGCCATGCTCGACGAAGCGTATCAGCTCTCAGACCAGGTCTACCGCAACAGTACGCGCGCACTCGCGGCCCTGGTTGCTGTCCTGCTTGCTCTTGCCGGTGGCTGGAGCATCATGGGCAGCGCGTTCTGGTTGTCGAAAGACATGTGTCTGGCAATCCTTGTCGGCCTGCTGGCCACTCCGCTTGCGCCCATAGCCAAGGATCTCTCGAGCGCGCTGGCAACCGCCGTCAACACCATGCAGACGCTGAAGAAGTAGGGGTCGCGATGACACTGTTTCTCGATGTTCGAGCCCAGGCGGTCGGCGGGGATTTGGCAACCTCAGGGGTGGCCGTGAACCAGCAGACCGACGCGGGCGACTACCTCAGCGTCACTCTGGGAGCTTTCCAGGCGGCCATTCGCGGCCGTCATGTGCTGATTGGGACGCACGGCTTCAACGTCGATCGCGCCGACGGCATTGCCTGCCTGGCCAACTGGGGCAGCTTATTGCAGCTTCCCGATTCTTCCATCTTTGTGGGTTTGCTGTGGCCGGGAGATTCCGTCTGGGCGCATGGGCTGGATTATCCAGAAGAGCCAAAGATTGCCGATGAGGCGGGTGCGCTGATCGCTCCGTTTGTCGACGCCAACTTTGCCAATGCGGCCAGCGTTTCGTTTTCGTCGCACAGCCTCGGGGCGCGGGTGGTGCTCAAGACCATCTCGCAACTCAACCGGCCGGTGCGCCGCGTAACCATCATGGCCGGCGCCATCGACGACAACTGCCTGGATTCGGAGTTCAGCGATGCGGCCCAGAACATCGGCACCATCTCCGCCCTCTCTTCCAGCATGGATGAGGTGCTCAAGTTGGCTTTTCCCATCGGCAATTTCATTGCGGGAATCATTGCCGAAGGGCATCCGTGGTGGCGTGCGGCGCTGGGTCATTGCGGACCGGCCAAGCCCTGGGTGGCCAACCTCGAGGCGCCGTTCGAAATTCCAAACAACTGGAATTACCAGCACGGGGACTATCTGCACATCGATCCGGCGCCAGTTCCGGTGCTGCCGATTCCCACCGAAGTGCCGGCCGGATGCCCTGATCCCCCCGCATGCGGCGCACCGGGCTGGCAAGAGGCATTCTCTTCCGCATTTGCGTCAACACGGTTCCGGTAAAGACGCCGAGCGGGATTGGTGCGTTCTCTCGCGAACTGAGCAGGCGAATAATGTAAGCAAGGGGCGATCTATGAAACTTCATCTGCTTGTATTCGCATCTCTTTTTGCCAATGTCGCGTATGCACAGACCGTGGCCGCAGAATCGGTGCAAGAGAAAGTCCAGTTCGTACAAGTTCAGCCTGGCGTCAACCTCGAAGTGAAGGATTGGGGCGGGACAGGAAGGCCGGTGGTGCTGCTCGCAGGGCTGGGCTCAACTCTTCATACCTATGATGATTTCGCCTCAAAGCTCATTGGGAAATACCACGTTTACGGCATCACACGCCGAGGATACGGAGCTTCAAGCGCTCCCGATCCCAATAATGGAAACTACGCGGCAGAGCGATTGGGCGATGATGTGCTTTCCGTGATGGATCAGCTGAATATTCAACGTCCGGTTCTCATCGGCCATTCCTTCGCTGGCGAGGAGTTGAGCTCAGTCTGCAGTCGCTTCCCGAGCCGCGTGGCTGGCCTGGTTTACCTCGACGCAGCCTACCGCTACGCCTTTTCGCCCGCGCACCGGGGCGATTTCCGCATCGATACTCTTGAATTGCGGCGCGAGCTAACTGCGTCTCTCGATGCAATCTCCCCGGCGGAGTCTAGAAATGCGATTGACCGCTTGCAGCAGATGCTTCCGCAGTTTCAGACCGACCTCACCGACCAGAAGAAACTCTTGGCCAACGCGCCAGATATGTCTGCAGTGGACTACGACGAGCAAGTAAAGGAACGTTCCACATCAGCCGGGCAGATCGAGAAAGCAGCACTCGACGGAGAACGGCGCTACGCTGAACTTAAGTGCCCGGTACTCGCCATCTTTGCTCTGCCGCACGATCTCGGCCTTCCACCAGGGCCGAAGCGTGACGCGGCGGATGCCCGGGATATGCAGATGTTTGGTCCTCTTGCGGATAGCTTCGAAGCGGGTGTTCCGTCAGCCCTGGTCATACGCATCGCTCATGCGAAGCACGCCGTTTATCAGTCAAACAAGGCCGAAGTGGTGCGCTACACAGAGGATTTCATTGATGGATTGAAGGATCAGTGACGATGAACGCTGCTTGCCACTGCGATTCTAACTCGAAGAATTGTTACAATCGGTTTTCCGGTGAAACCACGGGATCCGTGTTTCGATCCCGGGCAAGGCGGATAGACGCACCATCCGTGATAAAGTGCCGTCAGGAGCCTCTTTGTTAGTCAAGAAAGCTGTTATTACTGCCGCCGCGCGCTCACAACGCGCGTTGCCTCTGCAGACCCTCATCGACGGCGAAGGCAACAGGAAATCACTGCTCTCAATTCTCATCGAACAATCGCTCGCCGCCGGAGCCGACGAAATCGCCATTGTTGTCTTCCCCGGCGACGAATCGTCCTATGCGCAAGCTGCCGGGCCCCACGCTTCGTCCATCCGCTTTATACCCCAGGCTGAGCCGCGCGGTTACGGTCACGCCATCCATTGCGCCAGCTCGTTTACCTCGAGCGACCCCTTCCTGCACATGGTGGGCGACCACCTTTATGTGAGCACTTCCGCTAAGCCTTCCGCCCAGCGCATTGTTGAGCTGGCGCAGAAGGAAAGCTGTTCGGTCAGTGGTGTGCAACCCACGCGTGAGAGCTTGCTGGTGCGCTATGGCACCGTTGGCGGACGGCGAGTGCCACCGGGCAGCGACCTGTATCGCGTGGATACGGTCATCGAAAAGCCAACGCCCACCGAAGCCGAGCAGCGCCTCCTGATACCCGGCATTCGCACCGGACACTATCTCTGTTTCTTCGGCATCCACGTGTTGACGCCAATAGTGATGGACATTCTGGGCCGCAAGTTGGCCAAATCCTCCGGCACACCCATAACCCTGGTGGAAGCCCTGAGCGAGCTCGCAAGCCAGGAACAATACCTCGCTGTCGAGGACGACGGGCGGCGCTACGATCTCGGCGCACCCTACGGTCTGCTCATTGCGCAGTTGGCCCTGGCGCTCAACGGCCGCGACCGCAGCGAAGTGCTGTCGCAATTGGTTGAACTGCTCGCCGACCGCGAACTGGCTGGGAACGGGGGAGGCTCGCCCTCGTGAGCCGCTTCACCGACGTCATCACCGCGAGTGGGGAACGGCGCAACTCGTCGCTGGATGCGTTGTGCCAGGGCCTCTCTATCGATGAATTGCTGCGCGAATGTGAGGCGCTTGAGCAGTTCCGCCGCGGTTGCCCTAACTTCTACGAACGGGTCCGGGCATTGTTCTTCCTTTACGCCATCCATCGCTTTCACATTCCCATGCTCCCGTCAACTTCAGCGCCTGCGCTGATCCCGTTTGCCGGGTATGAAAAGCTGCTCGGCCGCCGATTCGAAGAGGCCATCGAGGTTTTTCTCGCCGCCCAAACCGAACACGGCCCCAGCGCCGCCATCTCCAGTGCGCTCGGCGCAAGCTACCGCGCGCTTGGCTTCCAGACTCTTGCCGACCAGGTTCGCCGCAGCGTGCGGACCGTCCGCGGCAATCAGTGGATGTTTCGCGCCGGTCATACTGACGACTATCCGCTGTGCGTGCGTCCCGAGCTGCATGCGGTCGATGGGGTGTTCCCCATCCTGCGTGAGGCCACACCGGTCCGCATGGACCTGACCCACAGCGGATGGAGCGATATTTTCTTCCTCGGCATGGATTTCCCCGAAGGCGCGCTCGTTATCAACATCTCCATCGACCTCGCGGTCCGCGGCAAGAGCCAGCGATTTGCCCAGCCCAGGCCGCCGGTCGAGGCCTGGTTTCGCGTCATCGATGAACCGGTGCTGCGCCTCACCAGCGTGGATCTGCGCGCTTCCGCCGACGTTTCTTCCATTGCCGAGGTCTTCGATTTTCCTCGCGACTACCTGGGCCTGCTCAAGGCGGGCGTCATCGCCAGCGGCATCGTTCCGCCGGGGCTTGAAGGGGCAACGCAGCCCCTCGCCGCACTTCTGGAGCGCCTCACCGGAAGGCCCGGCGCTGGCATCGAGATCGTCACCAGCGTAAACGATATCCCTAAAGGCTCCCGCCTTGCTGTCTCCACCAACCTGCTCGCCTGCATCATCGCCGTATGCATGCGCGCAACCGGGCAGATACGTTCGCTTACCGGTGGCTTGCAAGAGAGTGACCGAAGGCTGGTCGCCGCGCGCGCCATCCTGGGCGAATGGCTCGGTGGAAGCGGCGGCGGCTGGCAGGATTCCGGCGGCGTTTGGCCGGGTATCAAGCTCATCCACGGCGTTCTCGCTCAACCGGGCGACTCCGAGTTCGGCATCAGCCGCGGCCGTCTGCTGCCCGATCACAGGATCTTCACCGAAGCCGAAGTACCCCGCGAAGCTCGCGAGAAACTTCAACAGAGCCTCGTCCTGGTTCACGGCGGCATGGCCCAGGATGTCGGTCCCATTCTTGAGATGGTCACTGAGAAGTACCTGTTGCGGAGTGAGACCGAGTGGCAAGGCCGCCGCCAGGCCATCGAAATGCTCGATGAGATCACCGGCCATCTCCAGCATGGTGACATTCAAGCGCTCGGCGGCTGTTTGCAACGCATCTTCGACGGCCCCGTGCAGACCATTATTCCGTGGGCCGCCAACCTCTATACCAACACCCTTATCGACCGTGTGCGCAAAGAATTCGGCGCAGATTTCTGGGGCTTCTGGATGCTTGGCGGTATGAGCGGCGGCGGCATGGGATTCCTTTTCTCGCCCCAACGACGCATTGAAGCCCAGACACGCATGCAAGCCATCATGAGCCAGGCCAGGAGCGACATGGAGCACAGTGTGCCATTTGCCATGGAGCCCGTGGTCTACGACTTCGCCATCAACGAGCAGGGAACTCAGGCCGCGCTCAAGTCCGGAGACGAGGCCCTGATGCCTGCCGGCTATTACACGCTGCACGTGCCGCCGCTGATTCGCACCCAGATTCCCCGCCTATCGCCCGCGCGCCGTGCCGAACTGGAGCGATTCACGGCCGCTTGCCGCACCAGGCCGGAATACGCCGGGATGATTCAAACCCTCTTTGACCACATGCTTCCAGTCGGCCAGGATGCCGAAGTGGGCCAGGAGCGATCCTTGCGGGCCCTGCTCGATAACTACGGCTTTGACCGCGCGCAGCACGAGCAGATCCGGGAGAACCTGCGCTCAGGGCGGATTGGCTTGGCGCAGAACCGCCTGCCGGCTACTACCCTTATTCAGGATGTCGCGGTGGATCCCGTCGACGATCGTTACCGCGCCGCCGGTCTCGATGCCCTCGCCGGCGGCCGTGTAGCTGTGGTCACTCTGGCTGGTGGCGTAGGCACGCGTTGGACCCGCGGCGCAGGTGTCGTCAAGGCCCTCAATCCCTTTTGCAAGCTTGGCGGCGAATTCCGCAACTTCATTGAGGTCCACCTCGCAAAAAGCCTTCGCGTGAGCCGGCAGTGTGGCAGCCTCCTTCCGCATGTCGTCACCACCAGCTACCTTACCCACGATGCAATCGCCGCACACCTGGCTGCGGAGCACAATTATGGCTATCCCGGCCCCCTGCTGCTGTCCCCCGGGCGCACCATCGGCCTGCGCATGATTCCCATGGAACGCGATCTCCGCTTCGCCTGGGAAGAAACGCCGCAGCAACTGCTCGACGCGCAGGCGCAGAAGGTGCGGGAGGGCCTGCACGCGGCGCTCATTCAATGGGCTAAGACCACCGGCGAAGGATCCGACTATACCGACAATCTCCCCATGCAATGCCTGCACCCGGTGGGACACTGGTACGAGGTAGCCAATTTGCTGCGCAATGGCACTCTGCAGAGCCTTATTGCGATGCGCCCGCAACTGAAATACCTGATGGTGCACAACATCGACACCGTGGCCGCTGATGCCGATCCGGACATCCTTGGGTTGCACATCCATAGCGATGCGGCGCTGACCACCGAGGTCATCGCGCGGCGTCTTGAGGACCGTGGTGGCGGCCTGGCCCGCGTCGATGGCCGAGTCCGCCTGGTAGAGGGCCTCGCGCTTCCCAGCGAAGATCTCGAGAGCTGCCTCAGCTACTACAACAGCGCCACGTACTGGATCGATGTAGACCGTTTGCTCACGCTGTTCGGTCTTTCGCGCAACGCCCTTTCCAATGCGGCCCGCGTAGACAATGCGGTTCGCGCCGTGGCCGCGCGCATACCCACCTACATCACCCTAAAGGATGTAAAGAAGCGCTGGGGTAAAGGACAGGAAGATATCTTCCCGGTAGCGCAATTCGAGAAACTGTGGGGTGATATGACCACTCTTGCGGAGCTCGACTGCCGCTTTGTAGCCGTGCCCCGCGTGCGCGGTCAGCAATTGAAGGAGCCAGCCCAGCTCGACGCCTGGTTGAGGGATGGCAGCGCCCGCCACACAGAAAGCTTATGTGCCTGGCGCGAAACAGCCGGCTGATCGAGGCATTGTTCAACAGCCGGCTGATTGAGGGTTGGTTCAAGCCGATGCACCCGCATCTGGTTGGCCGCCCCGCGATTGAGTTGCTGGAGAGTTGTCCACTGGCTTCCCCGACCCGCGAAGAAGCTGTGCCCCATTTGGGCGCCGGGGTACCCTCAGGGTCGGGGCAGGACGATTTTGTCCGATGAGTGGGAGTCCGCGAAACACAATGGCGTCCTGTCTTCTTGAACATGCAATCCTGTTTCTTTTTAGGGCACGACTTCACAGGTTGCAGAAAAACTCGCATACCGTGCAATTTACGCAAGCTTTGTATCAGGGCACGACTTCAGTCGTGCAGAAAAGCGCCGGAATAACGAGGGGCTTCACAGGCTGCGGAAAAACTCACCCGGGCGGTAGGCCGGGGATTTATCCCCGGCACAAAGCCAATCAAATCACCGTGGGCTTCAGCCCCTGAGGGATTCATCTTCCTTGGTTCCGCCCTAATTACGTGCCATCCAGGGCGTTGCCGTCGCTGGACTGGTGGTCAGCGTGGGTATAGCCGCAGGCGCCTGCGCGGCTTTCGGCCGATTGTACGACGGCACAAACGGCTTCCCATCCACAACATATTGCACCGAAAAGCCCACTTCAATAGGCTGACCATCCAGCAGGTATGGCTTGTACTTCCATTTCACCACCGCACGCGCAACGGCATCCACAACATCCTGTCTTACCCAGCCCCTGGGCCCGTCGTGGTTGATCTTGACCGTGCCATCCTTTTGCAGGATGACCGGAACGCTTACCGTTCCACGAAATGGAAAACCATCGGGCGGGATAGGGATGGAAGCCCCAACCTCGAACACAGATTCGGGCATGGGAAGACCTGGCTCGATAGCATAGGCCTCGGCAACCGCGTTCGAGGGCGGCTTCACCACATCGGCATCGGAAGGCGAGAGCGCCTGCAGCAGAGTCACCTTGATGGCGGCGTTAAGCTGACCGTGTACGAAAATCTTCACATCCCTGGCCACGGCGCGGTCTTGAAACATTTGGAAGTCGTCAAACTGGATGCTTGTATCGCCGGAGGAGACCAGGCGGAGATGCTTGTCCGGGTCGAAACACATCGTGGGAAGGATGAAATCGGGGTTGTTCGGGTCGGCGTAACGGGCCGCATTGGCAACCGATACGCAGTTCAGGACCACGGTGCCTGCGTTCACCCGCCCGATGTCCATACTGAATTCTGGTTTAATGTAGCCCGCCTGATAAAGGGGAGCAACGACGGGCTGGGTAACTCGAAGGTGAAGCCTGGAAGCGTCGAACCCATCCTCTGTCTTCGGCTTTGCATGATAGTGCGCGGTTCGCGAGGCGGCCCACTCTGCGCCGGTCAATTGGGCTTCGGGGCTCGTGTAAGCGCGCTTCCACTGAAAGGGGCCGGCGTACCACTCCTCGAAAGTTCCGGGAACGGGCTTCGGGACCCCCTGCTCCAGAATTTGATATTCGGCCTTCAGATGCCAGGGCTTCAGGTCGTCGCCCTGTAGAGAATTGGCCTTCTGCCCTTCTTCGAGTAAATGGCGAGATAGCGCGTTCAGCCTCACCGAGTCAGGCGAAGCTTGTGCGGCCGGCGCGGCGGCCGGGGCTTGCGCGAATGTTGAAATAGCCAGAAGAGATGCTGCACCGATTGAAAGAAACGCAACCGCTGCGGGTTGCTTGAAGAAGTTGGTTCTATGCATGTGGGATGTCTCCAAATTGAACCCATCCAGCATACACCGCGACGGACGCGGCAGTAGAGCACTTTCTTCTGAGTCGCCCACCGCCCTTGCCGACCCGCAGTATAAAAAGCCGTAGCGCCGGCCTCCCGGCCGGCTGTAGCGTGGACCTCCCGGTCCGCGCCTG
>CAYWMR010000185.1:0-8992 GCA_964458965.1 uncultured Occallatibacter sp. | reverse complement strand
TCAGATTTCCGGGTAGAAGTCGAAGAACGCGTCCAGGCTGCGCTTAAGCTGGGTTTCAATCTCCTCGCGCGAGCCTTCGATCGAATGCATGGTGACGTGCGCCTCGTGGCCGTTTGCCAGCTTCAGCGTCGCGTCCTTGATTTCGGTCACTTCGCCTTCCGGCAGCAGCCGCAGTCCGTAGATAAGAGTCAGATTCGCCATAAACATCATCTTAATAAACCAGAGTCTTTCCTGAAAGGCGAGAGGTCGCTCGAAGCGTCTAGAATCGACATGGGAAACCTTATGACTGAAATTCGCGAAACCGTTATACTGGGCTCCGGCTGCGCGGGGCTTACGGCGGCCATTTACACCGCGCGCGCTGGACTGAAACCGCTGGTTCTGGAGGGCCACGAGCCCGGAGGACAGCTCTCGATCACCACCCTGGTCGAGAACTTCCCCGGCTGGCCTGAAGGCATCCAGGGGCCCGAGCTGATCGACAACATGAAGAAGCAGGCGGAGCGGTTCGGGGCCACGTTTCAACTGGCCCATCTCACCAGGGTCGAATTCGGAGCACACCCCATCCGGCTGCATACTTCCCAGGGCGAAATTCATACCCGCACGCTGATTGTGGCCTCCGGCGCCAGCGCGCGCTGGCTGGGATTGCCCAGCGAACAAGCCCTCATTGGCCATGGAGTTTCAAGCTGCGCCACGTGCGATGGCTTCTTCTTCCGCGGCAAGGAAATTGCGGTGATTGGTGGGGGCGACTCGGCCATGGAAGAGGCGCTGTTTCTGACACGCTTTGCCAGCAAGGTTACGCTGCTGCACCGCCGCGAAAGCTTCCGCGCGTCGAAGATCATGCTGGAGCGGGCCATCGCCCATCCCAACATCGAACTGCGAACCAACACGGTGGTGGAAGAGGTGTTGGGCGTGGAAGAAAAGGATGTGAAGGGGCTGCGATTGCGCGATGTAACCAGCGGCGAGAAGAGCGAGCTGCCGGTCAGCGCCATGTTCCTTGGCATTGGTCACGAGCCGAATGCGAAGATGTTTGCCGGGCAGATGGATCTGGACAACGATGGGTACATCAAGACAACCGGCAACGTGCTCACCACGCGCAACGGAAAGGTGATTCCCGGCGTTTTTGCGTGCGGGGATGTGCAGGATCGGCGCTATCGCCAGGCCATTACCGCGGCCGGCTCGGGCTGCATGGCAGCGCTCGAAGCTGAGAAGTATCTTGAGGAACACGGGCACTGAGCCGATCAGAGGAGGAACCTATGGCTTCAATCTTTCCCGGCCGATACACCGCGCAGAGTGACGAGCCTTTTGTTGTCTTCCTCATCGGCATGCGCATTAACCGGCTGATCGCGTTGCGCAGTTGGACCCGCGTGATCGGTGCCATGCCGCCGATGATCAAGGAGTTGAAGCGCGATCCTTCGCTCGGCCTGCTGCACGCGGAGCTTTTTTTTTTACTGGCGCGGTGTGGGGACGATTCAGTATTGGCGCAGTTTTGAGCAGCTTCATGCCTATGCGCATGCGCGCAATGCGGCGCATCTGCCCGCCTGGGCCGAGTTCAACCGCCGGATTGGCGGCAACGGAATCGTGGGTCTGTGGCATGAGATGTACACGGTCGCGCCCGGACAATACCAGAGTTTCTATACCAACATGCCGCGATTCGGCCTTGCGGGCGCAATGCCGCACATGCCCATTACTGGTCGCACCGACAGCGCGCGGCTACGGATGGGGAAAACAAAAGCGCCGGCGCCGGATCAGAATTGATGAAAGACGAAGAACGCCGCCGCAACCAGGCATGCGGCTGCTGCGCCGTGGTTCCAGCGCAAATGCGTGCCAAAGTAAAAAGTGGTGAAGACGCCGAATACCACCAGGGTGATAATCTCCTGGATGACTTTGAGTTGTACGGGTGAAAAGCGGACAGCGCCGATGCGGTTGGCGGGCACCTGAAGGCAGTACTCGAAGAAGGCAATGCCCCAGCTGATGAGGATGACCTTCCATAGCGCGTCCTGCCTGAATTTCAGGTGGCCGTACCAGGCAAAGGTCATGAAGATGTTGGAGAAGATGAGAAGGATTACTGTCCACATACTCGCATTGGACGCATGCCGCATGTGCCGGGTTGCTGAACAGCGCCGGATTCGGTTGAGATCCTGCGCCCAGGTGGATGTGCAATGACGCCACTGAAAGAGAATCTCGAACGCCTGGAAGAAGGCATTGCCGCGGCTTGCCGTCGCGCGGGCCGCCATCGCGCCGAGGTCGAGCTGATGGCGGTCTCAAAAACCTATCCGGCGGCAACGGTGATCGAGGCGGCAGAGCTTGGCTTGAGGCTGTTCGGAGAAAGCCGCGTACAGGAGTTTGCGGCCAAAGCTCCAGAGCTGGCGAACTGGCGCGCAGACGGAAGCAATGCCGCCACGGAAGAGCCAATCCTTGTGCACCTGATTGGCCACTTGCAATCGAACAAAGCAGCGTGGGCCGCGGAGCTGTTCGATGCTGTCGATTCGGTCGATTCGCTGCGCCTGGCCGAGCGGCTCAACGAGGCAGCGGGCAGGCTGGGCAAGCGCCTTCCCGTGCTGATCGAGGTAAAGCTCAGCCCCGAGGAGTCGAAGGCCGGGCTTGAGCCTGCATCGGCTGAGGCCGCAAATCTCCTTGATCGCCTTCCGGATTTACATCATCTGGATACTCGCGGCCTGATGACCATTGCGCCCTGGGGCGTTGCGGAAGATATAACGCGCGAGTGTTTCCGCAGCTTGCGGCAGTGGCGCGACCGGTGGGCTGCTGCGCATCCGCGCCTTGCGCTCGATGTGCTCTCGATGGGGATGAGCGGCGACTTCGCGCAGGCCATCGAAGAGGGTGCAACGCGCATACGCGTAGGCACGGCGCTGTTTGGGAAACGTGCGCCGTGGAAAGGCGATGAGTAATGATTCGCAGTGTTGATGGCGGAGTAACGCTGGCGGTTCGCGCTCTTCCGGGAGCGAAGAAGACGGAGATTCTGGGAGTTTATTGCGAGGGCGAAAAGGCGCGACTTAAGATCAGGGTGCAGGCCCCGGCGATTGAAGGCCGCGCGAACTCCGCGCTGATTGCTTTTCTGGCCGAGGCTTTTTCCCTTTCCAAAAGCAAAGTCGAAATAGTTAGTGGAGAGTTATCGCGGAGCAAGGTTTTTATGTTACGCGGAGTTAGCTTGGAACAAGCTAAGGGAATTCTGGATCAGCTGCAACGGTAGAGATCCGATCAGCGCCCGTGATGCGCAAAAGCCGCAGCCAGCGCTTCTTCCGGCTCAGGCCGGACGCGGAAATCCGCATGAGCCTCGGCGAAGGCTACTCGCCCTTCGCGACTTATAACATAGGTGGCAGGGAGCGGCAGCCGCCAGCTAGGCTCGCCGTTGATGAACGGAATGTTGACCAGGATCGATCGGTAATAATGCTGGTGGTACTCGGGTACGGTATACACCAGGCCAAATTGTTCCGCCAGCGCGCACCCGGGATCATGGAGAACAGGGAAGGGAAGTCCGTGCTGGCCGGCCATGAAATCGCTTTGCCGCTCAATCTGCGGGCCGATGGCAACCATCAAGGCTTCGCGCTCGCGCAGCGTTCCGTATAGATCGCGCCAGGCCTCCAGTTCGGTAACACAATAGGAGCACCAGCGTCCGCGAAAGAACTTGATGACCAGCGGCCCCAGCGCAAGCAAGTCAGCCGAGCGCACCAGCCGGCCGGAAGCATCCTTCAGCGCGAATTCGGGTGCAACCGCGCCCACGGGCAGGATGCGGTCTTCAATGCCCGATGCGAAGAGCTCCTGCACGGCGCGCTCGCCCACAGCCAAGCGCTCAGCCTGCACCAGGTGACGGGTGTTGGCGGTGATCTCGTCGAGTTGGTCTTGAAGATTAGTCGGCATTATGCGCCTACCTGAAATCGGTGAAGGAGTATTGTCTTGCGCCATTCTCTGCGATGACTAGCAGTGTCCCATGTTTGAGAAATCTAGCGATGACGCCTGATATGACAGCATTGGCCCGTGGCACCCGCCCAGGCAGCTTCTTCGTCCCCTCGATTCGTCCGTAGACGATCAATGCTGCAACAGCCGGAGCGTGTTTCTGATCCTGCTTCCATGCGTGAAGCGCAAATTCGATCTGATCGGCGGCACCCTTGATGTTCGTGTCGGAGCGCTTGAGCTCGATAATCACATCGACGATGCCGACGAGACCGACAATGTAATCGGCTTGTCGCGAGTCGCGCGGCGCATAACAACCATCGTAATGCACCTTGCGCACAGTCCGGCCTCTTGGATTAACGAACGTGGCGCGCACGCCCTGTTCTTCGACAAAGACAGACGGCGCGTCACATTCTTCGATGCAATCTTCAGCCCACATACAGCCCGACTGGCTAGGAGGCTTTGGCATGGTCATACTCGAGCTTTATGAGCCGGTCGAATTCGTCGCCGATGTTTTCGGAGACCTGGTCGAGATAGTTGCCTTCGACAAAACCACTTTCGTTCAGGATAGATTTCAACTTTCCGTCCTCGATGGCATAGGCTTTGAAGTCGCCCTCCTTGATCCAGTAATGCTCGGGGACGATTTTGGCGATTTCATCATGGAGCTTTGGATTGTTTCGGGCGGCCTGACCGGCTTCAATCAGGTTGTTAAAGGCGGTAAGGATATAGGGGCTGTGAGTAGTGATGACCCAGGAGAAATCTAAAATGGACTCGTGGCTTAGCCGGGCAAACAACCGTACGAGTTTGTATTGCGTAGCTGGAAAGACGTTTGCTTCGGGTTCTTCAAGATAGATCAGCCCTTTGCTCAATATGATCTCTTGCGGCATTGCCGGCAGATTGTTCGGGCGTGGGAAAATGATCCGGTCACGTTGCCCTGTTGCCAACTGACCTAACACGTTCAATAACGGGAGCAATTCCTGAGTCCCGGACGACAGGAGAGTGAGCGGAATGGCTCTCCCGTCTGAGTCCCGTCGGAATCTGGCCGTTGTGTTGCGGCCTTCTATATAGCCCCCCGCGATGCTGTTCATCTCTCGTCTGATCTCGTCAAGAACTTGCAAAGCCCTTTCCCCTGCGATCGGATTTGGTTTCCACGATTCGCCAAACCGTATCTCAAGCGAGAATTCTCGGATGATTGGATCAATATCCGTGTTGTTTAGAGCAAGAAATCCTAGCGACTGATTTGCGAAAAACGCCCTTCCATCTGGGATGTACAAAGCGCGTTGAACAAATGATTCAGTGAGCGTAAGGTTCAACCGCGCTTCTACCTGTTCGACCAGGTACTTACGCGAATCCGAGCCGGTATCGGGGTATTCCTTGATCTGATCGGTCAAGTCAGAGAACAGTGATCTGAACCTGCTAGAGAATTCAGGCTCAAAGTAGAAACCGCTTGCTCCAGCAAATCCGGAGATTCGAAGGCGGAAGTTCAATGCCTCGAAGCGTACGCTAGAGTCAGCGTTTACCCAAGTTTCGACAGGGAACCATTCAGTGAACTCTCTGAGCAACGATGTCTGAAACTCTTCGAAAGTGTCCTTGCTCAAGATTGCATTTAGGGCCTGCTCGATCGTCTGCTTGGTCAAAAAGTAGGCTAGCTTGCATAGCAGGCTCTTACCGCTGGATTGTGGTCCGATGAGGACGGTGATCTTGCCGAACTCCAGCTCGGCTTCCTTAATCACCGAGAAGTTCTTTACTGTCAGCTTTCTCATCGCGTCCTCCTTTTTTCGAATTCGCCAGCGGCTACGCCAACACCTACGCCTCGGCCACAATGCAGCGCTCGGGGTATTTCCGCGCGTAGAGAACCCAGGATTGATGCAGTCCCAGAGGGCCGGCCTCGTCCCGGAAATTCCAGATGATCTCGTCCAACGAATCGATCTTCTCTTCCGCGCCGATCTCTTCAAGCCATTCGTAAAGCTTTTCGTTGCTCACCTGGTTTTTTCTGAGCGCTTCCAGATTCGGCGCCAGCGCTTTCCATGCCTCTTCAAACGCGTCGGCAACTTCGGGCGCCTCCAGCTCTCGGAGCCCATTCAACGTGGCATGCAGGTCGCGATCGTCGTTCTGGTTGCTGAAGTGGCAAATCAGATCGTCCCTTGTCATGCTCACGTTGAATTCGTGGGTTCCCGCCATGGCCCGCAAGCCGCGCGGAAGGGCGCCGAGCATCTGGTGGAATTGTGCGCGGTCTCCATGTATTTCGATGGGCAGGAGCTCTTGCAATTCTGTCGCGAGAAGTGCAAGCAGGGCCCCGTCGCTGTCCGCTGCGGCGATTGAATCTATGGTGATGGCCATCGTACTCTCCTATCGTCCAAACCGTTGTTTTCCGCCCATCCCCATGGACCCAAGCCCGCCGCGCATCATGTTCCGGGCCAGCCCGCCCTTGCCCATTTGCTTGAACATTTTGGCCATCTGCGCGTATTGCCGAAGCAACTGATTCACATCCTGAACTTCCGTTCCCGACCCCTTTGCGATGCGCTTGCGCCGCGAGCCGGAGATCATCTCGTGGTTTCGCCGCTCGATCGGCGTCATGGAGTTGATAATCGCCTCCAGCCGCACAAATTGCTTCTCGTCTATATTCTTTGAGGCCTGCTGCAGGCCGGCGAACGGACCCACCGACGGCATCATCTTCAGGATCGACTCCATCGATCCCATCTTTTTTATCTGCCGCAACTGGTCGCGGAAATCTTCCAGCGTAAACCCGTCGCCCAGCAGCGCCTTCTTGGCAAACTCCTCGCTTTTTTTGCGGTCGAGCGTCGACTCGGCTTTCTCAATCAGCGACATCATGTCGCCCATGCCAAGAATGCGGCCGACGATTCTGTCTGGATGAAACGGCTCGAAGGCATCCGGCTTCTCGCCAACGCCCAGAAACTTGATGGGCTGTCCCGTCACCTGGCGAATCGAAATCGCGGCGCCGCCACGCGCGTCGCCATCCATCTTGGTCAGGACGACTCCCGTAAGTCCGAGCCGCTTATGAAAATCCTGCGCCGAGTTCACGGCATCCTGCCCGGTCATGGCGTCGGCAACAAATAGAATCTCGGAAGGGTTGAGCAGCTTCTTCAGCCGTTCCATCTCAGACATCAGGTCTTCGTCAATGTGCAGGCGGCCCGCCGTGTCAACAATCAGCGTGTCGCAGCCCATGATTACGGCTTCGCGCCGCGCCTCTTTTGCCAGCCGCTCCACAAGAGCCGACCCGGCCGCTTCGCCTTTCTGGTCGCCTTCGTAGATGCGGACTTCAACAGACTTGGCCACGACCTTAAGCTGCTCGCGCGCCGCCGGGCGATACACGTCCACTGAAACCAGCATCGGCCGATGACCGCCCTTCTTCAACCATGCGGCCAGTTTCCCGGAGGTAGTGGTTTTGCCGGAGCCCTGCAAGCCCGCCATCAGAATCACTGAAGGCGGCTGCGAGGCGAATTTGAACCGCGCCGTGTCTTTGCCGAGCAGGGTGATCAACTCGTCGCGGACGATCTTGATGACCTGCTCGGATGGGCTGAGCGCCGTCAATACCTCGGTGCCGACGGCTTTGACCCGGATCTGTTCAATCAGATCGCGGACAACGTTGAGATTGACGTCTGCTTCGAGCAGCGCCACGCGGATCTCGCGCAGTGCTTCGGCAATGTTCTCTTCGGTTAGCGTGCCCTGGCCACGAAGGCTCTTGAAGGCGCGCTGCAGTTTGTCTGTAAGGTTTTCAAACATAGGTCAGTCTTCAGTGTATCCCGTTTCAGAAACGCGGGGACCATCGTCTGCTTCTCCAGCAGCCAGCCGGGAAACGATGAGGCCCCAGTAAGACAATTCCGGCCTGCGGAACGGCTGGTTATGAGCAACGTTTGGGACCACGATAAGCTCTGCCGGACCGCGGCACGCATTCGCCAGTTCGCGCGCCATTCGCACCGGAAACAGGCCATCCTTTTCTCCATGGACGATGACTACCGGCAACGAGCAATTGCGCAAAGATTCCTTCGTACTCCAGATAGGCGGCACATAGCGCGAAAGCGCCGCCGGGATGCCGACCGAGCGCGCGCCGTCGCGGAAGGATGTGAAAGCGGCGCAGAGCATGAGGCGGTGCGCCGGCACGCGGTGGATCATCGCGGCGGCAATGCCGCTGCCCATTGAGAATCCTAGAACGGAAACGGGAAGCGGATGAGCCAGACGGCGCAGGTGCTCAAAGGCGACGACGGCGTCCTCTTCACACTGGCTCCAGTCCACTCGCCCGGTGCTGCGCCCATAACCTGAGTAATCGAATACCAGGGAGGCAACGCCATTGAGCGCCAGAAGTTGCTGAACCGGAAACCAGCGCTGGACGTTTTCGCCAATGCCGTGCAGGATGAGGACCGCCGCTTTTGGGGGCGCAGCGGTTGGCTGGACGAAAACCACGTCGAGCCGGTTATTGCCATTGGGAATGAAGGTTTGCGACAGCCCCACGCCGGCAGCTCTGGTGCGAAGCCTCTTGGGGACAACATCGAAAAGCTGGTCCCTGAGCATGAGACCCCGGCTGATGCAGGTCAGTGCCACCGTGAATGAGATCCTGTGAGATCGCATGGCTTGAAGAATTCCCGATAGGTGGTTGCGCCAAAGGCTTGCATTCCTCAGTTCGGCTTGCGCTTTACTTTGGGGGTGCAGCCTGCACGGGAGCGATGAGGTATTGCTCCAGTTTACCGTCGGGGTAGGTATAGGTGGTTAGGCGCAACCGCTGGTTGGGATAGACGATATCGAAGACACGTAAAGTCATGCCGCCGCGCAACTCCTCGCGGGTCTGGTGGAAGCTCACAGGGTCGCCCAGCGGCGCGAGGCTCGCCTGGAAATCCGCAATGGCTTCGGGGGTGAAATAGTCGCTCAGATTGGGGGCGAGCAGTGTGCGGTCGATGCGGCCCTTTTGCAGCCAATGGTAAATCTCGATGGCTTGTTGTTCTGCTGCGCTTACCGGGCTGTTCGCGGTTACCATGGGCGGAGCGGCCAGGACCGCCGGAGCCACCTGGTGGGCGATGGCGGCGGCTGCGCCAACGGCGTCCTGGTTGGTCAGCACTGCAACTGCGACCCC
>CAYWMR010000184.1:0-9019 GCA_964458965.1 uncultured Occallatibacter sp. | reverse complement strand
CACACCCACAATCACCTGGGCGACGCCCGCGGCCATCACCTATGGCACCGCGCTGAGCGCGACGCAACTCGACGCTACATCCTCGGTAGCAGGCAGCTTTGTGTACACTCCCGCTGCTGGAACAGTGTTGGGCGCAGGAACGCATACGCTCTCGGTAACCTTCACGCCCACCGATACAACCGACTACACGACCGCATCAGCAACTGCAACGTTGACGGTTAAGAAGGCAACGCCTGCCGTCACGCTGACACTGTCCGCATCGAGCATCACCACGGCGCAGGCGTTGACGGTAACAGTTGTCGTCAACGATGGAAGCGGCACCAAGACACCTACTGGGTCGGTGACATTGACCGGCGGCGGCTACACTTCCACGGCTGCAACTCTAACCACCGGATCCGCAACGATCAACATTCCAGCTGGGTCGCTTGCAGTCGGCAGCGACACGCTCACGGTCACTTACACTCCCGATACCGCGAGCGCCACAACATACACAACCGCAACTCAATCGGCTCCTGTAGCGGTCTCGCAGGCAATTGGTTCAGCCGCCGCGACAGTGACATTGATTTCCTCTGCCGCGACAATCACCAACCAACAAAGCGTCACGGTGGGAATCACCGTGACGGGTGGCAGCGGGCAGGCAACACCAACCGGCACGGTTACCTTAGCGAGTGGCTCCTACAGTGCGCAGCAAACGCTTGCAAGTGGCGCGGCCAGTTTCAGTATTCCAGCCGGAGCGTTGAGCAGCGGAGCCGACACCCTGACCGCCACGTATTCAGGCGATGCAACCTACGCCGGTTCAACCGGGACAACCACCATCATGGTCTCGCAAGTGGTCATCACAGCTTCCAATCCATTGGCGGTTTCACCCGGATCGAGCGCAACAACAACCGCCACTCTCTCGGCAGGCAGCACTTATTCCGGAACGATGGATCTGACCTGCACCCTGACCGGATCTCCCGCAGGCTCAGTGAGTCTGCCCACCTGCAGCCTGAATCCGGCAACCGTAACGATCACGACTGGAGGAAGCGGAACCACCACGCTCACCATCAATACCACTGCAGCTTCAACAGCTTCTCTTGAACGGCCACAGCGGCGGAACCTTTGGGGATTGAGCGGAGGAAGCGCACTTCTGGCAGTTGTGCTGATGTTCGGCGAGCCATCCCGGAGCCGCCGCTGGATGTCGATGCTGGGATTGAGCCTGTTTACAATCGCGGCCATGACGGTTGGCTGCGGAGGCGGGGGAGGCAACGGAGGGCAAAAGACCGGTTCAAGCACTCAGGCAACAACTGCCGGCACGTACACGTTCTCAGTAACGGGAACAGATTCCGCCAACGCAAAGATCACCGTTTCGGCAAATGTCACCGTCAACGTGCAGTGACCGATGCAGAATCAAGATGCCGCATCTTTCCGGGGTAGGTTGGAGCAGCGCGACGTCTCACAACCCATGGCTTGTGAGACCGCGTTGAGGCGCAGGAAAATGAGAATACTAAGGACCAGTCAATAGAGCTTGAATGCTGCGATGGAAACGTACATCGGCCTGTCATGGTTAACTAAGCCTCAATCTCCGGGCACCATGATCACGCGGTTGTGTTCAAAATCGCTTGGAATCGCGGCTCTTCCAAGCGGCAAATGCTGGGTTCGGCTGGTAACTGGGAAATCACACCTGTGCGAAGCACTCAGGCTCACTCAGCGTGCTGCACTCCCAGTAGCCTGACCGGTGGATCAACACCCCGTGCGATCAAGACGAGATCTAGCGCATTTGGCAACTTTGCGCGGAAGAGGCTTTACGTCACGAGGTAGCAGGTGTGAGGAATCGCTCCCCGATCCGTCAGCGACGCGGCGTTTGTTCCCCCAATATGCATAGACCGCTGCCATTTTGCACAAGGCTATGGCCTCCCGGATTGTTAAAGCTTTCACTTCTTCTTAATCCCAGAGTCAAATTTGATCGTTACTTTCATGGCTAAATGCAGTTTCGGGTCCGCACATTCAGCGTGAGCAGCAAGAAGCTTTGGAATTGATTTGCGTTCTTCGGCCCATTCAGTGGTTCCTTGATTCTTGTTTCTGCCAGGTTGCTCGAACGGTGAAACCACCGTCTCGGGGATTTGTGCGCTCAATTAAGGCCAGTCACGTTTCGCCAACCCCATCAAAGTGAGGAGAACTGAATTGAATACTACAAGAAGAACCATGCTGCGAGTCTCTTCGATTTGTGTAATTGCGTTGTGCTGCCTGCTTTCCACTGCGAGAACGATCGCGCAATCTACATTTGGAGCAATCAACGGTAAAGTTACCGACCCGAGCGGTGCGGCTGTACAGGGAGCAAAGGTGGAAGCGCTGAATCAGGAAACCGGAGAGATCCGGCATACGGCCAGCGATAAGGTTGGCGAGTACCTTTTCCTGAATATCGATGCCGGCCAGTATACGATAACGGCCACGGCTGCCGGGTTCGCTGCTACCAAGGATGAGAACGTGGTAGTGCTCGCGCGAGAGACGACGCAATCGGAGATTCATTTACAAGTGCAGGGCGCGTCCCAGACGGTGGTCGTAGAAGGAGCGCAATCGGATCTAAGCGGAGACCTCACTGACTCCACGTCGCGTTCCGGCGCGGAAATTGGTACGCTGGCGCTGAACTTCCGCGCATCCAACGCGCCAAGCCCCATTCAAGCTGCAACGCTTACCGCAGGCGTTAGCCAGGATCCGGGCGGCAATTTGACATTCTCCGGCCAACTGCCGACTGCCACGTCCTTCTCCCTGGACGGCATCTCTATCCAGAACGTGCGCCAGGGCGGCCCCAATACAAACCTCTTTCCTTCTGTCGAAGGCATCGCCGAGTTCCGCGTCAACACGGCAGGCAACAGCGCGGAGTTTGCGCAGCCCACCGACCTTACGGTAGTGACCAAGGGCGGAACGAACCAATTCCACGGCAGCGGTTTCTGGTACTTTACAAACCAGAGCTGGAACTCAAATGACACCATTGCGAACTTCAACCCAACCCTGAGCGCCAACACATTCGGCGCCTCTGTGGACGGCCCAATTGTCAAGAACAAGCTGTTCTTCTACTTCGACTACGAGGGAGTCCGCCTCAACCAGGACACGCTGATTGCTACGCAGACACTGCCCACGAGCTGGGCTTCTGGAGACTTTTCGAGTGTGCCTGGCCTGCAACTGTTCAACCCTGTGACGCTGACTCCGGTGGCAGGCAATAAAATCACGCCCAATCCCACTTCAACGATGATTGCAAATGACTTTTTCCCCACGCCAGTTGGACCGAATGCGGGAAGCGCCAACATCGACGCCGCGGGCAACAATCTGAATGAGACGTTTCCCGGAACATACACCGCCGATGGATACGATGGGCGGCTGGATTACAACTTCTCAGAGAAGCACAAAATCTTTGTGCGTGTAACCAAGCACAACATCACGAGCACCGGCACGGATGCGACGTCGGAAGGCGCGCTGGGCGCAGTGGGCGACACCAGCTACAACCCGAACATGGGGACCTTTTCGACAGGCACCGACGCCACCAACGTAGCAATCTCCTACAACTGGATTCTCAAGTCCAATATGGTGAACGAGCTGCGCGGCGGCTATACCGCCTATAACATCAGCTACGGCTACCCGCAGGCGCAAAAGGGTGACTCCATCATCACAGCTCTCGGCATCCAGGGCCTTCCCGGTCCGCCGGTGAATGGGCTGGGCGGCGTACCGGTGTTTTATGTCGGCAGCCTGATGGGCGGTGCGACCAACCAGTTCGGCCACCCGCGCTTGCAAAAGAATGGGATCTGGGAGATTGGCGATAACCTGTCCTGGACCCACGGCAAGCTCAACGCCAAGTTTGGCGGCGATTGGCGGCGAGTGAACTACCAGGACAACATCACCTTCGAAGTGGGCGACGAGTACGGCGACTACTACATCTCCGGTGATCAGGTGTGCCCGGCGGCTGAGTTGAGCACATACCCCGAAGCTTGCGCCGCCGCGCAGTTAATGGGTGGTTATCTTGACGAAGCGGACCAGGCCCAGAACGGTCCCGACGGCAAGCCTTACGGCTACCACTACGATTTCTTCGGCCAGGCCGAATACCAGATGCTGCCCAACCTGAAGTTGACGATAGGCCTGCGCGAGGAGTTGAATACGCCTTTCCTCGATGCCACAAATCAAATCGGCAACTTCGACTACATGAAGGGCTCCGCTGACTACGGCAAGCTGGTTTACGATCCAAGCGAGAAGCTGTCCTCCGCCTGGGTCGATTTCGTCGATAACTCGCAAGTCAATTTCCAGAACCAGTTCGTGCTGAACTCCGCGGTGGGGCTGCCTAACGCTCTGCGGTACATCGACAAGACCAACGTACAACCTCGGCTGGGGCTCTCATGGAGCCCGACTTCCAACTCTGTTATTCGTGCCAGCGGCGGCATGTATTCCGTGCCCGTCCTCGGCGCAGTGCTCTATTCATTGCTGGGCGTGGACACGAGCAATTTCGGATCCTTCTTTCCCACCCATGGCGCCGGGTCCCAGACCTGGGCCAATGCCTACGGCGTCGGCGCCAACCCCTTTGCAGCACCCTGGACCGATTGCCCAACCGCCTGCCCTGGGTACCGCCGCGCAAACCAGTGGGACCTGAAAGATCCAAAGGTCGTCCAGTGGAACGCCGGGTATGAGCAGAATATCGGCTTCAAAACCGTCGCCAAGGTCAGCTATGTCGGTTCGCACACGTATGACCTGATCTATAGTCCCGACCTGAATCAGATCCCTGCCAACACGCTTGGCTATTGGCAGTATCGCGCGGCCAACGGAGCCAACTTCCCCAACTTCCGCGAGGTCCTTACCCGCGCCAACGGTCCAAGCGACAAATACGAAGCGCTGATTCTGGAGTTGAACCGGCACCTCGGACGCGGATTAACTTTCGACAACGCGTTTACCTTCACCTCTAACAAAACCAATGCGCTTGGCGCGGTGCCCAGTTCGGCAATTCCAGTGGGCGGCCAGGGCGACAACGGCGACAACGTTCTGAACGTCTATAACATTGCCGCCTCAACCGGAAATGCCTTCTACGACCCGCGTGACAGGTTTTTGAGCACCGTCGTCTACGACCTTCCGGTGGGCCGCGGCAAGCAATTCATGGGCAATGCCAGCAGAGCCACCGATCTGCTGGTGGGCGGCTGGAGCGCTTCCACCATCCTGCTCTACCACTCCGGTTTCTGGCTTACCCCTTACTTCCCGGCCAGCGAATCCGATCCTTCCGGAACGGCGCCCAGCTACCGGTCGGTCAAGCAGGAGAATCCCGATTGCACCTCCGGCACTGGAGGCGGAGCCGGGACCATCGCGCAGTTCTTCAGCCCAAGTGCATACACCATTCCGGCTAGCGATATCGGCCGCTTTGGCAACTGCGGCGTCGGTATTCTGGAAGGCCCGCACACTGTGACTTTCTCCACTTCATTCGGAAAGACCTTCCACATCACCGATCACCTTGGACTGCATTACGAGGCACAGTTCGCAAACCTGTTCAACATCAACAACTGGGGCCTCCCGAACACGAATGTTGGCAGCTCCTCCTTTGGTCAAATCACCAACCAGCAGGATGGAACGCCAGGCTCTCAGGCAGGGCCGCGGTCGATCCAGATGGCATTGCGGTTGTCTTACTAAACCGGCGGTCCAGCGGGAGGGAGCACTCGTCCGATCCGAGTGTTCCCTCTTTCATGTTTGCACCACGAAAAGAGATATTGGGTTGACTCGCACACTCAAGGTTGACGTAGCGATTGTTGGCGCCGGCATCGTCGGACTGGCTCACGCTTACCTGGCAGCGCGCTCCGGGCGAACTGTCGCGGTCTTTGAGCGCAGTCCGGCAGCGCAGGGAGCGTCGATCCGCAACTTCGGCATGGTTTGGCCCATCGGCCAGCCAGCCGGGCCGCTGCACGAACTGGCGCTGCGCAGTCGGGAGATCTGGATCGAGATTCTCACCGAGGCGAATCTGCCCTTTTTCGCGACCGGTTCGCTGCACGCCGCATACAGGGAAGATGAGGCAGCTGTTGGAGAGGAATTCAGCGAGAAGGCCCCTTCGCTTGGCTACGATTGCTCGTGGCTCAACCCCGTCGAGGCCCTGGCTCAAAGCAAAGCTCTCAATCCTGATGGGCTGCTGGGCGCGTTGTGGAGCCCGACGGAGCTGACCGTCGACCCTCGCCAGGTTATTCGCACGTTGCCACAATTTCTAACGAAACGACACGGCGTAGAATTCCATTTCAACGCACCCGTGAATCGTGTTGAATATCCTTCGCTTTTCACGGCTGACCTTCGCTGCGATGCGGACGCGCTGATCGTTGCCGGCGGCGATGACTTCCAGACTCTCTTTCCGGAGTGCTTCCGCGATAGCGCGATGACGCGCTGTAAATTGCAGATGATGCGGACAGTGCCGCAGGCGGAAGGTTGGCTGCTTGGTCCTTCTCTCGCATTCGGGTTGACCTTCAAACACTATCCAACCTTTCAGGTGTGCGGCACTCTACAGGCGTTGAAAGATCGCATTGCCAGAGAAACACCCGAGTTCGAGGAATTTGGAATCCACGTTTTGGTATCGCAGACTTCTCTGGGCGAGTTGACCATCGGCGACAGCCATGAGTATGGCCTGGCAGTGAACATCTTCGACAGCCCGGCATTGAATTGCCTGATCCTCGATTATGCGAAAGCGTACTTGAACGTTCCGACGTTGCAGATCGCGGAGCAATGGCATGGAGTGTATGCCAAGCACCCGGAACATCCATGGCTCTGCGCTGCTCCTGCAGAACACGTTCGTGTTGTCACGGTCACCAGCGGCATTGGTATGACCATGTCTTTTGGAATTGCCGAACAAACATTGCTGGAAATGGAGGTAATATCTTGAAACTTCTGAATCCTGCGGTACCTCCGCAGACCATTCAAACGGACCGCTTGAAATGCCTGGTGCTTGATTGGGCCGGGACAACAGTGGACTTTGGCAGCCTGGCGCCGGCGCGTACGTTGCAGCAATTGTTCGCGCGCCTTTCCATCACGCTCAGTGAAGACGAGACCCGCAAGCATATGGGCCTGCCCAAGCACGACCACATCCGCGGAATCCTTTCGATCCCAAGGGTACGCGATGCATGGCAGCAGATTCACGGCCTCGCTCCCACCGAGGCCGATGCCGACCGGATGTACGCAGAGTTCATCCCGCTGCAATTCTCCTGCCTGGATGAGTATTCGCATGTAATCCCCGGCGTACCGGAAGCTGTGGAGAGTTTTCGCAGCCGCGGTTTGAAGATCGGGTCGACGACGGGATACACGCGCGCCATGCTTGACCTGCTGATAGATTGGAGCGCCAAGGAAGGCTACAGTCCCGATTGCAGCCTTGCGCCTGGGGAAGTTGGGGTGGGCCGGCCGCATCCATTCATGATTTACGAGACCGCGGTCAGGTTGCAGGTCTATCCGTTGGCGTCCATCGCGAAGATCGGAGACACTCCCGCCGACATCCATGAAGGACTGAATGCCGGCGCCTGGTCGATTGGGGTGGCGGGAACAGGAAACATGGTCGGACTTTCCCGAGATGAGTTTCGTGCGCTTCCGGAAGCAGAGAAGGAAGCGAGGCTTGTAATTGCGCGCGCCGAATTAGAAAGCGCCGGTGCTCACTATGTTGTGGACACCCTCGATGAGGTCGATGCAGTGCTGGACGACATTGATGCGCGCCTGAAATTTGCAATCGGCGCCCCTTCGAATTCGAATGAATAGCTCCGCAGCTGCCCATTCCAATGGACCGGTTCGCGACGCCGCAAGAGTGCTGCAAACTCGTCAAACCCTCACCGTGGCTCTGCTTTTCGCCGGCTACGCCGCCTACTATTTTTGCCGCTCCGATCTCTCCGCGGCCATGCCGTTGTTGATCGCAGACCTCGGGCGGCATGGCATGGCAAAAGGCGATGCGGTCATTCGCATGGGCCAGCTTGCATCGTTCGGCGTACTGGCCTACGCCATCGGTAAGCTTACGCTGACTGGCCTGGGAGACATCTGGGGCGGCAAGCGAAGCTTTACCTTGGGACTCGGCGGCGCAATCGTATTTACCTTGCTGTTCGCCTCCACCGGCCTCTTGCCGGTTTTCACTATGGCCTGGATCGCAAACAGATTATCCCAATCCATCGGTTGGGCGGGACTCATCAAGGTCTGCTCGAAGTGGTTCGGGTTTTCTTCCTATGGCACGGTGATCGGAATCCTGAGCCTGAGCTACCTGGTAGGGGATGCCGTCGCGCGCCAATCGATGGGCATGCTGATACAACAGGGATTCGGCTGGAGGGTGTTGTTTTACTTTGCGGCTATTGTGGCGGGAACAATTCTGCTGCTGAACCTCGTATTCCTGCGCGAATCACGTGCTGAACTCGGGTTTGCTGAGCCTGAAGTAAACCCGCTGAATCTCTTTGCAGGCGTCCGATCGAAACCAAAGAATTTCTGGGAAATCCTAAAGCCGCTGCTCCTCAGCCGCACATTTGCTGTGGTCTGCCTGCTTTCGCTTGGGTGCACAATCGTGCGCGAAAGCTTCGGGCTCTGGATCCCGGAATACCTCAAGGACTTTTTCGGCTATAGCTCCGGAAGCGCCGCCGGTACCAGCGCCATCTTTCCCGCAGTAGGTGCTGTCTCAGTCTTGTTTACGGGCTGGATTAGCGATCGTCTGGGGCCGAGCGGCCGTTCAATGGTGATGTTCTTCAGTCTCGCTGCGACGGTTGTTCCCCTCATCGCGCTCACTGCCCTTCACGCAGGGAATGCCAGTTCCCTGTTGCCCGTCGTCCTCATTGGAGCCGTGGCCTTCTTTCTGCTCGGGCCCTACTCTTATCTGGCAGGAGCATTTGCGTTGGATTTGGGCGGAAGTCAGGCAGGCGCGGCATCGTCCGGACTCATCGATGGCGTTGGCTATCTGGGAGGCGTTGTTGCCGGCGACAGCATCGCGCGGTTATCTGTGGCCTACGGCTGGCGAGGTGTCTTTGTGGCTCTCACGGTGGTTACTGCCTTGTCCGCCCTGGCCGCCGGCTACCTCTAC
>CAYWMR010000183.1:0-9088 GCA_964458965.1 uncultured Occallatibacter sp. | reverse complement strand
GCGGCCCTGAAAAGGCCGGCGTCGGCGGTTCAATCCCGTCTCTGGCCACCACATCCTAAAGAAGTTAGCTGCAAAATAGAGAAATAGACTCACCCGCAGTTCACCCGTGATTGCTGCTGCACCACTTGCGAAGTCGGCGCGAAAAGTGCCGTCACCAAACCGCCTTACGCGGTCAACGCATTCAAGGAGCTGGCGAACAGATCCACAATTCAAGAAGTAGCATCTAACCCGGCGCAATCAAAAAAATCTTGCAAATGCATTTCCCTGTGAGAAGATGCGCCAATGGGAGGTTGCAAGATATGCCACTTGTGCACGCTGCCGTTTTCTTCGAAGTTTCCAAGGGCGAGGATAGGAAACTTGATACGAAGTTGAGTGTCGTTGTTACCAAGGCCGATGGCACTGTAATTGCTACAAATGATGATATTGCGCCTGGGTTGACCTTCAATGCATTTGGAACCTACGGACCATTTGATTTGAAAATAGTCGACGCTAACACAACTCCCGATCAGTTTGTATTCGGTCGAACCGAGATGACTTCCAATCCAACCGGGGCAAATCGCTGGAATACAAATGTTGTCATTCGATTGACTTGGACCACAACGAAGAGGGCGTCTCAGTCATACACTTCTTGTTTCCTTGGCGATAGCAGGAAGTCGTGGTCAAACCTGCCTTTCCGAGACGACCTAAAGATTCGTGTTCATCGGTGTCCTCCTAAGGAGGGAAAGCGGAATCCAGAGGACGGTGACGACGAGCATATCCCTCCTGGCGAGAAAATTGAGCTGTGCCCCAGAGGCAATCCGGAGAGGCTTAAACCGTACGGGCTAGAACCAGGTCAATATGAGTTAGATGGGCTCAAGACACCATGTTGGCATTTGGCGCAAGGCTTCTCTACGATCTACGAACGTGTTACGCGAGTGATAAGCCGTCCGTTGCCCGATCCAAGCCTCGTGAGTATTGATGTTGTTCGTCTAATAGTTTGGGATTTCTACCAACCTGACTTCCCCTGGAAGGCAAACCTCAATCAGGACCTCGCATGGGCCGCGTACCGTGCTGTGAGTAATGAATTTGCGGATTTCAATGGTGTGGCGGCCTCGGTTGTTGCAGGGTATTTCCAAAACTGGAGTCATGACACGGATCGCTTTGCATCAATCAATGTCGTCTACCACTACCTCTAGCCCGATCCGACGTATCAGGGCAACCATTGAGAACGGCGACGCGGTTGAAGACCCCAAAATTCTGGACAACGGCCAAATTCGCTGATTCGACCGTGTTCTGGCCAATCCCTCTTCTCGCGGAACTATACCGCTGTATCCGGCAATTTCTTCGCCAGTGATTCCTACTGGACCGTTGTTGTCGGCGCGAAGAACGCCGTCAGCATGTCGCCTTGGGCGGTCTGTGGCGGATTCAATCCGGACGGTAGGGGAGCCAGAGAGTCCGTGAGCGGATAACGGAGCTGCTGCCCTGGAATATCGCCGCCTCGCTCCAGGCCGACTCTTCAAGAGCCGCTTAGGCCCACTCAACAAGTGTCCACTTAGAAATAGGTGGACACTTGTTGAGACACTCTCATCCTGTCAAGATGGGAACTTCGAACGCTTACCAAGGTACGGACCCAAAAACGGTTCAAACATTGCTTCGTCATGCAGACGTTGCGACCACACTTGGAATCTACGCCCACTCCCATAGCGAGTCCCGCATGACCGCGCAAGGCGACATGTTGACGGCGTTCTTTGCCCCGACTGCAAAGCCGTCTTCGCAGTCCATTCAATAGACTGACCGTTCGCCAAGGGCACGAAACGCAGATTGTGCCGAGGGGTGGTTTTATGGCCGCAGCTATTTCCGGCAACAACTCCGTAGAGACTGAACAGCCGCGAATTTGAAAGCGCGGTATCTATCAGGAGGAATTGCATGACACCAATCCAATTCGCCGTCCCTGAGGCCCTTATCGCTCAGAAGGCAAAACTCGAAACCACCCTCGCCAGAATCGCCAGCGAAGAAGAAAGGCTGGCGACCCAGCGGAAGGACATTCAAGCTGCCCTTCAGTCCATTAGCGCCGCCGTTGCCATTCTGTCCGGGCAGCCGCTCCCGGCCAGCAAAGTTGCTCCCGCCACAACGCGGAAGCCGATGTCGGCTGAGGCTCGGCAGAGAATCGGGGAGGGACTGCGCAAATACAGGGAGGCCAAGGCATTGGCCAAGGCCGCGCTGGCTGAGGCCCCCGCGCCACAGGCCCCCGCACCCGCGCCGACCGACATTCCGGTGGTAGCTCCCGCGCCTCAGGAGCCCGCTCCATCCCCCACCGACGTCCCGGTGGCCGATACCGCCCCGAAACCGCGAAGCTCCCGGAAGGCGGCGAAGCAGTAATGGCGCTGCCCTTGGGAAAAGTCTTCTGCACAATGGGGGCGCTCTATGCGTTTGCCCAGGCTCTGGACGAGGAACCTGACATGTTCCTCGCCCGGCACGCCAACGGCGATTGGGGCGAGTTGGATGCCCGTGCTAACGGGAACTAATGAGGCCCAGTCTAGGACCGAGAATCCCTCGAGACGGTTAGAGTGCGCAACCCACTTAGTAAACACGTGGAGTGCACCGCCGACTCTCATATGCTGATTTCAAATACATCTCCAGCTAGTGCATTCCCTTGATTCTTATCCGTTTTCGAAGTTGCACGAAAATGGCTATTTCTGCCCAACGCCTCGAAAAGGTCAAATTGAGCGTCGGCAGCCTTCGATGCGGCCCATGGCCTTGACGCCAGATATCTGGATCTGATCGCCGAAGCCCACAATCAGGCCGACCAGGCGCAGCAGGCCGTCGCGATCACGCGTCAGGTGTTGGCCCTGCTGCCGGATCCTGCCGACCGGGGGGACTATGAGCGTAACTTGAAATGCTTCCAGGCAGCCCAGCGAAAGGCGCCACACAAGTAACACCGGGCATTATCCGGCGTTGCGGGAAGGCCGCCGCGTGGACAGCCAGGGTGCAATAAGCCCCGGATAAATGAGAATTCTTCCCGACCTCAAAATCTCCGCAGCTTATTTGACCCGTTCTTCCTCCCGTTTCCGCTTAGCACACTAGAGCCAATCAGGAATTGATGCGGGAAGCTGGCTTGTTTGCAGGATGCCGCTCGCCCCAGAGGCGGGATTCCGGAATCATCCATCCTTCCTGCACGATTTACTGACCATCTGAAGGCTGGAGCGTGCCAACTCCAGCCCGGAGTGCGCTCTTGTTGCGCCCTCCCCCGGCGCAACCGGAAAGGGATCGCCATGGACCTCCGCATTCGCTCCGCCTCCTTGAAGGTTTTCGTTCCTCAACCGGTTGCCCCTTTGAGTCTGAAGCGGCTCCGGGGACTCGTGCTTCAGGCTGCGCTCTTCTCGCTCGGCATAGCGGCCATGGCGCAGTCCGCGCATTACGGCGGACAGGCAGACGCGACGGCGACGCAACTGGCTTCACCGCAGTCGCTGGCCGTCGATGGCTTGGGCAACGTATTCGTGTCGAACGGCACAGCCGCAACGGGTTCTCCCATTGGGGTCTACAAAGTGGAGGCCGTCAATGGCCGGGTCTCGGGTGGGTCGGCACTGATTCAGATCACGACGAACTATGGAAGCCTGGCTGTTGACGCAAAGAACAACCTCTACGTCGCGGTCCAAAGCAGTCACACCATCTATCAATTTGCGGCCATTGCCGGCGAAGTAACCGAGAGTTCGTCTTCGAACATAGTCAGCAGTGCAGATTTCACTGCGCCCACGGCGCTGGCGGTCGACAGCGACGGCTACGTGATTGTCGTCGACCAGGGAAAATACGTTTACCGACTCGCTGCCAACGACAGCAGCAATACTCGGCTGGGAAGCGGCTACTTCTATGGCGACTCGGTGGCCAGCGTGGCGGTCGATGGCGCCAATAACGTCTACGTGGCCGATGCGACTGAGGGCGCCGTCTACGAGATCGAGGCCGTGAATGGCGAAGTCACAGGCAGCTCGTCCGTTTGGGATATTGCCTGGCCCAATGGCACGCTCACGGCCGTTGCGGCCGACACCAAAGGCGATGTCTTCTTTGGCGTTAATCCAACTGCCGGGACGGGCCAGGTTCAGGAGATTCCTGTCGGCGGCTCAAATCCCGAAGTCGTCTTCAGCAGCTACAGCACGTCCAGCAATCCCGTTGCACTGGCAACGGGCCTGCACGGTGAGATTTATGTTGCTGATACCGGCACCGGGTCGGGTCTGAATTCGCAGGTGCGGATTATCCTGGCCACTCCGCCAGATTTCGGCAAGGTACCCACGGGCCAAGCCAGCAACGCGGTGCTTCCTTTTACTTTCGATTCCACAACCATGCTCGCCAGCACCTTCGTGAGCGTCCTCGGGCAGGGGGTTGGCGGGCAGGAGTTTACCTACCAGGCCGAGAGCAGCACTACGTACTGCCAGGCAGGTCAAACCTACCAGCCCGGGCAGAGCTGCCTGATTGCTGTGCAGTTCGCGCCAACGAATCCGGGGCTGCGGCTGGGAGCGGCGGAGTTAGTAGACGCTAATGGCAACATCTTTGCCAGCGTGCCTCTCGCGGGCACCGGTGTTGCTTCCCAACTCTCCTACCTCACCTTAACCACGCCCACCAACCTGTACTCGCAGAACAGCGGCCAGCCCGCGGGCGTGGCTGTCGATTCCGACGGCAATGTGTATTACACGGACGCGGACTACGGCTTGATCTTTAGACTATTTGGCGGCAAACAACCGCCTTCGCCATTCGCCAATTCTTACAGTTACGGCTGTCCCGATGCCATGACTTTCGACGGCGCCGGCAATCTGTTTGTGGCCGACTACTGCGATCACACCGTCTGGGTGGTCCAGGCCGGCAGCAGCGGTTCGTTTGCCTCGAATCCCCCGGTCAATGAGTTGAGCAACAACTTCAGCGAGCCGTGGGGTGTGGCCGTCGATGGCGCCGGCAACCTCTTCGTCACCGACGCCAACTCCAGTGGCGTAGGGTCTGTCTTTGAGGTCGTGGCCGACAGCAACGGCCACGTTTTCAGTAACTCGACCGTGGTGCAAATCGCCACGGGATTCAATCAGCCCCAGGGCCTGGCCCGGGACGCGAATGGAGACCTCTTTCTGGCCGACACGCACAACCAAGCCGTGAAAGAAATCGTGGCCGTGAACGGGCAGGTGTCGCCAACTTCCCAGGTGGTGACGGTCGGCAGCGGGTTCCTCTTTCCCACCAGTGTAGCCGTCGACGCCGCCGGTAACGTCTATGTGACCGACGACGACAGCGGCACCAACAGTATGGTGAAGGTGATTCTGGCCTCAAATGGCGCGGTCTCATCCACCTCCCAGGTTCTGACGCTAACCAACGGCCTCATCCAGCCCTGGGGTATTACGGTCGACACCAACGGCAATCTCTTCTTTACCAATCAGACTTACGCGTCGGTGCAGGAACTGCCTCTTGGCACTGAGCCCACGCAGATTACCTTTAATACGACCACCCCAGTGGGCTCGCTGGATACGGGCGACGATCCGCAGAGCCTTACGCTGGCGAACATCGGCAACGCCGCGCGCAACTTTGACTCGGCTGTGGCGATCCAGGGCGGAGATTTTCTCTTCGATGGCGCCACCACCTGCTCGCAGTCGGGCGCGTACACGCTCAATCCCGGCAGTTCCTGCATGCTGGCCGTCGACTTTCAGCCTTCCGCTTCAGGCCCACTCACGGACACGCTTTCGCTTGGCGACAACGCCTTGCCCTTGATCTCGCTCAGCGGCAACGGGGCGAATGAGCCGATGCTCTCGGTTCCGCCGACGTACAACTTCGGCACCGTCCAGGCGGGTCAAACCCATTCCACGCTGCTGGCAGTCTCAAACGCCGGCAATGCCTTGATGCAGCTCAATTCGTCTGCGTTCGTCGCGCACACCAGCGGCGCCGCGGACTTCACCGTGGGCACAGGCGGAAGCTGCCAAGCGGGCTTTTACATCAACCCCGGCGACAACTGCACTGTGGAGATCGACTACGCTCCGGCGATCGGATTCTACGGCAATGAATCGGCCGTCTTCACGTTTTCGAGCAACGGAGGAACGAAGTCCGTGACCGTCAGCGGCGTCGCGCTGACTTCGCTGACGCAGCCGGTCCTGGTGGCTTCCACCACAACGCTGGACTTCGGCGCGGCGATCATCGGCGCCGAGGCGTGGAAGTGGGATCGGGGTGTCCCGTTGACGCAACTGACCCTGACGTTGACCAACGAAGGTGCGGGAACACTGGAATTCACCGATCTGACGACGTCCACGGGCGTGGAAGATTTCTATTGGCAGGCTGAGAGAGGGCCCGGAGTCTCAGGAGGCACCTGTACATCGACCCAACACAATTTTACCTCGCAGTTAACCACCGGACAGAGCTGCACCATCCAGTACAACTTCCTGCCCTGGCTCAACGGCGCGCGGCAGGGCAACCTGCACATTGGCAGCAACTCTGTCTCCGGCGATCTCAATGTGACGCTGAAGGGTACCGGCGTGCTTCCGGCCGGCGTGCTTGCCGTCATTCCGCAGCAGGGAGCTTCCTTCCGAGGGGGCGGGAAGGTTGCCACCATCGACCCCAATCTCCACAAAGTCTTCGCCCTCAGCGGCGGGTATTTTACCGAGGTGGATACCAACACCCTGGCCTATAACAGCCTGTCTTTGGGCAGCCAGGAGAGCCCCAACGAGTTGGCACTCAACGCCACCACGGGCACGATCTATGGCGGAGGGAACGGCGGATTCTTCAGCATCAATGAGGCGGCAGGGACCTGGAACTTCACCCCCGAACTCTACGAGTACTTCTACGATATCGCGGTCAATCCGGCGACGAACAAGGCATACCTGACCGATTACGGGTCAAATATCGGAATCGTGGATGGCGCCGCGGGGGACACGTATTCGGCGATCAAGACGTCGGGCGCAACCTACCTGTTCCAAACTTCGTCGGTGGCCGTGGACTCCCCGAACAACCTGGCCTATGTTCTGGACAGCTTCAATGGGAGGATCGCAGTGGTCAGCGGGGGCACGCTGCAAACTCCCTACATCACAGGATTGCCCACCCAGGGATCGCTGCTGACCTTCAATCCGGTCTCCAACAAGCTCTACACCAACGGATCGAACTCGACACCACTGACGGTGATTGACGGCGTAACCCACGCCGTCAGCAGTATAGCCGGCATCCACACCACTGCGGTCACCGTGAACCCCGTGACCAATCGCGTCTATGCCACCAACTTCCCGGCGGTGTGGAGCGGTTGGAACCAGACCGCTACAATCGCGGTGATCGACGGATCCTCGCAGGCGGTTCTGGCAAATGTGCCGGTGGGCCAAGCCAGCGCCGGGGCCGACGCTATCGCCGTCGACACGGTGAGCAACGAAGTCTATGTTTCCAACGGCGACGACGAAGGCGTCAGCAACAGCGTATCGGTGATCGACGGCGCCACCAACACCGTTTCCGCTACCGTGCCCACGGACTACGATCCGGGCGCGATCGTGGTGGACGAAGCGAACCACCACGCTTTTGTGCTCAACGAGCGCTTGCTGCCGCAAGGCAACCCCACGGGCAGCATCTTCATCCTTGAAAGCCCCAAGGCGGCCGGGCAAACACTGCCGCCAGCCATTTCCGCGGCATTCGGCGCATCCATCATCGGGGTGAACGGATCCACGACCCTGAGCTTCACGCTCGACAATCCCAACAGCGGCGGAACGCTTTCCGGAGTGGCATTTCAGGCGCTGCTTCCCAGCGGTCTGCAGGCAGCGGCGGGAGCAACGGTAGTCTGCGACGGAGCCCTGATCACGGATTCGAACGGCACGATCACACTGGCCGGCGCGATGATCGCTCCCAGCGGCCAGTGCACCGTGAGCCTCACGGTGACCGGAACCGCCGCCAGCACTTACACAGTCACTACCGGCGCGGTCACCGCCTGGCCCAGCCTGACAGGAAACACTGCCTCTTCATCGCTGACTGTAAGCAGCAGCCCGATTGTCGGCGGCACGGTCACAGCATACGGAAAGCCTCTGGCTGGCGTGTCGATCACCTACCAGGCGGATACAACGGCCTATCAGTCGAGCACGGCCGTGACCGATAACAACGGGAATTATTACTTCATCGTCTCCACGGGATGGAGCGGGACGATTACTCCGTCGCTCATTGGCTATACCTTTACGCCCACGTCCAACTGGATTCCGGCCGTCACCACCGGCGCGACGCAGAACTTCACCGCCGTCATCACTTCCCCGGAGGTAGTGACCGCATCGACCATCGGTTCGGCCTCCACCACCATCGCAAGCGGCGGCACGGTGGCGGACGAGGGCGGTGCGCCAGTCACGGCGCGCGGCGTTTGCTACAGCACGGGGGCCAATCCGACGATTACGGCTAGCTGTACCTCGGACGGCTCCGGCTCCGGCGCCTTCGCCAGCACTCTAACCGGCCTCCAGTTGAATACGTCCTATCATGTGCGCGCCTACGCCACCAGCGCCGCCGGCACCTTCTACGGCTTCGATCTGCAGTTCACTACCATGAGCCCCAGCGCGTCCAGCGTTGCTGGAGCCTATGCCTACATCTCCGGCGGCTTAAGCAATACTGTTACCGTAATCGACACCGCCAGCCAGCTCGTCCTAGGCACGATTGTCCTTAATCCGGTAGGGCCGACATGGTACGGCGACTTATGCCCCTATGGCGTCGCCAACAGTTCCACCAGCGGGAAGATCTACGTGGCATCCATGTGCACGAACACCATCCCGGCCATCGACGCCGGCACTCTCAGCGTCGCCGACTACATCCAGGTGCCGACTACCACTGGCGGCTCCACCATGGCGGCGGTCACCAGCCTGGACGGCTCGCTTGTCTACGTGAGCGACGATTCGGGATCTGGGCCTTCTGCCGGGAACATCCACGTCATCAATACCTCCAACGACTCCATCAGCTCCTTCCAAATCGGCAAGGGTTCCTACGGCCTGAAGCTTCATCCCGATGGAAACCACCTCTACGCAACCAATACGGGCGACAACACGGTGACGGTGGTGGACCTGACCTCCAATGCTGTAACGGCCACCATCACCACCGGCCAAGAGCCGATTGGCATGGTCGTCAACAACGCCGGCACGCGCGCCTA
>CAYWMR010000182.1:0-9202 GCA_964458965.1 uncultured Occallatibacter sp. | reverse complement strand
GACCAGTGACGATGGCGCGTTTGCCCTGCCTCCAGTGCCTGTGGGCAAATATGGCCTGCGCGTGGCCCGGCGCGGTTATCTCGTCACCTTCTTCGACGAGCACGACGAATACAGCTCAGCAATCGTAACCGGCGAAGGACAGGATACCGAGCACATTCCTTTTCAACTCAAACCGGACGCAATGGTGCATGGGGTGGTAACCGACGATGCCGGCGAGCCGGTGCAGCAGGCTCAGGTGCTTCTGGTGCGCAAATCGAGGGCAGGCGGTCTGGGCGAGCACATGGTCAGGTCCATCTCCGGCGCCACCGACGATACCGGTTCTTACGAGTTCTGGAACCTGCTTCCGGGAATGTATTTTCTGGCGGTGAAAAGCGTACCCTGGTTCGCTTTGAACCCAACCATGAGCGGAAGGGGCCCGCGCGACGCACAGGCGCAGCAGAATGCCGCCGCGCTGGATGTGGCCTATCCCGTAACGTACTACGACGGAGTGACGGATGAGGCCAGCGCTACTCCGGTTACCATCTCGAGCGGCGACCGCGTGGAGCTGAACGTTGCACTGCATGCCGTCCCGGCGATCCACCTGGCGGCGCGCGGCGGCGCTGATGGACCGGGCATCCGTCCGCCTATCCTGCGGCAAAGCATCTTCGGCGATGATGAACTGACTGCGACGGCAGGCATGTATCGAGGCGGACTCGGCCCGGGGACCGCCGAAATTGCTGGCATCGCGCCTGGCCATTACGAGCTCTCCCAGGGAAACCCGCCAAGAATTACCGAGCTGAATTTGAGCGGCAGCGGCAGTCAGGATGTGGACTCTTCCGCAGGCACGGCAACCGTAACCGTAACCGTTAAGGCCCAAATGGCCGACGGCTCCCCCCTGCCCAGCCCTCTGGCACTTGCATTGCGACCGGACAACGCTGCACAGCGCGAAATTACATCCCGCATGACCAGCAAAGGAGACCTGCGCTTCGATTCTGTTCCTCCGGGCTCATTTGCCCTGCTGCCGCAGTCAGGCAGCCTGGCTCTCGCGGTGGTGTCGATTCAGTCGGGAGGGTCCGCAGGGCAGGATTCTCGAATTCAGGTAGGCGAGCACCCGCTTTCGCTCACCGTGACGCTGGCCAAAGGCGCAACAGACGTAATCGGCTTTGCTCGCGACGGCGGCAAAGGGAAACCGGGCGTCATGGTTGTTCTGGTTCCCAAAAACCCAGCCGCCAACCTGTCCATGTTTCGCCGCGACCAGTCCGACTCCGACGGCAGCTTTAGACTCCGCGAAGTGGCGCCGGGTCAATACACGGTAGTCGCTATCGAAGACGGCTGGGAACTGGAATGGGCGCGGACTGAGGTTATCCGCCGCTACCTTCCCAGAGGAATCCCCGTCACAGTATCAGGCAATTCCAGCAAGCGGACGATCCTTGCCGAGCCGGTTCCGGTTCAATCCCGCTGCCCCCCGCCTATTTAGGGGCTGGCACTTCTTGGAACCGGGGTGGAGAGGATAGTCTATGAGGGTACCTGCATTTTAGACATGGCGTCTGCTTCCAGGGGAACAAGAAGAAGAAAACCGGGAGCGGCAAGCCGCCCACAGCATGTTATTGAGGAGTTTCACGTTGAAGAGGAAGTTATTGTTTATCATTTTGGCCGTGGTTCCGGCCGCGTTTCTGCCCATGACGGCTGTCAGCCAGGCTCACGATTCCCCCAGTTCCAGCGACCAGCCTGAAACCAACTACAAGTGGAAGGCGTTCGGGGGCTACGGCTACACCAGCCTGAACCAGGTAAACCAGTCGCGCAGCGGATTGCAGGGCGTCGATCTCTCCATCACCCGCGACTTTGGCAAATACTTTGGAATCACCGCCGATGGCGCCGCCTATTCCACTCCGTACGCAACTCCTGTTGTGCAAAACACCACGCTTGCGCCGACGGTGGACATGGTGCTGCTTGGACCCGAATTTCATGTCGTGGTCTGGGAGAAATTCAGCGGGTTCGCTCATGTACTCCTTGGGGGCGAACACACCGGTGGAACCAGCCAGACCCCGAACATTTCGTTTGCGGGAGGCTATGGCGGAGGCGCCGAATACAAGCTGAAAAGCCGCATCGGCATTCGCGTCTTCGGCGACAGCATTGAGCAGTCCTTCTCGGTTACCGGGAACTCGGCGGCTCTGGGCAATTCGGCGCACAAGACCCGCAATCCCCGCGCTTCCATCGGCGTGACATACAGCTTCTGAGCGGCAAGACGTGTGGGGGATCGGAGCGGGTTGCCATTGAAGGTTCCCCGCTCAAACCGAGGCTTTGGCTGCGCTCCAAAGAGGCGCTGGAACTTCCTTGCACCCCCCTCCGTATAATTCAGTAGTACGGAGTGCAGCCGATGAAAGCAATCGTCTACTACCACTACGGTACGCCTGACGTGCTGCAATATCAGGAGATTGAGAAGCCCATACCTGCCGACGACCAGGTACTCATCCAGGTCCGCGCATCCTCTGCAAACCCTTACGACTGGCACTTCATCCGCGGTACGCCGTCATTCATTCGCCTGTTCACCGGCCTTCGCGCGCCCAAATCCAGGCGTCTCGGCGCAGACGTAGCTGGCGTCGTGGAAACAGTCGGGAGCAATGTCACTAGCTCCAAACCGGGCGATGCAGTCTTCGGCACGGCACCCGGTTCGTTCGCCGAATATGTGTGTAGTCCCGCGTCGAGCCTGGCTCTGAAGCCGGAGAACCTCAACTGGGAGCAAGCTGCGACCGTGCCCATTGCCGGAATAACCGCGCTGCAAGGGCTTCGCGATAAAGGCAAAGTTCAACCCGGCCAGCACGTCCTCATCAACGGCGCAGCAGGAGGCGTGGGCACATTCGCGGTGCAGATTGCCAAGTGGTTTGGCGCCCGCGTCACCGGCGTGTGCAGCACCAGAAACATCGACCTCGTCCGCTCCATTGGAGCGGACGAGGTCATCGACTACACCCGTGAAAGCTTTATCAACGGAGCCCAGCGCTACGATTTGCTTTTCGACCTCGTTGGGAACAATCCGCTGAAGGCATGCCTGCGAGTGCTGCATCCCAAAGGCACTTACATCGGTTGCGGAGGAGGAGGCCCGGACCGGCGGTCCTCTGAAATGTTTGCCTCCATTCTTCAAAGCGCTGTGATGGCCCCATTCGCAAGCCAGAAGATGCCGGGTCTTTTGGCCAAGGTGAACACCGCCGATCTAACCTTCCTCGCCGAACTGATGCAAGCCGGAAAAGTTACTCCAGTTCTTGACCGCAGCTACCCGCTTAGCGAAACGGCCGACGCGATCCGGTATGTAGAACAAGGCCATGCGCATGGCAAGGTCGCCATCAAGGTGGCCTGATAACAAGGCAGATGCACACGCATCCACCCCTTGTATTGGCTTAATCGATGCGGAAGAAATCAATCCGCGAGAGCAGCTATCTCCGCCAGGGGCACGCTGAACGTGCTGCCGGGCAATTCGAAGACCTCGGCCGGAATGAGTTGTCCATCCCGATAGCGGAGGTAGCGCTGCTTCTTGGGCTCGATCACCCAGATAGCCAAAATGCCCATCCGCTCATATTCGGCGAGTTTCTCGAGCATGCGCGTCATGGTGTCTTCGGGCGAGAGAATCTCGAAGACCGCGAGCGGCGGGTGCGTGACGATTTGTTCGCGCGGGGCGTTGCGGCTGAGCAGGGTCACGTCGGGCACGCGAAAACTGTCTGGGCTTGTCTGGACACGCAACTCGGGACGCGAAATAATTCCCAACTCCTTTTCGCGCGCATGAAAATAAGCTGCCAGAACAATTTGCCATGTTGCATGATCGTATTCGCCCACAGATCGACCCTCTATTACACCGGCGACGAATTCGCAGTCCGGCTCGGCAGAGGTTTTCAGGTACTCCAATACGCTCACAAGTGTCGATGCAGCCATTGGATTTGCCTCCGTGTAACCGATTGTACGCTCGATTCGGGTTCCAGATCGCATTCTCAAGCTGCTTCGGGCTCCGGCACAACGGAATACGTCAGCATCAGAATGCCGCTGGGCAGTGCCTTGCTTTCTCCCAAATGAAGGGATCGCCGGCGGCCTTCCGGCAACAGCGGAATCCCGCTCCCAATCATCACCGGCATTACAGCGACTTCAACGGTATCCACCAATCCGGCATCGAGCAGGTAGCGAAACAGCACGCCGCCGCCGAAGAGCCAGATGTCCTTGCCCGGCTGCTCCTTCATCGCGGCAACCGCCTCCGCAACGCCGCTGCTCAGAATGGTGACGTTGGGGTGGTCTTCCGGCTTGAGCGTGGTTGAGACGACAATCCAACGCTGGCCAAACCTGTCCCAGGATTTCCCCGGCGCATTGGCAACTTCGTAAGTGCGCCTGCCCATCAGCAGCGTGTCGTATTGCGCAAACATGGCGGCGAAATCGATCGCGGGATCGTGCACGATCCAGTCGTACTCGCCGTTGGTTCCGGCGATAAATCCGTCCAGGCTCATCGCCACGCCGTATCGCAAACGCCGCATCGAGCGAGTTTAAACCTTTCTGAACATGGAAGGCGAGAGGAACTGGCGCAAATGGGCGCGGGGTCTCTTCTTCCTGGAATCACTGCATGGCCAATTATGATGAGACAAATGCGCAAGAGAAGCTCGAATGCCTATCTTAAACACGGTCACCATTTAGTAAAGGGCTGGCTGGCTCCCGGCGCTGCTCAGAGCATCGTCCTTCTCTCCGAGGAACAGCGAAACGCAAAGATATTTGGGCCGGTGGCCGAGATTGGCGTGCATCACGGAAGGCTTTTCATCCTGCTGTATCTTCTTGGTTTGGAGAATGAGCGGGCTGTCGCCGTCGATCTTTTCTCGCATCAGGAGATGAACGTAGATCACTCCGGGCTTGGGGATCTGGAGCGGTTCAAGCGAAATCTCAGCCGGCACGCGGACACCAGCCGCCTGGTAATTCACGAAGGCGATTCCAAGCAACTTTCCGCCAGTCATTTGCTTGCGCTTGGCCGCGGCCCTTTTCGCCTCATCAGCATCGACGGAGGACACACTGCCGAGAATACCGCGCACGATCTGGGCACCGCTGAAGGCGCCTTGGCCGACGGTGGAGTGGTTATCCTGGACGATTGCTTCAACGAGATGTGGCCCGGCGTTAGCGAGGGGGTACAGCACTACTTCCGGGAACCGCGAGCGATCGTTCCTTTTGGAATCGGGGCAAACAAGACGTTCTTTTGTCATCGGACTTTCGCCCAGCGGTACGCCTCTGTGCTGAGGAAGGTGGACCGGAAGGCTGTCGAACGGGACTTCCTGGGCAACCGCGTTGTTTGCTTTGAGTTCAAACCCTGGACTCTCGCCGATTGGTGGCGCAAGGTGGATGCATTTCGCCTGCTGCGGCGAATCTACCATGACGCGATGTCGCGGATTTGGGGATAGGCTCAGCCCTCTTCCGCGTCGCCCAGCTTGGCAATAGACAGGATCATCGCTCTCCCGGCCAGTTGCGGGCACCGTGGTAAATGTGCAGGATTTGAACGGCTGTGTCCTTTACCCGATACGCGATGATATACGGCAAACCGGGAACTACGATCTCTCTCGAACCCTGGATTCTCCCTACGCGCCCTCTGGAGGGCAAGAGATCAAGAGAGTTGGCGGCATCGAAAAGAGCTTTGGCGACGGCCTGTGCCGCAGACTCGCTGTCTCTCTGGATGTATAGGGTAATCTCTTCAAGATCCTGCGCGGCGGGGGGCGTCCATCGGACTTGCATTGGCTCGACCCTCGGACGGCTTCACGCCTTCAACGCGCGCTCTACTCTCGCCCAGACTTCGGCGGTGGGGACGAACTCACCACGGTCAGCCGCGTCGAGCCCGGCTTGAACTCCGGCGCGAAATCTGGCCTCTTCCACGATGATGTGCTCTAACGCTTCACGTGCCAACTCATCCGCGCTTCTGCCACTCTGGTCAGCGATGCGTGAGAGTTCGGCTTCCTGCTCGGGGCTGAGTTGCACTTCCATACGCTGAGATTAGGAGTCTTTGCAGCGGGTGTCAACCCAGCATGCGCGTCGCGTCTTATCCTTCTTCCGCCTCCCGCAGCTTGGCAATCACCGTAAAGTCTTCGAGCGTCGTGGTATCGCCTTTGATCTCCCCGTGCGTCGCCAAATCCCGCAGCAGTCGCCGCATGATCTTTCCACTGCGCGTCTTGGGCAACTGCTCGGTAAACCGGATATCGTCCGGACGGGCCAGCGAGCCAATCTCCTTCGAGACCCACTTCCTCAACTCATCCTTCAACTGCTCGCTGGGATAGTTGCCGCTCTCAAGCGATACGAATGCAGAAATGGCCTGGCCCTTCAGCGCGTCCGGACGGCCCACCACCGCAGCTTCGGCCACCTTGGGGTGCGCCACCAGCGCCGACTCCACTTCCATGGTCCCCAGGCGGTGGCCGCTCACGTTGATCACGTCGTCCACACGGCCCATCAGCCAGAAATATCCGTCGGCGTCCATGCGCGCGCCGTCGCCGGTAAAGTAGCTGCCCTCAACGTCACTCCAATAGGTCTTCTGATAGCGCTCCGGGTCTCCATACACAGTCCGCGCCATCGAAGGCCACGGCTTGCGGATCACCAGAAGACCGCCATGACCGGCCGGCACCGGTTCGCCTTGCTTGTTCACCACCTCCGGCTCAATGCCGAAGAAAGGCCGCGTGGCCGACCCCGGCTTGGTGGGCACCGCGCCCGGAATCGGCGCTATCAGTATCGCTCCCGTCTCCGTTTGCCACCACGTGTCCACAATGGGGCAGCGGTTGTGGCCGATCTTCTCCCGGTACCACATCCACGCCTCTGGGTTGATGGGCTCTCCCACGGTCCCCAGCAGCCGCAGCGAGGCCAGCGAGTGCTTCTCCACATACTGGTCGCCCCATTTGATGAACGCTCGAATGGCGGTTGGCGCGGTGTAGAAAATCGTCACCTTGTGGTCGTCGATGATCTTCCAGAACCGAGAGAAATCCGGCCAGTTGGGCGCGCCCTCATACATCAGCACCGTGGCGCCGTTTTGCAGCGGCCCATACACCACATACGAGTGCCCGGTGACCCAGCCAATATCTGCCGTGCACCAGTAGATATCCTCGTTCTTGATGTCGAAGACATACTTGGTGGTGAGGTAAGTCTGTACTGAGTAGCCGCCGGTAGTATGCACCAGCCCCTTCGGCTTGCCAGTGGTTCCAGAGGTGTAGAGGATGTAAAGCGGGTCTTCGGAATCCAGTTCCTCAGCCGGGCAATCGGGCGCGGCGGCGGCCATCAGATCGTGCCACCAGTGGTCGCGCCCCTCCACCATGGTCACGGGCGAACCGGTACGGCGATATACCACCACATGCTTCACCGTCGGGCAGGCGTTCAGAGCTTCATCCACGGTCGCTTTCAGCTTGATTTCGCCGCCGCGCCGGTAGCTCGAGTCCTGCGTAAGAATAGCCACGCACGTCGAGTCGTTTACGCGGTCGGCTATGGCATTGGCCGCGAATCCGCCGAAGATGACCGAGTGAACGACGCCGATGCGCGCGCACGCCAGCAGGGCAATCGCCAGCTCCGGCGTCATGCCCATATAAACCGCCACCCGGTCGCCCTTCTTAAGCCCCAGGTCCTTCAGCGCATTGGCAAACTTTTGCACTTCCATGTGCAGTTCGGCATAGGTAAGCCGGCGTATCTCGCCCGGCTCGCCCTCCCAAATCAGCGCGGTCTTGTTGCGGCGGCTTCCGAGCGCGTGCCGGTCCACGCAGTTATAGCTCAGGTTGAGCTTGCCGCCCACAAACCACTTGGCCCAGGGCAGATTCCACTCCAGCACCTTGTCCCAGGGCTGGAACCAGTGCAGATCCTTAGCCGCGCCGGCCCAGAAACCCTCCGGATCTGCAATCGATTGCTTGTAGAGCGTCTCGTATTCTTCGAGGCTCTTGATGTGGGCATGGGCGCTGAACTCCGGCGGCGGTGGAAACACGCGGAACTCACGCAGTGTGGAGTCCAAATCCTGATTGGCAAGGGCTGGCAAGGGTATCGAAGACATGAAAACGTCCTTCTGGGGAGGCGAATAAGATGACTTGCGGCAGGCCACGGGATGAACTTCCGCGTGAGACACCGTGTGCGTGTCACTTTAACGAGGTGGGGGTACACTCGGCAAGTGCCTCACGACGGAAGGCCGGACTCAGCCTGCCGTCCGGAAGCCGGATTCAGCTTTCAAGAAAAATGGTAGTATTAATTCCTACTGGAGTCACCAAATGCCGGCAATCGAGAAACTCAGCATCGCGCTTCCTGCAGAAATGGCGAATATGGTTCGCCGTGCCGTTGAGGCTGGGCAGTACTCCTCCAATAGCGAAGTGATCCGGGACGCACTCCGCGACTGGACGCACAAGCACAACCTGCGGGAACAGGGTATGGCCAACCTGCGCAAGGCGTGGCAGGCGGCGGTTGCTGACGACTCCGAGGGTCTCGACCCAGACGCGGTTTTCAAACGGTTGGAAAGCAAGTATGAGGCCCTGGCCGAGTCATCAGGCCGGTAGTGCGCCTCCGCCTATCTCCGCTGGTACCGGGCGACCTTGAAGAAATCGCCGGCTTCATTGCTCAGGACAATCCACGGCATGCAGCGCGTATGCTCCGCGTACTCCACTCTCGAATGAAAGAGATAGCCAAGCAACCGCAGATCTACCGGCTGCGACCGGATCTTGGCGCGGTTGCGAGATTAGCTTCCGTAGGTAATTGCGTGATTCTCTTCCGCATAAGGAAGAACGTGGTTCGAATCGAACGCGTCTTGCAAGGCGGCCGTGATTTGCTTCCGCTGTTGGAAGAGAGCGAGAGCTAGGGTCATCAACCGAAACGACAGGTGCCAAGCCAACCCGGAATAAAATGAATTCAAAGAAGGGCCGGCAATGCTCCTGGAACTCGCCAAACCGCTCTCTTTCTTCCTGGCCATGCTGTCGCTCTATCCGGTGCTTGGGAGCGCGTTCTTTGTGCCGGGAAGCCATTGGCAGGAGCGGCTCACCCTGGCTCTACTGAAGGCCTTGCTCGCGGCCTCGATCAGCCTCGCAAGCGGGCTGCTTTTTGTTTATCCATCGCGCGCCAATGCAGGCACGCAGCAGTCGCTTCTTGCCACCGCGCCTGTCCGCATGTTCTTGTGGGCCATGGTGGGTATGGCTATCCTGTTTGCCGTCTCCTGGTATCTCGAAGAGTATTACGTGCCCATGCTGCCCCACGCCTGTTGCAGGCGGTAATG
>CAYWMR010000181.1:0-9252 GCA_964458965.1 uncultured Occallatibacter sp. | reverse complement strand
GTTCAAAGTCGTTCTGGATCCAGCTACTGATCCCGGTGCGGACAAGCGCGGACTCAATCGGTCCGGCCAGGTTCTCGCCTTTTGGGAGAACACCGGAGGAGCCTGCTTCGTGCTGTCCTTTCGGGATTGCTCCCGAAAAGGCGCTGGCATAAGCGCGGCTCAACTGTTCCAGTCTATCGTCACTCGACTCTTCGGTCAAACCCTGGGCGGCGCAGAGCGCGTCCCAGTCGCGAAAAGCCTGAGGCGTGGAGACGGCAATATCAGGAATTGCGACTACGCACCAGGTGGGTTCGAGGTCCGGGAGTGGAAAAACGCTCTGGCCGCGATCCCGCCCCAGGACTGCTCCCCCAACCAGAAATAGAGGGACATCGGAACCGACCTTTTCCGCTAATTCCAATTGCCAAACGGGCCAGTTTCCTGTGTTTTTGAGCAGCGGGTCGGACTCCGGGACGCCGAGTTTTTCGGCCAATTTCCTTGGAGATAGCAGTCCTGCCTGACATCCTCCGATATCGCAGGGAAGCATGTTGGCCCCCAGCAGCTCCCTCTCCAGCCCCACCAGTGCCGCAACAGCGTTAGCCGAGCCCGCCCCCAGGCCACCCTGCACCGGAAGCTGCTTATCGATGGCGATTTCAACATCGGCGGTGATTCCGAGGGATTGAAGCGCCAGCTCGACCATCTTCCAGGCGGTATTTCTGCCGTCTGTAGGAACCCGGCTGTCATTTGACGTGAGCCTCAACGCGGTTGTCGCCGCGGGACGGGCGGTGACGGTGACTACGTCATAGAGCTCAAGCGTCTGGTAGACGGTGGTCAGGGAGTGAAAACCGTCCGGACGCGGCGCGCCGATATAGAGGCCGAGGTTGATTTTGGCGTGCGACCGGACGGTTGTGGGCATACGGGTTCATTGTAGAGCCGAGGCTCCAGAAGCATCGCGGCAACAGGGCGGAGTCACCCGCGGGTCTGGAAACTAAAGCGGCTCTTCAGCCTACTCATTGCGCAAGGCTTTCATGGGGTCGATGGCGGCAGAGCGGCGGGCCGGCAGCCAGCAGGCAACCACCGCTACCAGAAGGAGCAGGGCAGCGACGGCCCCCAGACTTCCCAGATCCGCGGATTCCACTCCGTAGAGCGTGGTGCGCATCAGGCGGCCGAGACCGTATGCGCCGGCGAGGCCGATGGCGATACCGATAAGCGCCAGGCGCATTCCGCCGCGGACCATGAGCACAACCACCTCGCTGCGTCGCGCGCCCAGCGCCATGCGCACGCCGATTTCGTGGCTGCGTTGGGCTACCGCGAACGCCATTACTCCGTAGATTCCAACGGCTGCGAGCAACAGAGCGACGGCGGCGAATCCGCTGAACAGAACCATTCCAAATCGGTCGCCGGTTCGCTTGCTGTCGACGAGTTGCTGCATCATCTCCAGCTCCGCGATGCTGACGCCTGGAGCGGAGGACGCAACGGCGTTGCGCAGGCCGCCAGTGACGGCCTCCGGGTCCACTGAGGTGCGAACGGCAAATCCAACATACGGCCATGCTGCCTGCCAGAAGGAGATATACATTTCGGGTTGTGTCTTCCCGGTCAGGTGGTCGTCGTCGAGAATGTCGTGAAAGACGCCAACAACCTGGTACGGAACCGGCTGCGGATCAGTCGAATTGCCGGGCTTGATGCGCGGCATCATCAGCCGCTGCGTGAGGGGATCAACGTTGTTGAGATAGCGCCGGACGAATGCCTCGTTGACCATGATGGCCAGCGGCTTCCCAAGCGTGTCCTGCTCGCCAAGGAAGCGGCCGCGAACAAGACGAACTCCAAGAGTGTTGAAGAAGCTTGGCGTGACGGCTTCAAAGTCCGCTACAGGAGGATGGGTCTTGTCGTAGGGCTGGCCTGCAACTGCGAATTGAAATGTGTCGTAGCCGTGAATGGGAACGCTCGTCGTAAGGCTGGCATCCGCCACGCCCGGCACGGCGCGCATGTGGTCGAGGAGCTGGTGCTGCTGGACGACAATCTGCTCAGGTGGGAGAAATGCCGGCTTGCCTCCCTGCGGTGCGGTTACGCGCGATCGCAACTGCCCGCTAATCACGCGATCGACCGTGAAACCGACATCGATATGGCTCAGGTTCCAAAAGCTGTGCAGTGCCATTCCAGCACCCGCCAGCAGGGTTAGAGCCAACGCAACCTCCACCGTAACCAGGACAGACTGGGTGGTTGAACGGCCACGGCCTCCGACGGCTCGAGATCCCATTTTGAGTGTCTCGCTGAGGTTGAGCCGCGAAGCCTGCCAGCCCGGAGCGCATCCGAACAGCACGCCGGCTAGCAGCGTAACTCCAATCGCGAAGCAGAGAACGGGTATGTTCATCTCCACCACGGCTTCTGAAGACTGCTTGGCCAGGTCGGGCAGCAGAGCCATGGCTACCTTCATGATTCCCCATCCCATGGCAATGCCGATGGCTCCGCCCACCAGCGCCAGGGTCAGGCTTTCTGTGAGCAACTGGACAAAGATCTGCCCGCGGCTTGCGCCCAGAGCCGAGCGGACCGCGAGCTCCTGCTTGCGCGACGTGCCGCGTGCCAATAGCAGGTTGGCAACGTTGGAGCATGCGATGAGCAGAACCAGGCCAACCGCGGCAAGCAGCAGCCAGAGATTGCGTTGAAGTTTGTGGTCGAGCCAATCGTTCTTCAACGGTTCCACGCTTATTGACCAGAGGTTGGCATCCTTTCCTCCATTGCGCGTGGACGCGAGCCTGCTATCGATCAGCGAAAGCTCCGCCTGGGCTTGAGCGATGGTAACTCCCGGCTTGAGACGCCCAATTACGTTGCCGGATTGCTGAGAGTGCACTCCGGGCGGCAGCGCGAGGGGGACCTTGAACTCCACTCCTCCCCCTTGCTCGTTTGGCGCACCCTTCATCACGCCCACAACCATATACGGCTCATCCTGAATGAGGATGGATTTGCCCAGAATGGTGGGATCGGAGTTGTAGCGGTGTTGCCATAACCAGTGCGAAAGAGTTACCAGATGATCTTTGCCTGGAACGCCTTCGTCCGGCCGAAAGTCGCGGCCCAAAGCCATTGGCGTGTCGAATATGCCGGTGTCAAAGCCGGGGCTTACAGGCAAGCCGCCTGTCTCGTCTTCAGAGTGGTCGGGGTTGGTGAGGTGCAGGACGTTCCAGGACTCGAAATCGAGACGCTGAAAGGATTGGGCTTGAGCCGCATACTGGGCATAGTCGTCGGCACGGGTGGCGTCGCGCTCGCCCTTGAAGTGCGTCCACGCAACCACGATCCGGTCGGCGTTGGGATACGGCAGCGGCGCAAGGAACGTGGCCCAGATGATGCTGAAGATGGCTACGTTAGGGCCGATGCCCAGCGCCAACGCCAGGATTGCCGTGATGGCGAACCCCGGCGAGCGGCGCAACTGCCGCAGCGCAAACCGGACATTGCGCCAGAATGCGCCGAATGCCAGGCTGGCGTCCGCGGCCGCTACGCGTTCTTTGGTCGCAGTCGGGTTGCCGAACCGCACCAGAGCATTGCGCCGGGCTTCCTCCGGCGTCATCCCGGCGCCCACATTGTCCTCGGTGCGCAGCGCAATGTGCGCCTGAAGCTCGGCTTCGATCTCGCGATCCAAGCGCGAACGGCGAAAGAGATTGGCGATGCGGGAGAAAACGGCCATGGCACTCCTTTTTCAGTTGCGGCAAAGTTTTATGCAAAGCGCATAACGGCCTGGACACCGCGAACCAGCTGATCGAAGCTTTCCTCGGAGCGCTGCAACTGGCGGCGTCCGGCGGCGGTTAGCTTGTAGTACTTTGCCTTGCGGTTGGTTTCAGTCAGCGCCCATTCCGAGGCAATCCAGCCGCTCTGCTCCATTCGGTGAAGCGCCGGGTAAAGCGAGCCCTCTTCGACGCGCAGCAGTTCTTCGGAAGCGCGCTGGATGTGCAGCACGATTCCGTAGCCGTGCAGCGAGCCGACATGGGCGAGAGTCTTGAGCACGAGCAGATCGAGCGTGCCCTGGAGCTCGTTTTTTGGAAGATCTTTGTTAGCCATGCTGCCAATCCATAGACGCCTTGGTATGGAGAAATGTACCCATAGGCGGCTAGGGTTGTCAAGAGCGGGAGTAGCCCGGACGCAAAAGAGGAACGACGTATCCCGAGGGCATGTTCCCGGCCGACGCCATCGTTTTCTCGATTCTTGTCCTGAACTACACCCTCCGCGACAGAGCCGGCCCGGCTCCGCCTCAACCCGCGTTTGCACATGATTCGCCTGCATTGGCGCATCATCGTTTCAGGAGAGTGCTAGCAATGCATGCAGAAATGCGCCCTTCGCACCCGATTCACCACTCTCCCGCGTCTCAAAAATGTCAGAAATTTGCTCGATTTGTGCCTTAATACCCCGATATCCCCCTCTAATACGCAAATCCCCTTCGCCGCAAATTCGCCAGAGAATATCGTATAAGTTATCTTTAATCATAAGCTTAGCGTGCGGAATCGGAGCAAGCCATGTTATCCCAATGGTAAGCAAAGACCCTCAAAATCAAGCGTTTTCTTGCCAAAATTCCACCTTTTCGAAGGTTTTTGAGCGGAATCGGGGCCTTGTAGAGGGGCGTCTTTTCATTGGCATTGCCGGAGCGGAACCTGCGAAACAGGACACAGGAAGCCTCGTTCTCCTCCACGGGATAAACTCGCTGGCGCTGCCGCGGAGATGAATGCCGCACATTCCTGTTCGCGGACCCTTCCCATGACGCAGTCAAAATGGGACAATTGCGTGACCAATCATTTTGTCCTTTTCTTACGCTGAAGGAGTTTCATTCATGGCAAGTCCCTTGATTGCGGAGGCGGTGCGCTCTTTGGCCTGCGGGCCCCAGGTGCATGGAAACATGGAGGTTGCGCAACTGGTTGAGAGCGCATTGCTGCGCGGCGAAGGCCGTTTGGCGGCCAATGGCGCGTTTGTCGCCACCACCGGGCAGAGGACCGGGCGCAGTCCCCGCGACAAATTTATTGTGGACGATGAGGCAACCCACGACCTGGTTGACTGGGGCCGCGTGAACCAGCCTTTCGCTCCGGACCGGTTCGAAGCGCTGCTCAAACGCGTGATCGAGCACATGCGTGAGCGCGACTTGTTTGTGCAGGATCTTCATAGCGGCGCGGACCCGGATTACCGCCTGTCAATCCGCGTAATTGCCGAGTATGCCTGGCACGCCCTGTTTGTCCGCCAGCTCTTTGTGCGTCCACAAGCCGCTGAATTGAAAGCACATGAGCTGGACTTTACCGTGATTGCCGCGCCCGAATTCGAGGCCGTCCCAGAGCGTGACGGCACCCGGACCGGGGCCTTTATCCTCACCGATTTCACCCGCAGGATTGTGTTGATCGGCGGCACAAAGTATGCCGGGGAGATGAAGAAATCGATCTTCGGGGTGATGAACTTCCTGCTGCCCGGCCGCAATGTGTTGCCCATGCACTGCTCGGCCAACGTGGGTGCCGATGGCATAACGGCGCTGTTTTTTGGGCTCTCGGGAACCGGCAAGACCACTCTCTCAACCGATCCGGCACGGCGCCTGATCGGCGACGACGAACATGGCTGGAGCGCAGATGGAATCTTCAACTTTGAGGGCGGTTGCTACGCGAAATGCGCGGACCTGACGGAAGAAAAGGAACCGCTGATCTTTCGCGCCATTCGCTTCGGCTCGGTGCTGGAGAATGTGGTGCTCGATGCGGTGACGGGCCAGCCCGACTACACCAATATTCAGCTTACCGAGAATACCCGCGCCGCATATCCCGTTGATTTTATTGAGAATGCTGTCGTACCAGGGGTGGGCGGGCATCCGCGCAACGTGATGTTCCTGGCCGCCGATGCGTTCGGCGTTTTGCCTCCCATTGCCAGGCTTACGCCAGAGCAGGCCATGTATCACTTTCTCTCGGGCTATACGGCCAAACTGGCTGGAACCGAGGCCGGGCTGGGATCGGAGCCGGTGCCGGAGTTCTCAGCCTGCTTCGGCGCGCCGTTTTTGCCGTTGGCGCCGCATGTCTATGCCGAGATGCTCGGCAAGCGGCTCACCGAGCACCGTGCTGCATGCTGGCTGGTGAATACCGGTTGGAGCGGAGGCCGGTTCGGGGTTGGACGGCGCATGAGCATCCAGCACTCCAGAGCACTGGTGAGCGCGGCAGTGAATGGCCATTTGGAGGATGTGGAATTTGCGACCGAGCCGGCATTTGGGCTGCACATTCCCCTCAGTTGCCCCGGCGTGCCTGCAGAGGTGCTGAACCCGCGCAACGCCTGGGCCGATAAAGCAGCCTACGACCTGCAGGCCGCCGAACTTGCCGGGCGGTTCGAGGCCAACTTCCGCCAGTTCGACGCTCCGGAAGCAGTGCGCGCCGCCGGGCCGCGACGGGGTTAGTGCCGCTGCCCCTGGTTGACAAAGAAAATGAACACGATGCCTGCTCCGATGGCGATGAGACCGCGATGGGGCCAGGGTATCTGAGTCTCCCAGAGGTTTCCATTCAGGATGGAGTACTCTTCCAGAAGCCATATGACTCCGAGGAGAATCACGAGTGACCCGAACGCATTGGCAATAGGACGCATCCGATTTCCTCCTCCGCTTCTGGTTTGGATGTTTTCGTATTATGCCATTGCGTGGGGCGGTTTACCAGAAAAACTATTCGTGCAAATTTACGAGAGTGACTGAAACCGTGGATGCAGGGTTCGTCGCCGAGCCTATTGCTGCTGGTACGCGCCGCGGTCGTAGCCGTTGGGGCCCGGGCGAGGGTTTCCGGCGAAGTCGGTTGAGGGTGCGAGATAGGACGTGCCTGAACCGACGGCAGGGCTGGACGGGGATACGGTGAGCAGGACGTTGAGGGGGTTGGAGTCAGCCGGATCGACGTACAGCGGGTTGGCGGTTAGATCGTTGGGGCCATTGGCGACATCACCGAAATTTGTGCCATTGAAATAGAGGTTATAGTTCAAAAGGATCTGAGATGTGGTGGCTGGATCCACTGTCACTGGGTTTTGGCCAGTGGCGCTATAGAAGATATTGTTGATGACATTAACGTCGGAAGTCTGGTTGAGGTTCATTTCCCCGCGACCGGTCAGAGGAGGGTTGGTTACTTCCCGATAACTGGAGTTATTGACTACATCGACGTGGTCGCTTTGGAAGACTTCGATAGCGGAGCTACCGTTGGCATAGATAACATTGTTGGCGATGAGGGTGCGGCCGGTGTAGGGCGGCAAGGGGTCGTTGGTGGAATTGTAAGCCGAGTTGCGAGTGGAGTCGATGATGATGGCTTCTCCGTCGAGGATCACTCCGTCAGGATAAGTGGGGACGTACTGTGCGTTATTGAAAAGACGGTTGCCGGTAATGAACATCTTATATCCGGTTGAACTGTCGGAATTCCAGTTTTCCCAGTTGGAGACGCCGCTTGATCCGTAGATGGAATACCAGGCGGAGTTATAGATAGTGTTACCGGAGATGATGACGTAATCGGACCACGCGGTGCCGATGCCCGCGCCTCCGCACTCGCTGATGATGTTGTTGAGAATGCGGAGATGATTGGGCCGGACCGGGGCGGTGCCCTGGCGGCCATCGGCGGAGACGCAGTTACCGTTGAAGGCTGGATCTGGATTGGTGGTGGACTGCGCTTGCGCTTGTGCCAGAGTTACATTCGCATTATTCCCGATAATGGTGAAGCCGTTGACTTCAACGTAAGCCGCGGTTGGCTCAAAGAAGATGCCTTCCCAGCCGTTGAACGAAATAGTCGGAGTTTGACCGGGAAAGGCTTTGAAGGTAATCCAGTTATTGGGCGTGCCGGGTATCGTGATATCCAGCACAGCACAACTGGGACATGAGTTAGTGTAGGTGCCGTTCATTGCGTAAACGGTGTCCCCAGGCTGGGTAACACTCTCGGCATGCTGAAGAGTGAGGAAGGCGGTGGTGGTCGAAAGACCGTTGGCCGAGTCGCTGCCAGTGCCGCTGACATAGTAGGTGACTGCGGGAGGTGGCACGGCATAAGTCGCAGTAACAGTGGTGTTGGCCGTCAGCGTGACAGCACAGGTAACGGTGGTGACTGTGGTGCATCCGGTCCAGGCGGAGAAGGTATTGTTACCCGTGAATGAGGGAGCAGTTAGGGTAACTGCAGTTCCGGCGTTGTAGTTTCGGGTGAAGCTGGTAGTGCCGTTGGCGGCGCCATTGTTGTCGCTGGGAGCGACGGTAATGGAGACGCCGCTTGCCGGAGTGGCCGAATTGACGGTCAGGACATAGGTAACTGGAATGGCAGGTGGAGTGGGAACAGAAGTGGTTCCGCCGCCGCCGCAGGCATTGATGGAGAGAGCAAGACAGGTTGCGATAGAAACCGCTGAACTGTGTGCGCCAATCATTGGCCAGGCGATCATGGGTGTGCGCTCCGAGCGCGGAAAAGGCCGCTGCCCGCTGGATCCGGCATTGAGACGGATGGAACGGTTGCGGCGATTGGTGTGCCGACTCAATGGTACAACTGCCGAATGGGTTGGCGCTTCAGCTTCCGAGAGCAAGCGACGGGTCGGCGGAGAGCGAAGCTGGTGCGAAATCCCCCGCTACGAATCGGGCCCAGGCGGCGGCGGCTATCATGGCAGCGTTGTCAGTTGACAGAGCCAGCGTGGGGAATGAGACGCGAAGGTTTCGGCGACCGGCTTCGGCGGTGAAGCGGGAGCGCAGTTCGCGGTTGGCTGCCACCCCACCCGTAACGAAGATTCGCCGGACGCCGAGGGATTCGGCTGCAGCGAAGGTCTTCTTGAGCAGGTCGCCAACCACGGCGTACTGAAAACTGGCAATCAGGTCGAGGGTCTGCGCGTCGCATTGGGCGAGCGCGTCTTCAATGGAGGGCCGAGCCGGCGCGTCGTGGCCGGTAAAAAGAGCTTCGCGGCGGGACTCGGCCTCGGGGCGAAGATTGTGCAGCTCGACATAGCGGAGGACGGCAGTCTTGATTCCGGAGAACGAAAAAAGGAAATGAGTGTCGAGGTTGGCGATGGGGGCCGTGCGGGCGGCCTTGGTGCGGGGCGCCTTCCCCGCCAGATGAAGCTTGGTCTTGATTTGAGAGAAGGCGAATGGCACCGCGCGGGGATTGCCGTGGAGGGCCAGGGCGTCGATCCAGGGACCCCCGGGGTAGCCCAGGCCGAGCAGCTTGGCCACCTTGTCGAATGCTTCGCCAGCGGCGTCGTCGAGGGTGCGGCCGATGAGCCGGTAGTGCCAAGTGCCGTCAACCGGCTGCGCCAGGTACAAATGCGTATGTCCGCCGGAAACCACCAGCG
>CAYWMR010000180.1:0-9276 GCA_964458965.1 uncultured Occallatibacter sp. | reverse complement strand
GTAGGTGTTGGTCATGCGCGGCATGGGGATGCACTGGTAGCTCTCGCGGCGGCCGGAGCCGGTGTTCTTTGCTCCCGTGAGCCGCGCGGAGAGCTTGTCGGTGAGGTAGCCGCGCAGGATGCCGCCCTCGATGAGGGTTGTCTCCTGCGTCGCCGAGCCTTCGTCGTCCACGTTGAGGCTTCCCCTGCGGCCCGGCATTGTTCCGTTATCGACGACGGTAACCTTTGTGCTTGCAACCTTTTGCCCGATCAGTCCCGCGAAGGCCGACGTCTTCTTGCGGTTGAAGTCGGCTTCCAGGCCGTGGCCAACCGCCTCATGAAGCAGGATTCCCGGCCAACCCGGACCGAGCACTACTTCCATTTCACCGGCCGGAGCGGGGACTGCGCCGAGTTGCAGAATTGCTCCGCGGGCGGCCTCGCGCGCCAGGTGCTCCGGGCTCTTTGGGCCCACAAACTGATCCAATCCGGCTCGTCCGCCGCCGCCCGCCGCGCCCCTGGTGGTGATGGCGCCCTCTTTGGCGATGACGTGTACATTCAACCGGCAAAGGGGCTGTGTGTCCGAGGCAAACGCGCCGTCGGAGGCGGCGATGAGGATGCGGCGAAGCTCCTCGAAGTATCCTGCGCGAACCTGCACGATGGAGGGAGAGAAGGCGCGGGCGGCACGGTCGGCTCTGAGGATCAGTTCAAGGCGGGCTGCCAGGTCAAGGTCGAAGCCGCCCAGTGGAACGGGGTAGAGATCGGCGTTGGGCGCCTCGGTGAATCCCTTGACCGTCTGCGTTGCCGGCCCGGAGGCGATGAGCGCGGCGGTGCGGGCGGCATGGAGCAGCCGCTCGGGGCTGAGGTTGTCGGTGTAGGCGTAGCCGGTGCGGTCACCGGAGAGTACGCGGATGCCGCAACCCGCACTGGTGCCTTGAGAAGCAGATTTAACTATCTGCTCGTCCACACCCAAAGACGTTGCAATAACAGATTCGAAGTAAAGGTCCGCATAATCGCCGCCGGCGGAGAGGGCCTCGCCGAGGCAGCGTTCGAGCAAGCGCTCGGTGATGCCGAATTTCTCAAAAAAGAATCTCTTGTGGCCGGAATTTGGGGAAGCAGCCGGAGTTGTCATGGTGGTTTCAGTTTACGCTGCCGCCGCACCTGGATGAGCGGCGGCGGGTGGGGGGTTCCTGTTTTGATGCGGGGGTGTTGACGCTCTACCCACCTGGGAATCGTTCGTGCTACATTTATGCCATGAAAAAGATTCTCGCAGCTGTATTGCTTTTGATGGTGTTCGCCAGCCCGATGATCGCTTCCGCGCAGGTGCACCACCACCACCGCCATCACCATCACCACCATCACGCCTAACCACTTCCCCAGCCCCGTGCCGTGCGACCGCCGGGGCCGGAGGAGTTCCGCTGGTATTCAAAATAAAGCTGCAGCGGGGTCTCGGGCAAGAGATACGGGAGGGTCCGTGCCATGACCGATTTGGACGATCTCCGATTCCCGGTTGGCCGGTTCAGCCCGCCGGCAAGCACGCTTCCAGGCATTCGCGCGACGCATATTCAGACGTTGCGAATGCTGCCGGAGGTTTTGCGCACTGCGGTCGCCGGCCTGAACGATGCAAAGCTCGACACTCCCTATCGAGAAGGCGGCTGGACAGTTCGTCAGGTAGTGCATCACGTGCCCGACAGCCATGCCATGTGCTACACCCGCTTCAAGTTAGCGCTGACCGAAGACTGGCCAACGATCAAGCCTTATGACGAGGCTGCGTGGGCCAATCTGGCTGACAGCAAGTTGCCCATTGAGGTCTCACTGGCAATGCTTGATGCGGTGCATGGCCGATGGGTAGCTCTGCTGGAATCGATGACGGAGGCGGATTTCCAAAAGGGGTTCAACCATCCGGAGCGCGGCGGGCAGAATTTGGCAACAACCCTGGCTCTCTACGACTGGCACTCGCGGCACCACACCGCGCACATTACCGGGCTTCGAGCACGGCAGGGTTGGTAGGGCTTCCGGTGGCTCACGGCGCTGACGGCGCCTCGTCCCCACAACCAGGACAACTGACCCAAAGAATCGAAGAGTATCTTGTGGAACACCCGGCGGCGGCTGTGCTGGAGGACGGCCGCATACTCTTCGACATGCGGATGGCGCGCTACGCGGTGAGCGAGCAACATGGGCGCTGTCTGCTGCAACTGTGGAGCGAGGAACGCAACCTTGTTCGCACCGTGGTTGAGGTGCGGGAGCGGGCGCAGTGTTTGCTGCTGATGACCCGCCGGATGGGCGCGGCCAAGCCCCAGGCGCTGGAACTTGTGCCAACCAGCGATCGCCGCACTCCCACCGCCCGGGAGGCTGCGCGCAGGAACTACCAGCGTCTGCTGGAACGGGCATTGACGCGGAGTTTCGTTGGCTCCAAGGTGGACGGAATGCGATCGGCGATGGACCTGGAGCACAGCTTCGGTCCGGCGTATGTGCGCGGCAGGCTGCTGCGCGGAACCGCCGCCGATGCGGTGATCGGGGTGAGCGAGGCTGAGAGTGCCGCAACGGTGGACGGCGTACTGACGTTGGGGATTCTTTGGCTGGATCATTGCAGGCAAAAGGGGGATGGGCGCAGGCACTTCGGCGGGCTGAAGGTGATTGTGCCGGCGGGAGCCTGGCGAACGACGGCTGAGCGGATGTCCTGGCTGAACCATGCGGCTGCCGATTTCCAGCTCTTTACCCTTGACGAGCGCAGCGAAGAGCTGGCGGCGGTGGACTTTCGCGACACGGGAAATCTGGAGTCGCGGCTGGTACACGCATTTTCAGCCGCGGCGGCCATGGAGCGCTGCCGGGGAGGAATCGACCGGCTGATGGGTCTGGTTTCCGCGCCGGCCAGGGAACGCGTGGAGATTCGAGCCTCATCCGCCACGGAGGTGGGCCTGCTGCTGCATGGCCTGGAGTTTGCGCGGGTGCGGCACGGGTTCGCGGCCAATTCTTTTGCGCCCCAGGATGAGGTGACCTTTGGCGCAGGGGCTAACGAAACGCCGCTTACCACTGAAAATGAAGGGCTTTGCCGCGAATTGCTGGAACGGCTATTCCGTCACCGCTACGCCGATGGCGCTCAGACAGACCCGCTGTTCAGGATGCAGCCGGAGCACTGGCTGGAGGCCCGGCTGCGCGGCGGGATTGCGGAACTGCTGCCGGGACTGCGCGGGGATTTGCTCTACTCGCAGGTACCCGCGCTCTCAGTGGGCGACAGGGGGCTGCTGGACATGCTGACCCTGGATCGAAACGGGCGGCTTACGGTGATTGAGCTGAAAGCCGATGAGGACCTGCACTTGCCTTTGCAGGCCCTGGACTACTGGATTCGGGTGCGGGCGTTGAACAACGACCGCCAACCCGGAGCGGGAGGAGGGAGACTGCTTTCGGCATTCGAGCGGCAGGGTTATTTTGCGGGCGCGGAGGTCTCCGTAGCGGTGCCAAGGCTGCTGCTGGCCGGGCCGGCGTTGCGAATTCATCCGGCCAACGAGCCGGTGCTGCGCTACTTTTCGCCCCAGGTTGAGTGGGAGCTGATCGCGGTGAGCGACCACTGGAGGAGGGAGTTGAAGGTGGTATTCCGGAAGCGCAGCGGGGACGGGAAAATCCCGCCGGCGAACCCGTTCTAGGCTGCAAGAGCCTGGAAAACACGCTTCGCCTTGAGTGTGGTGAATTGCGTACGCTGGGACGTTTCGACGAACCGCGCAGTGTATGCAAATGTGCGCAGGTAAACGCGTGACAAATCGTGCAAAACAGCATGTTTTAAGGCTGTTTAAGGGCGAATAAGGGAGATATTGATGCGTTTTCGTGCACATAATTGTGCATGTAAGCGTTTACATTTTAGGGAACGTGCATGCAGTGCTGGCATCTGGCGGCGTGCGCCCGGCCGTATCAAAACGGTCCTGGCGGTCACGGGTTCTGGAAAGTATCCTGGAAAGATGCCATGGCGATTTGGTGCTCTTCGGGGGCGGGGCGGCGAGTTTCGTAGGGCGGCCACGTGGGCGTTTGCTGGGATTGACCCTGCCAGCGGGCTTCTTCCTGCCGATTAAGATCGGCAGTCACCCCCGTCCCCAAAGGCGAGGGACCTGGGCACCCTCAACTTGATGGTGCGCGGTATGAGACCAGGGCCACCGGCCAGGTTAGCTGCGGCTTCGACGCGATGGCAAGTCAGCGAGTCAGCGCAGGACCCGATTAACGTCAACTGTTCCTTTCATCCGTAGCTTCGGGCGGCGAGTCGGGCTGCTCGCTGTGAACCATATCCACTTGAGGGTTGTGGCTTCCCACTCATTCGCCAAAAGCGCGCGAATGAATGGGGCACGGGACATTTATGGCTCGTTCAGGGTGTAACTCGCTGCGCGAGTCGGGATGCTCCTTGCGAACGGGGCGGTTGAGCTTTGTTGCTTCCTGCGCGGGTACAGGCAGGTCGATCCTCCCTCCCCGGTCCCCAATTGCGAGGGACCGGGGGCACCCTCGATGAAGTTTTGGGTGTCGAGACCGAGGCCACCCGCCCACCTGCCAAAAAAGTGTTAGGGGTCTTCGGTGGTGTAGGGCGTGTCATACCGGTTTTTCAGCGTGGGGCAGGCGATAAAAACTTTGTCGTCGCCGCAATTGGTAACCTTCACGGCAGGCCGGGGAACGATCTCGAATTTAGGGGAGACTGACGCTACGGGCGTCTTTGGTATAACCAATCCCTTTTCCACAGGTGGAAGCCCAACCGAGGCCACTTTGGTCACTGAGCCTGACCGGGTTCCCTTCGCCGCGAGGCCGTTGCCAATCGCCGACCGCGAGAGAACCGATGCAGCGGGCGCGTTGGGAGGTGGTGCTGCGTTTCCACGGGCGCCAGGGCCAGGGATGACGACGGATGCGGCCAGGCGAGGGGGCGCGACACTGACGCTTGCGCCCGAAGATGCTGCTGGATCGCGAACAGGAGCGGGAGTCTGGCCGAGAGGTTGCTGTGGAGGGTAATTCACGGCCCGCGGCATCGGCGCCAACAAGAACGGGCGCGGGGTTTTAGTGGCTCGCAGTGCTTTGATTGCGTGGCGCTTCGACATCCGGGTGCTGGGTAATCCGGCCGGCCTGACTTCGACCGCAGGAGTCTTCACGCCGAGGCTGGACCCCTGAACGAGGCTGGAGCCCTGAACGGGACTGGACCCATGATCTGGCGGCGCATTGGGCGGCACATTCAGCTGGGGCGGGGTATCGGCCTTCGGCTGTTCGAGTGGGAAGGGAGCGGAAATTGCGGGTGGTCCAGACCTCGCTTCAGACCTTGCTTGAGGCCTCTTGATTTCAGTTCTCACGAGAAATGCTGCCAGGAGAATGTTCACGATGAACATTGCTCCGACGAGGAGTCGCGCGGAAACAGGCCATGGCCGGCGAGCCGTTCGGGCACGCGAACGAGCCTGGCTGACGTTGGTATTACCCGTTTCGGGCTCGTCAAAGATGCCCAACTCAATGCTCCCGGCGGTTCAGTCCAAGCAGGGAGAAGGGACGCGCCGACTTTTGCTGCGCCAAGCTCCCAGCAAGGTGTAATTGCATCATAATCCCGATGACAGGGCCTGGACTATTTCTCCGTTCCGGGGGCGGGTGGGCCGGTGAAGACTACACTGCCGAGACAGTCGTCTCCGTTGGCGTCTACGGGCATGGTGCCGGAATAGCATTGATACTTGATATTGGAGCTGTCGTCGCCCTTGTCCCAGACGCCGTCGTTTTCGCCGCCGCGGTGCTTAACCCCAGCCCCAAGGACGATGGTGCCGGCATTTTTCATATCCCACCTGCCCGCCTTGTGGAAGGAATAGACGCAACTGACCTCTTTGGAGTTGGGGTTGGCGAAATAGCCAACCACCTCTTGTTTGCTCGCGTCTGTCCAGGTCGAATCGAGGTTGATGGGAGCGGGTGGCTCGATGCAGGCTGTGCGGGGTGGGTACCGCTTCTGCATGGCGGCGTTGGAGGAAGAGCCGGGAGCGGAGCCGCCTGGGCCTGCCGACGCCGAACCGGGACCCGCGGCTGGAGCGTATCCCGAAGCCGAATCGCCGGCTGATGCGGTAGAGGCTGGCTGGGGATTGGCGTAGGCGGTCTGCGCTGCGGGGCCCTGGGCCGGTGCGGAGCCGGAGCCTGGAGCCGCGGGCTGCCCGGCCTGTGGCGCAGGAGGCGGCGCGCCGAGTGCCCCTGGTGCACTGACTTGAGGCGGCGGTGGAGCTTGCGGCGCGCCGGGCATCTGTGGCATCTGAGGTGCTTGAGGAGCGGCGGGAGCGCCGGGAGCGCCGGGTGCGGCAGGAGCGCCGGGTGCGGCTGGGGCGGCGGGAGCGGCCGGGGGAGCAGCGCCGGACGCCGCGCCCGCCTTTTTCCCAAGGCCCATGAGCTTGCCCAAGCCGCCGCCGCTTTTTGGCGCGCCGGCGGGAGGCTGCTGCAAATCTTTTGCTTCGGCTTCGTATCTCTGCTGATCCGCATCGGAGACCGGGGTGTAGTTGGCATCGGCGCTTAGCTGGGTTGCGGGATCGGAGATGCGGACGGCTTGCAGCCAGCCAGCCAGCACGGAGTCATAGTCGCTGATGAGTTTGCCGATGAAGGTGCTTAGGCCGGGTGAGCGCATCGGCTGGACAGCGTAGACACCGTCTCCGGGGACAAATGTGCCGAACATCATGCTGAAGTCGAAGGAACAGTTCTGACCGGCGCCGGTGCGGACGAGGCGGTCGAATGTGACCTCGGGCTCCTTGATCTTGCTGTCGGTGTGCGCTTCTGTGCGGCAGGGCGCGATCTGGTTGGGTTGCAGCAGCAGGCCGGTGCGGGTTACCTCGAGGGGAGGTGGATTGCCAGCCTCGGGAAACATCTTGGGACTGGTGATTTTCGAGAAGCCGCTGGCCTCATGCGCGCCTATTTTTTCCCAGACGTAGAAGTCAAAGACCAGCTTTTCGTGGAGGAAGAGGACGTTGGCAACGGCATAACAGCAGTTGGGAATGAAGCGGATGGCGGGAACGAGGATGGCGGGCGAACCCTTGTAATTGACGAGAAAGGCAGTGTTGGTGGGGCGGGCGTCGAGAAAGCGAGTGGGCAGATCGGGCGGGAAGGAGAGCATGGGATCGCCGGAGAGTGTCTTCCTGATGGCTCCGCCCATGAAGGAGGTAGCCATGGGCAGGGCGGGGTTGAAGGCAGCCTGCGGACCGGCGGCGAGAGCGGCAATCTCGGCTTCGGTGGCTCCGGCCCTTTTGAGGACGATGAGCGCATCGACGGAGGTATCCCAGTGGCGGGAGTTGTCCATGATTTTGGCGATTACCACGCTCTCCGGCAAGCCGGCGGAGATCATCTTGAGGAGGTCGTCGTTGGCATCGGCGGCGGGGGCGGGGGAACCGGCCTGCGCATTTGAATGGATGGGCGACGCCAAAAAGCAGAGCACCAGGATGCACGCCAAGATGCACTTCAAAGCAGGATCAGAGACTCGAACCATCCCGATTTCTCCTCTGTCAGGATTTCGTGCCCGGTTGGTGGGAGATTGTGCAGATGCCGATGCCCGAGGCACCTCGCCAGTATAGCGAAAGTTTCGACCTTGCTGTGTTCGGCTGGGGGCGGCCGGTTGCGCCAGGTCTCGATTCTGAGGCCTGCGACGGCATGAGACTTGACCAGCCTCTGTTGGGACGCCAACCCCGGCTGATGCGGAACGGTCACGGCACTGACCGAAATGCGGATAGGTAACGGCAAGTCGACTTTTCGCAGGCTCTCCGAGCTCGAAAGCAACGGTATAATTAACATTTAATTGGCGGGTCGCCTGAGGGAATCCGGCGTGGGCCGGGTGCTTGGAACTGCGAATCCGCGTGAGATGAATTCAACCGAAAGAGGAGTTGCTGACTTTCCCATGACACGTTCGACCAGTTGTCTGACCCACTCTCGCTTTGACGCCCTTGCACTGGGCAGTGCTCGATCCGGCTTTGGCTGCCGGTTCTTCGCCGCTTCGCTGGTGCTTGTTGCGGCCATTGGGCCGCTTGCCGCCGGACAAGCGCCTGCTGCGCCCGCCTCAGGGGCCAAGCCGCCCGCACCCGACGTGATCGTGTTCAACAATGGCGACCAATTGACGGGGAAGTTTCTGCGATCGATCGCGGGCAATGCAGTGTTTCACAGCGACATTGCCGGGGACGTGACAGTCAACTGGGACAAGGTGAAGGAGATTCACTCAGCGGCAATGTTCTACGTGCTGCAAAAGGGTTTCAATCCAGGACGCAAGGCGCTGCCGACGCACCTGCCGCAGGGCAGCTTGACCGTGGAGAACAAGCAGATTGAGCTGACCCCGAGCGATGGAGCGCGCACCGAGCCGATCCCGCTGGCGAACGTAGCTTATGTGATCGACCAGCCTACGTTCGACAAGGAGTTGCGGACAGAGCCGGGATTCTTTTCCGGTTGGGGCGGGAATGCAACGGCTGGGGCGACCATTGTGCAGGCGACGCAAAACACCGATACCTTGAGCGGCGGCTTTTCGCTGGTGCGGGTTGTGCCCCCGGTTGGTTGGCTCGACCCAAGGAATCGCACGGCTGTCGACTTCAGCGGCTCGTATGGAAAGATCACAGAGCCGGGCACGCCTACGGTAAAGACGGCCATCTACCATGCGGACGCGGAGCGCGATGAGTTTTTTTCGGCACGGACGTTTGCGCTGGCCCAGGTGGCATTCGACCACAACTTCTCGCAGAGCCTTGATCTGCAACAAATCTATGGCGGCGGGCTGGGCCGGACGATGGTCAAGCAGCCGAAGCAGACCCTTGACCTGAAGGCCACGGTGCAGTTTGAACGCCAGGACTTTATTGCCGCGGCGCCTGGAGAAAACCAGAACCTGATCGGCTCCACCATTGCGGCCAACTACGTTCGCAAGCTGCCCAGGAACATGGTTTTTAACCAACAACTGGCTTATATTCCGGCCTGGAACGACTTGCACGCCTACTCGACGGGCGAAACCAACACGTTTATTATTCCTGCGTACATGCGGCTGAATCTTTCACTGGGAACGACCGACACCTACCTGAACAACCCGCCGGCAACGACGCCTGCAACCAAGCGAAACTCATTCCAGTTCACTATGGGAGTGACTTACGCATTTCCGGTGCCGCACTAGCGTGCACTCCCAGGTCTCAGAATCGAGACCAGGGGCACCCAGCGGGCTTGTTCGAGTGGCGTGAGATTGTGGACAATCGGAAGATGCAATCTCTATTGAATGGTCGGGCGCTCGCATTCGCTGCGCTTTCTGGTTTCTGCGTTTTGGGGACTCCGCAACCCGCGTCCGGTCAAGTGCCCGCGGCGGGGCAGGCGA